>NZ_BIMH01000008.1 GCF_004000985.1 Paenibacillus validus NBRC 15382 | reverse complement strand
AATCTACTATTCATAATCCCACTGTTCCGGTCGGTTCAATCAACCTCTCGAAGCAGCTTTCATATATTAACACGATCGATTCGTAAATTGCAAGTCTTTTTTTTAAAAGTTTCTTGTAACGAATGCAGCCAATCGTGCCTGCCTCAGAAGCGGCAAAAAGTAATATACCAAAACTAAGAATGAAAAGCAACCGAAAAGTTCGAGGTAATTCCTGCCAGACATAAAAAGCCGCCCGCTCTCTCAAAGAACGGACGGCTGCGCCTTATACCGACCAGGCCTCCAGCTTCAGCAGCGGCTCGGCTTTCAACTCCAGCGGCGCGAACTGACCGCGCCGATATTTCAAGAACGCCGCGGCGGCAATCATCGCCGCGTTATCCGTGCACAGGCTCAGCGGCGGCGCCAGCAGCGGCACGCCCGCCTGTGCACAGCGCGCCTCCAAGGCGGCGCGCAGCCCTTTGTTGGCGGCAACCCCGCCCGCCAACAGCAGCTGCTTCGCGCCGTAAGCCTTCACGGCGCGAAGTGCCTTCTCCACCAGGACATCGATGACCGAGTCCTGGAATCCCTTGGCCACGGCCTCCGGCGCCAGTGGCTGCCCTTTCATCGCCGCGGTATTCAACGCGGCCAATACCGCCGACTTCAGCCCGCTGAAGCTGAAGTCGTAAGAATCCGGCTCCAGCCAGGCCCGGGGAAGCGTCACCCCTTCCCCGGTTTCATGCGCAAGCCGGTCAATGTGCGGGCCGCCCGGATACGGCAGCTTCAAGGCTCGGGCCACTTTGTCGTAGGCCTCGCCGGCCGCGTCGTCACGGGTCTGTCCGATAATGCGGAAGACGCCTTCGGATTCGACGTATACAAGCTCGGTATGCCCGCCCGAAACCACGAGCGCGACGAACGGATACGCGAGCTCATGAACAAGCTGATTCGCATAAATATGCCCCGCAATATGATGCACGCCAATGAGCGGCAGCTCCAATGCGAGCGCTAATGTCTTGGCGGCTACCATACCGACCAGCAGCGAGCCGACGAGACCCGGGCCCTGCGTGACCGCAACCGCGGAGAGCGCAGCCGGAGACACCCCCGATTGTTCGATCGCTTCCTCGATGATACAGGTGATCGTTTCCACGTGCTTACGGGAGGCTACCTCCGGCACTACGCCGCCAAACCGCTCATGCGTGGCCACTTGGCTGGACACGACGTTGGACAAAATCTCTTGGCCGTCTCGCACGATCGCTACCGAAGTTTCGTCACAGCTCGTTTCCACCGCCAGTATATAGACGGGCTCCCCGCCGGACCTTTCCCCCGGCCCGTGGCTTGCCCCTGCTTTCGTATTCACAGACGTATCGCTCCTATCCAAATCCTCTATCAAACTGAGATAAGCTTTCCGGCAAATTGAGCTAAGCCTAAGCCTTCCGGCTGATCTTCGGCAAGTCCGCCCACATGATGATCGCGTCTTCCTGGTTGTCCGTGTAATAACCGCGGCGCACACCGACCGACCGAAAGCCTTTTTTTTCGTACAGCCGCCGGGCAATCTCATTGGAGGGCCGCACCTCAAGCGTCATGCGCTGCACGCCGAATAAGCTGGCCGTTTGCTGCATTTCCGTCAGCAGACGTTCGCCGAGCTTTTGCCCGCGGTACTTTTGGCGAATCGCAATGTTCGTCACATGCGCCTCTTCCATGATAAGCCACATGCCGCCGTAACCGGCGACCTCACCGTCGAACTCCAGCACGGTATATTTGGCAAATTGATTGTTGGTCAATTCGTTGTGAAAAGCGCCTGCCGTCCATGGCGTCGTGAACGATTCCTGCTCAATTTCACAAATAGCGGGAATGTCCGCCTCGGTCATTGCACGAAATCGAACTGTATCGTGATCGGCCTCCGCCGTATGATGGAACTCATTCATCTTCGCGAAGCCTCCCTTAGGTCCCTTGGGCGAGAAGTTTCGCCTCGGCTTCCGCCAATTGCGTATAGTTCGGAACCAATGCATGAACATGCTCCAAATCCCCCCGCTTCCAGCGCATACGACCGAGCTCCGCCACGAACCGGGCTCTCAAGCCATGCTCCGTCGTGTGCACAGACCCGCTCCAAAGATTCGCCATCGCTTGAATCGTCTCCCGATGCAGCCCGACTTCGCCTGTAAAAATAATTCGAACCGGCTTATCCGCTTCCGTCTGTACGCGCAAATCGTCCATCCAGGCCGCCATCAGCCGGATGCCGTCCGGCACGACACAACGCCAGCCGGCGGGCGAAGCTTCGTAAACCGCAGCAAAAGCTTGTCCTCTGCGGGCTTCGATCATCGGCACGACCCAGGTCTTCTCCTGCTGCCCGTTCGCCTGCTGCAACACGACATCCATCGCCGCCAGCCGGCCTCCTTGACCGACTATTGTTTCACCGGTATCCGCCTGCTCCCCCGTCGCGGTCATATAAGCGCCGCCCAGAGCCATCGCTTCAAGCGTCGATACCCCGATTAAAGCGAGGTTATGCGTCCATGCGAACGTTTTGGCCACGGTGACGCCAATCCGTACGCCCGTATACGAGCCCGGACCAACGCCGACCGCAAAGGCAGACAGCTCCTTCGGCCGGATACCGGCTTCAGCCATCAGCTTCTGCAGGGTGGGTACCAAATATAACGAATGGTTCCGCTCCGCATAGGAGGTAAGTTCTCCGGTCCATTCGCCGCCGCGCGAGAGCGCCGTCGTCATCGACGTCGTGGACGTATCGACCGAAAGCATCCATAGTTCATCATCGTATTGCCGCGCCGCTGTCATCATAATAACAATCCGTTCTCCTTTAACTGTATGCACCATTGCCGATACGGCTCCCCTTTCGGGACGATACGAAAGCGGCGGGACTGGTTCTCCCCGTGCTCCAACTGAATCGAAAGACGCTCGGGAGGAAGCAGCTCCTCGATAAGCGAAGCCCATTCGATCAGCGTAATCCCTTCGCCGTAGAAGTAATCGTCAAGCCCAAGCTCGTCCGCTTCCTCCAAGGACAACCGGTACACATCCATATGATAAAAAGGGAGCTTCGTTCCCTCGTACTCTTTAATAATCGTAAACGTGGGGCTGTTGACCACTTCTTCCACGCCGATCGCCTTCGCGACGGCTTGAGAGAATGCCGTCTTGCCCGCCCCGAGTTCGCCGTCAAGCGCGATAACCGTCCCCGGCACAAACAACGAGGCCAAGCGTGCCGCAAGCTTGACGGTATCCTCCAGCCCATGTGCGATAAATACATATGAGGACATGGTTACACCCCGTCCTTTCCGCCGACGTCGTTAAAATGATTATACCCTTTCTTGTCAAGCGGCATGACTTCGCCGCCGCTGCGAATCAAACGTACGCCTGAATGCTCGCCGTTCACGTAACCGATCAGGTGAAGAGAAACACCCGCCTTGCCAAGCGCAATCTGCAGCTCCAAGGCATGCTCCGCGGGAGCGGTGCCCAGCAGCTCGTAATCTTCGCCTCCGTAAAGCACATAGTCGAGCGGGTCTTTGCCAGAGGCTGCCGCGTAGGTATAAAGCTCGTCCGCAATCGGGATCCTCTCTTCGATCAAATCGATTCCCACGCCCGATGCTTCAGCGATTTCCCATGCTTCACTCGATAATCCATCGCTCACGTCGTTAAGGGCGCGGCACAGGCCGGACTGGCGAAGCGCGAGCCCGGCTTCGATTTGCGGAAGCGGACGGCAGTGCGCCTCCACCAGCTTCGCATAGGCGAGCGATTCGGCATCCGCTCCCTCGGGCTCAAGCGGCAGATTGCGTTGCAACAGCCAGTCCAGTCCTGCAGCGGAACGCCCCAAGTACCCCGTGGCGAAAACAACATCTCCCACTTTCGCCGACGAACGAAGCAGCGCCTGACCGGCGGCCGTCTCGCCGATAACCGTCACCGATACGGTCATGCCGCCGATCGAGGAGGTCGTGTCTCCGCCAACGACGCGAACGCCGTAGCGGTTGGCGCAATCATACAAACCTTCATATAAGCTGCGAACCCGTTCCAAAGGCGTTTGCCTCGGCAAGCTGAGTGCAACCAGCGCGAACCTGGGCTTGCCGCCCATCGCCGCAATGTCGCTGACCGCCGAAGCCATCGCTTTGAACCCGATGTCCCTGGATCGCATCGTCACAGGCTTGAAGTGAATATCTTCCGTCATCGTGTCACAGGTTAGAATCAACTGTGTGCCCGGATTCACATTCACGACCGCCGCATCATCACCGATCCCGGTCTCAACTCCGCCCTCCCGCTGAAAGGCGGTCGATTGCTTGCCGCCGGTCAGCAAGCGGATCAGCGCAAATTCATCGACCGTTCCCAAAAATATCCGCCTCCGCAATACGTAATGACCCCATTATAGACCTTGCGAATGGTTCGTAGCAACACAAAAGCTTCCCGGCTCGCACGGGCGTGGAAGCTCGCGCAAGCCGGGAAGCCTGGCTTTCGTTCGATCGTCTTCTATTCGATCTCCTGCAGCGCTTCGACCGGAACGACTTTCACATCGGCCGGCTGATCTTCAGCGTGCACTTTGGCCGTTTTCTGCTCCAGGTCCACGCTATCGATCCAGACGGGAACGCCGTTGAATTCAACCTCGATCTTCGTCTCGGCGTTCAAAATTTCTTGCGCCCGATGCACTCTCATCGTTCCTCACCTCCGGTCACCGAGTCGGGATGATCCATCGTATCCGTTGTCGAATCGTCGATCAGGCCGTTGTGCAGAGTAACGTTGCCTCCACCAAGACCTTCGTTGATCATCCGATCGATGTCCATAAAATGCGAGTCTCTTCCCTCAAGCGTGGAATCGTTTGTTTCCAAACCGCCGGATGTGTTCGCTTCGCTCACCCGTATTCACCCTCCTCTCATCGTTTAAATACGCTAAAGAGCCGACAAGCTCCTTACACGGTAGCTTGTCCGGCGAAGCTTTCGTCCATTCGCCGGGCGGAAGCCGCAAAAAACTTCCCAGCCAAACCTTCAATGAGTGGAGCCCTCTCTGCGCATACTATGGAAAAGGGCCCGCACTTCGGTCCAAAGGAGGCTTGCTTATGCATACCGTATGGAAAGGCGCAATCAGCTTCGGTCTTGTGCATGTGCCGGTTAAGATGTTCTCGGCCACGGAAGATAAAGATATCTCAATGAGAATGATTCACACCGCATGCAACACGCCGCTCAATTTCGTGAGAAAATGCCAGCACTGCGAGAGAGAAGTCGAATGGGGAGAAATTTCGCGCGGATATGAGTATGAGCCGGGCGCTTTCGTCTTGTTTGAGAAGGACGAACTGGAGAAGCTGACCGGCGAGGTGACGAAAGAGATTAAAATTCTCGACTTTGTGGATTTGTCGGAAATCGATCCGGTTTATTTCCAGAAGACGTATTACTTGGCGCCGAATGAAACGGGGGCCGGCGCCTACAGTCTGCTGCTGGAAGCGATGAAGCAAACCGGCAAAATCGGCATAGCGAAAGTATCGATCCGATCGAAGAGCAGCTTGGCGGCTATCCGTATTATCGACCGCTGCATTGCGATGGAAACGATCTTTTATCCCGATGAGATACGATCTGTGGATCAGGTTCCGAATTTGCCGGAGCAAAGCAACGTCAACGACAAGGAGCTCGACATGGCGAAGATGCTGATCAGTCAGCTTTCCACGCCCTTCGAGCCGGAGAAGTATAAGGACGATTACCGGGCCGCCGTGCTGCAGGCCATCGAACAGAAGGTGTCGGGCCAGCAAATCAGCGTGGCGCCGGAGCCGCACCGTGCGAACGTTATCGACTTAATGTCGGCCTTGCAAGCAAGTCTGGAGGCGGTCAAGCCTGTCTCGTCGGAGCCGACGCCTCTACCTGCAGACCGCACCAAACCGGACAAGCCGAAATCGAGAGCCAAAAGCACAAAAGGCAAGGCCAAAGACAAGGAAACCGTGCCGTCGTAAACGGATAGACCGTCGGAAAGTCTCCGGCATGATATAAACCTGGCTGATTCGGCTAGGTTTATTTGTGCGGCAGCCCCCTGTTTTATTTATGTACAATTTGCTTCATCGTACATTGATTTGGAGGTATATCGACAAAAGCCTGAATACTCGGATGCCTCATCGTTTGCCCCGGAGTCCACTCCAAAAACTGTACTTTAACGACAATTTCCGGGGTTACCCAAACAGCATCTTTGCTTCTCTCAGGCTCATTGGCAAACGGTTTAACTCTAGTAGCAAGAGGGGCCACTCTTTGCGTCAATTCACGCCACTCGCGATGGGTGACCTTACCGGTGCCTGCATGACCGATGTAGTACAGCTTTCCTTCCTGATCATACAATCCAAGCAGCAAGGAGTTAACGACATCCCCCCTGAAAGTAACGCCTGCCACTACCGCGAAAAGATCCCAAAACACTTTACGCTTCTGCCAGCGCTTATCTTTCCCGTTTATCGCGTAGGAGCTGTCCAGCTTCTTGCAGATGACCCCTTCCATTTGATGCTCGATCATGACGGCCAGCAATCCTTCGGCGTCGGTAAAGTTTTGAACGGTCTGGACGTCGGGCTGCGAAATGATCAGGTCTTGTAAAATTTGTTGTCTCTCCGAAAGGGCTCGGTCTGTTACCCATGCTCCATTGCAGAACAAAATGTCAAATACCATATACGTGACGGGGGTTTGAGCGACCGCGAGCTCTATACTTTGTTTTTTTCTCAAGCTATCGCGCTTCATAATCTCATGGAACGACGGTTTGTTATCGTCAAATGCGATGAATTCGCCGTCCAATATAAACGAAGAAGCCGTACAGTACCGGGAGGGAGACAAAAACTCAGGATATTGCAGGGAACGATTATTTAATTTCCGATTCACCAATTGGACGTTCGATCCGTCGAAGTAGGATAACATGCGAACTCCGTCCCACTTTACTTGCGCAACCCAATGATCCCCTGCTGGAAGTTTATCGGTGTTTATAGGTTCGAATGGAACGACCGGCTTTAAAATCATAGCGCCTCCTTCAGCTGTTTCATGACTCATCAAGTTCTCTCCTTAGCTTTAGTCATTTGAAGTCCAATCATGTAGCCGGTACGCATCCGTGTCTTTACACAAAATTAAAATATAAGCCATTGATTATATAAGTAATTGATTATATATTTATACTATGATTTAAGGAGCAGCAAAAGCGTGCTTAGGGAGGTTGAATGTGGAGCAATTGGAGGTCATGGCCGAACATTATAAGATGCTTAGCGACAAGTCCCGCTTGACCATTCTTGCATGCCTGAAAGAACGGGAAATGTGCGTGTGCGACCTGGTTGAAATTTTACAGTCGACCCAGCCTAACGTAAGTCAGCATCTGCGCAAGCTGAAAGCCGCGGGGCTAGTTACGGAAACCAGAAAAGGACAATGGGTTTACTATGCTCTTAACGTGAGCGACAAACCGTATTTGGAGGAGACATTAAACTATCTCCCTTCGTTTAAAGAAAAAGTGCTTCAAGTAAAAGGGATTTGTTAACCAACAGGAGGAACTCATGGCCATCGCCGCATTATTGATTTTTACCATTACGTTGATTTTTGTCATTTGGCAGCCGAAACAACTAGGCATCGGCTGGTCTGCAAGCGGCGGCGCTGTTGCAGCGCTTCTATGCGGTGTAGTTTCCATCACTGACGTATGGACCGTTACCGGTATCGTATGGAATGCCACTTTAGCTTTCGTGGCCATTATCCTCATCTCTCTTATACTTGACGATATTGGGTTCTTCGAGTGGTCGGCGCTTCATATGGCCCGTTTGGCCGGGGGCAACGGCGTTCTGATGTTCGTCTATATGGGGTTGTTGGGTGCGGCGGTTGCCGCTTTGTTCGCCAATGACGGCGCAGCTCTGATCATGACGCCTATCGTATTGGCTATGGTGAGAGCGTTGAAATTTGAAGAGAACAAGGTTCTGCCGTTCATTATGGCCAGCGGCTTTATTGCGGACACAACCTCGTTGCCGCTTGTCATCAGCAACCTGGTCAATATCGTGTCGGCCGATTATTTTGGAATCGGCTTTGCGGAATATGCGAGCCGGATGATCGTACCGAACCTCTTTTCGCTGCTTGCCAGCCTGCTTGTACTGTATCTGTATTTCCGCAAAAGCATACCCGAAGCCTATCGCTATGAGGACATCAAGAAGCCTCACGAGGCGATCAAAGATATCCGGTTGTTTCGATTATCATGGGTGATCCTGGGGGTGCTGCTGGCTGCCTATTTTCTAAGCGAGTTCATCGCTTTGCCTGTTTCGTTTATTGCGCTGGCCGCCGCTCTTACGTTTATTGCGGCCGCGCGGAAAAGTCCGCATATGGAAACGAAACGCATCGTCAAAGAGGCGCCATGGGCGGTCGTCATTTTCTCGATAGGGATGTACGTCGTCGTGTACGGACTCCGAAACGCCGGGTTGACGGATATATTGGGTGGACTTATACAAAGGATTGCCGATCAAGGCCTGTTTGCTTCTACAATAGGAATGGGGTTCATTGCCGCCCTGCTATCGTCCATGATGAACAACATGCCTACCGTCATGATTGATGCGTTGGCTATTCAGGGCACGAATACGACCGCTGTTATTCGGGAGTCGCTGATCTACGCGAATGTCATCGGTTCGGATCTTGGACCGAAAATCACACCGATCGGATCTTTGGCAACGCTGCTGTGGCTCCATGTTTTGTCCAAGAAAGGGGTCACCATTACATGGGGGTATTACTTTAAAATAGGCGTCTTGCTGACCGTTCCCACTTTGCTGATCACCTTAACAGGGCTTTATTTGTGGCTAAGCGTGATTTCGTAAGACTCGGTTGAACTTCAAATGTAATTCAAAAGGAGAGCTTATCATGGATAAAAAACGGGTTTACTTCTTATGCACAGGCAATTCTTGCCGCAGCCAAATGGCCGACGGGTTTCTGAAAGCGCTCGGCGGCCACAACTATGAGGTGAAAAGCGCCGGTTTGGAGGCACACGGCTTGAATCCGAGAGCGGTACAGGTCATGAAGGAAGCGAACGTCGACATTAGCGGGAATTCCTCCGATGTGATCGATCCCGAGCTGTTGAACAAGGCCGATTATGTCATTACGCTTTGCGGACATGCGGATGAGCATTGTCCCGTCATCTCGAATAAGCATGTTGTGAAATGGCACTGGGGCTTCGAGGATCCGGCTAAAGCGACGGGCACCGAGGAAGAGATCCTGGCCAAATTTCGTGAGGTTCGCGATGCCATCAAGGCGCGTGTGGAACAATTCGTCGCAACCGGTCAATAGCATAATGGTTTGTAGCCTGATTTAACGGCCCGGTTATGAAACCTTTACATCTTAGCCGCGTATAAGTATCAAGTCCTTGCACGTGTTACCTTAACAATTAAATCTAACATTGTTTTTCGGAGGAGTCTGTCACCCTGGCCTTGCTATGTTCATTTTAGCGGCTATGGTTTGACAGGCTCTTTTTGTATTTTTTTCGTACTTCCACAAAGAATAAAAAATGAAAGGTGGAATCATCATGCTTATTTTTCAACTAGCCGTCATCTTGCTTGCCTCCAAAATCGCCGGAGACCTCAGCGTCAAGCTGGGACAACCCTCCGTGCTGGGCAAGCTTCTCATCGGTATCTTCTTAGGACCAAGCGTGCTTGGGATTGTCACCAACACGGATATTCTGAAAGAAATCAGTCAAATCGGCGTTATCTTGCTGATGTTCATTGCAGGGCTGGAAACGGACACGGAAGAGTTCAAGCGTACCGGGAAAGCTTCAGCCTTCGTAGGGGTTAGCGGCATCGTTGTACCTTTTTCACTGGGGTATTTGGCCGGTATGACCATCGGTCTGGCTCCGACCGAGTCTATCTTCCTTGGACTGCTGCTCTCGGCTACAAGCGTGAGCATCTCCGTTCAAGCGTTGAAGGAAATGGGCAGATTAAAGTCGCGCGAAGGGACCACCATATTGGGCGCGGCCGTGATCGACGACATTCTCGTCGTTATTGCGCTCGCGTTTGTCATGAGCTTTGCAGGCGGCGATGTCCATCTGGGGACCGTCGTTCTGAAGAAGGTTGCATTCTTCGCGGTGGCCATCCTTCTGGCTTGGAAAGTCGTTCCTTGGGTTCTGAAAAAATTCGCGCCCCTTCGCGTCACGGAGGCGGTCATTTCCGCAGGTTTAATGATTTGCTTTGTTTATGCGTATTTAGCAGAATATGCAGGCGTGGCTGCTATCATCGGAGCCTATATCGCCGGTGTTGCCATCAGCTTGACAAAATACAAGCATGAGATAACGGAAAAAGTCGAAACGATCGGCTACTCCATCTTCGTTCCCGTCTTCTTCACATCGATCGGTGTAACCGCTGAATTTAGCGGAATCGCACAGCATATCGGGCTCATTATCGGGCTAAGCCTGCTCGCCATAGCAACGAAGCTGGCCGGGTCGGCGATCGGAGCGAAATTAGCCGGATTTTCATGGAGGAGTTCCTTAGGGATTGGCGCAGCTATGGTATCCCGCGGAGAGGTTGCACTCATCATTGCGGCTATCGGTTTGGAAAGCAATCTGCTTCAACCCGAGTTGTTTTCTGTGATCGTCGTCGTCGTGCTGGTCACCACGATTGTGACTCCGCCCATGATGAAGCTGTTCTTCCATAAACCGGAGACCGGGAAGCAGCAGAAGCAGTAGGCCACGCCTTGACGAAACACCCGTATAGTTCCCTCTCCGGCAACGGATAATAACGGCAATCCGACAAGGAAAGAAGGGACGCCGATTGAGCCCCACGACGAAACGACCGCCGGTGAAAGGGACGATCACAATCGACGGCCAGGAGCTTACCGTGACGAATCCGGAGAAGCCGTTATGGCCGGAGAAGAACATTACGAAAGCGATGTATCTGGAGAAATTGGCACAGCTCGCCCCCTATTTGCTGAAATACTGCCGCGACCGGTATTTGACGACGATCCGCTTTCCGCACGGGTGGAACGACAAGTCGTTTTATCAAAAAAACGCCCCGGAGCCTACGCCCCATTTCGTGAAAACGGCGACGCTGGAGGACATTCGCTACGTGCATCTCGACTCGCTGCCGACCTTGCTGTGGCTCGGCAATCTCGCTTGTCTGGAGTTTCACCCGTCCTTCCACCGGATCGGCGAAAAGCTGCCGGTGGAATGGCTGATCGACATCGATCCGAGCCTTGATCCGGAGCCGCGCATTATGGAGGCTGCGGAGGTGATCGGGGACATTCTCGACAAGATGAACATCCGTTCCATCCCGAAGACGTCGGGCGCCACCGGCGTACAAATTTACGTGCCGATTCCGGCGGAGCGCGGATATACGTTCGAACAGCTGAGACGGATCGGCGCATTCGTCGCCCAGTATGCCGTTCAGAAGTATCCCGGGCTGTTCACCGTCGAGCGCCTGAAGAAGGATCGCGGGACGAAGATTTATATCGATTATTTGCAGCACTGGTACGGTAAAACGTTATCCGCCCCCTACACGCCGCGTGCCCGGCGGGATGCCACGGTCTCGACGCCGCTGGATTGGAGCGAAGTTCGGCTGCGCTGCGATCCGCGGGAATTTCATCTGTTGAACATCGTAGAACGGCTGCAGCAAAAGGGCGATCTGATCGCCGCCGTCCCTCCGCAAAGCCTGGACCACGTTCTCTCCATCCTGCCTCCTACATAAGCGGCGATAAGAGCCGCGCTACCACTTCCTTGCCTTTCTGATACCGGGAGCGTCTTTCGAACTGGTCCAGCTTCAGCTCCCGGCTATCCTTCAAATCCTGCAAGTAATCGGATTCGATACGCTGCAGCGTCTCCTTATCGAATAAAACCGCGTTCATTTCGAAATTGCTGTAGAAGCTGCGCATATCCATGTTGGCCGTGCCGACGGAGGCGAGCAGATGATCGATCAGGATCACTTTGGCGTGAACGAATCCTTTGTGGTAAGCGTAGAAGCGAACCCCCGCTTGCATCAGTTCTTCCATAAACGATAACGAGGCGTAGTTGACGATCCGCGAATCGGGCTTCTTCGGATAAATGACGCGCACGTCGACGCCGCTGATGGCCGCCGTTTTCAACCCCATGATGATGCTGGCCTCCGGAATAAAATAAGGCGTCGTGATAAAGATCCGCTTCTTCGCTGTCGTAATCGCTCCGAAGTACATCTCCAGAACCGTGTCCCAATGAGCATCCGGGCCGCTGGACAAAATTTGCACCGGCTTCCGGCCGGCGCATTCGTGCTCTGGAAACAAGCCCGTATCGGTCAAACGATAGCCGCTGACGAAATGCCAGTCGGTCAAGAACGTATTCTGCAGCGCATAGACCGCATCCCCTTCGAATGCTATATGCGTATCGCGCCAAAACCCGAGCTTCGGATTGCCGCCCAAGTATTCATCCCCGATGTTCATGCCGCCCAGAAAACCCTTCAAGCCGTCGACCACGACGATTTTCCGGTGATTCCGGTAATTGATCCGCTTATCGAAGAAGGCGATCAACGCCGGCAAAAAGAAATACACCTCGCAGCCCGCTTGCTTCAGTTCACCAATGAATTTCTCGCTGAGCTGGTAGCTGCCGATTCCGTCGAATATGCACCGTACCTTAACGCCTTCGCGCGCTTTGCGCATCAGCACGTCTTGAAACTTCCGGCCTGTCGCGTCGTGCCGGATCGTATAAAATTCGAAATGGATGAAGCGCTCGGCCTTCTCCATCGCTTCCAGTATCGCCGGATAGGCGACTGACGCATTCGTCAGCACCTTCACTTCGTTGCGCATCATGATTTGCGAACCCGGCATGTTATTCAAAAGCGCGAACAACCGTGGCTCCTGCCGCCACCCTTGAAGCCGCTCCTCCTCAATCTCCACATCGAAGGGGATTTGCTTCTTCCCCATGTGCCGAATATCCTTTACGAGCCGAAGCCCTTTTCGTTTTACTTTTTTCCGCTGGGAATATTCAGTTGCCAAAAAATAATAGACAACGAACCCGATCACCGGAATAATGAACAAAACAAATAACCAGGCCATCGCCTTGGACGGGTGCCGGAACTCCCCTATGAGAATCGTCAAAATTTGAATGACAAACAGGACAAGTGCGATGACGAGCCAAAGCACCGCTTCACCTCCTCATACGGATGCAGGATACCGCTTCCTTCTTCAAAATTCTTTTCTAGCTTAACCACTCTCTGGATACCTGATTCCTCCCAAACCCCGGCTTTTTCTTTCTTACCCGGCTTTTTCCATCATCGCTGTCATAAATTTTTGAGTTTGGTGAAAAATATACCGGACATGGGAAAGGCAAAGCTTGGCTCTGTTACCGCGAGAAGGGAGGAAGCGTCATGGTGACGACGAGAGGCCGGAAGAAAAAGGAGAGCAGCGACGAGCACTCGCTTTTCAAAAAAGATTACCGATTCATCGACGAGCTGCGTTCAGTCCCGATCTCTTTGAAGCTCGAGGATAACAACCGATATTTGAAGGATTTGTTTGAGGACTGCTCCGACTTCGTCATTCGGGAATTTAAGCTCCAGGACAGTTTGAGAGCCATCCTCTTTTTCGTAGACGGGATGGCCAAGACGGAAGAAGTGCATGAAGCGATGAGGGCGCTCATGATTCTTGAGGGCGGAGAAAGCATCATCGATAACATTTCGGAGAAGGTGCTGCCCGTCTCCCAGCTTCAGAAGGCGGACAATTACGGAGATCTGCTGCTCTCGATTCTCGGCGGCGACACGGGCTTGATCGTCGACTGCAACAATCAGGCGCTGCTGCTCGGCATCCGGGGGATGGAGAAACGGTCGATCAACGAGCCGGAAACGGAATCCGTCGTACGCGGTCCGAAGGAAGGCTTCGTGGAAAATATCCGGACCAACACGTCGATGATTCGGCGCAAGCTGAAGACGCCTCATCTGAAGATGAAACCGATGATCATCGGACGGGAGAGCAACACCAACGTAATCGTCACCTATCTGGATGATTTGGCGAACCCGAAGATCGTGGAAGAAGTCATCGGGCGGCTGGAGAAAATCGACATCGATGCGGTTCTGGAATCCGGTTATTTGGAGGAATTCATTCAAGATTCGGCTTACTCGCCATTTCCGCAGCTTCAATATACCGAGCGTCCCGACATGGTTGCCGGCGCCCTTCTGCAGGGCCGAGTCGGGATTATTGTCGACGGCACGCCATTCGTACTGCTCGTGCCGTTCATCTTCGCCGAAATTATGCAAGCGAGCGAGGATTATTACGAACGTTTCCAAATCGCCACCCTGGTCCGGTGGTTACGTTACTTCTTCCTGATGCTCTCTCTTCTTACGCCGGGGTTATACGTAGCCATTACGACCTACCATCAGGACTTGCTGCCGACAACGCTGCTGTTATCCGTTGCGGCGTCGCGCGAAGCAATCCCGTTCCCCGCCGTCGTGGAAGCTCTCATTATGGAAGTAACGTTCGAGGCGCTGCGGGAAGCCGGAATCCGTCTGCCCAAGACCATTGGCTCCGCCGTCTCGATCTTGGGCGCTCTGGTGGTCGGGCAAGCGGCGGTTCAGGCGGGCATCGTATCGGCGCCTATGGTTATCATCGTCTCGATCACGGGGATCGCTTCCTTCACCATCCCGCGCTTTAATGGTGCGATTGCGGTGCGCATGCTCCGCTTTCCCATCATTATCGCCGCCTCGTTGTTCGGCATGTACGGCATCATGACCTCCGTGCTGCTGATTATCGGCCATATGGCGTCCTTGCGTTCGTTCGGTATCCCTTATTTATCGCCGCTCGGTCCGCTCTCTTCTTCGGATCTGAAGGATATCGTCATCCGTGCGCCCTGGTGGGCGATGAAGAAGCGTCCGGCCTATCTGCCTGTACAAGACAGCCGGCGCATGAGCGACGACGTTGTGGATGAAATTATGGAGCAGTCCGGACAACGCGGGAAGCACGTCCGCCATGAGAATCATGGTCACGGAGAGGAGGATGAATCATGATTCGTACTTGGTCTCGATTCGGCTTGCTAGCCACAGCGATTCTCCTGCTGCCCGGCTGCTGGGACCGGACCGAAGTCAACGACCTGGCCTTCATCCTCTCTACCGCCCTCGACATCGAAAAGGACGGATCGATTCGGTACAGCGTCATGGTGCCGCTGCCGGGTTCGATGGGCGGGGCTACGGGGGGAGGCGGCGGCACCGCCGGCGATAAGAGCTACTATATCGATTCGGAGGTCGGCAAAACGTACCGCGAAGCGCAAGCCAAGCTGCAGAACCGCATGCCGCGCCGTATGTTTCTGGCGCATCGTCGGACGGTCTTGATTGGAGAACAATTAGCCAAAGCAGGCGTGTTCAAAGTATTTGACGCGACTTCCCGGTCGCCCGAAAGCCGGATGACCACCTATTTCATCGTCACCAAAGGTAAAGCCTACGAGCTGCTGCAGGCCAGCCCGCAGTTCGAACGATTTCCTTCGGAAGCGATTCGTGAATTGGCCAAATCGAAAGTGATTATCGACATGAACATGAAAGATTTTGCGCTGGCGCTCAGTTCGCCGGGCGGCGACCCCGTCGCCATCTATATGGGCGTCCGGGAATCCGAGAAAGGGACCAAGCCTTCCAAAGAAGTCGAAGTGCTCGGCTACAGCCAATTCCGCGGTGACAAGATGGTCGATACGTTGGAAGGGCGGGCGGCCGCGGGCTTAGCCTTGTTGAAAGAGCGGTTCGTTAACGTCTCCATTACGCTGCATGTGGAGAATACGGACATTACCGTTCGGATTTTTGAGGCCCACAGCGATGTGCAAGCAAGACTAGCCGGCAACCAATTGCAGTTCGACATCAATTTGATAACGAAAGCGAAGTTGTTGGAAAGCACGGGGACTCAAGACTTTACCCGGGCCGATCAGATCCATCTCATGGAGGCGCGGCTTGCCGAACAAATGAAAAAATCCGTTGAAGACACGTTAAAGCAGATGATCGACAACAATTGCGACTCGGCTCAGCTCGGGGCCTACGTATGGCGCGCCTATCCGAATTTGTGGACCGAGCGTTTCAAGAACGAATGGCCGAACGGCTTAAAGACTGCCAAATTTAACATTAAGGTGAAAAGCATCTTGTCGGAAACCGGAATGATTTACGATAACGTTACAAAATCGGAGGATGCAGAATGAACTTACAGTTCATGGTTCTTTTCCTCGTGCTGTCCCTTATCCTGATGTTTTTAAATTTGAAGCATTGGTCCACCCTCAAACGGGGGATGCGCAGGCTCTATTTTTTGCTGTACGCCATGACCTTCGGCTTGTACGCAGCTGTTCTTTTGGGATACAAGATCCCGATGCCGACCCAATTTTTCATCGCCCACGTTTCTCCGTGGATGTTCTCACTCATTCATGGTTAACAAGGCTTCCAGCTAAAGAGGGAGTGACAGGATGCCAGCCCAAATACAAATTATTAACCACCGGCAATTCGCCTGGTTAATCGCTTCGCTGCTCTCCGGAGGCGGATTGATCAGCATTCAACATGAGCTCATCCGACTAGGCAGAATCGACGCCTGGCTGACTTATTTGTTTCCGGGCTTATACGCACTGCTGATCGGGTTCGTCTTGACACAGTTGGCCCGACGATTTCCACAGAAGCATCTGTTCGAAATTACCACGATCGTATTCGGCCGATGGATCGGCACTTGCGCCAACCTGCTGATCCTCGTTCACTTATGGATGGTGCTTATGCGGGATTTGCGTGCGTTCGGGAGGTTCATCGGCACGATCCTTCTGCCGAACACTCCTCAAGAAATTCTCGTGCTGCTATTCGTGCTGCTGCTCGCCTTCTATGGAAGGACGAGCGTTGAAGTCGTAGGAAGGGTTAACGACTTGTTCTTCCCCTTCTTCTTCGTGCTGCTCTTGTCCATGCCGTTCTTGTTATCGAACGAATTGGACACGCAATTAATCCGGCCAGCCTTAACGGTCAAACCCGTCGAATACTTCTATGCCAACGTGCTCGGGATCGGCTGGTTCGGCGATATTCTGTTCGTCGGCGCTTTCCTGCATACGATCTGGAGCTCGAAGCAAATCCGTTCGGCGTTTCGTCACGGCACTCTCATCGCCACTTTCCTGCTGACGTTGTCTTTGCTTTTGCAGGTGCTTGTGCTCGGACCGGTCATCCCGGGCCATATGGTTTATCCGAACTATAGCTTGGTCCAACACATTCACATTACCGATTTTTTAGACCGCGTCGATCTGTTTATCCTTAGCATCTGGTATCCGATCACCGCGTGTAAAGATATTTTGCTCTACTTGGCGATGTTGACGGGCATCGCAAGCCTGTTGAAGGAACGGGATTATACGTCGATCAATTCGCCCGTCAGCTTGTTTTTGCTGCTGACTACGCTGCTCGCCTTCGACAGTGCGGCCGAGGTGTTCAGTTTCGGTAACTACAGCTCCCCTGTCATCATTCTCGGCTATCAACCGCTGCTGCTCGCCGCGCTGCTCTTGTTCATGCGCAAATACCCGGTGCGGGAGCTGCGCCTGGACCAGGCGCAGAGCGGGACGCCATCGCCCGGCAAGCAGCAGGAACAACCTGCGCAAGGCCGTTCCGACGCTACCACCAGCTCCCGGTTCATCAGCCGGATCGAGTGCATCCGGCACTCCACCTGGATTACGGCCGGGAATGTGCTGCTGCTGTTGAGCGCATGCCTGGTATTCTTAGGCATCTGGCTCGGGATGACATACGCTGTCGTCGGAACGCTAAGCGGGATCGGTTACGCCATTTGCTTGGTCGGAGCGGTGGTAACCTCCCACATGGAAATGAGAGCGGCGAAGAAGTTCGTGGTTCGGCATTCGTCCCAGACATAACCCGGTGTCGTTACCCGATTCGTTCGACGCTGATGACCTGATTCAGAGGAATAAGCATCCGGAGCTCTTCTTCCTCTTCTTCCCGGGTAACGAGCAGCTCGATGAAATCGAAGCCCGTCCGGACAAGCTTCGCTTCGAACGTGCCGGCATAGGTCGTGCGGATGCTTGCAGCCGCTCCCGTTACTTTCAGCGAAGCGCCGAGCAGTACGATTTCCTGCATCGTACTCGGAACGAAATATTGGTTGTTGACGCGCATGAAGCGCTTGCCGACTTTCTGCAGCACGCCGGGCTCGCTGGCGAAGCCTTCGGCTTGCAGAGCGACCTCGAATTTTACATGCTGGGCGAGCCGCTCCTGTAAAGTCATGCGGCTTGTTCTTAAAAACGACAATGGAATTCCCTCCGTTCCCCTTCACATCACGTTCTAGTACAAATCTATGTGGGGGAAGCTTATTTCTTGACAACATACGTTCAATGCCATCTAATTGCCGCCCGCCGGCGGCCACCATACCGAAAGGAGTCGTCATGAATTTCAAGTGGTTTCAAAATAAGCTGACGTTCGTTATCATTCCCGAAGCGAACGGCAGCGTCGTTCGCCTCAAATTGGCCCGGGGTGTCGTATGGAGCGTGGCCGCCTCCGTCATGATCACAGTCGGAGCGGCTGCATTCCTCTACTTGCAGCATGCGCACACGGCCGCTTCAACGTTTCTGAAAACCAGCGAATTGAGCGGTCGAACGGCTAAGCTGGAGCAAGCGTTAACAAGCAAGAATCGAAGAATTGAAGAATTGCAGAACGACATCTACATGCTGTCGAAGCAAGCGGCCGAGGTTCATAGTCAAGTTGCGCAGATGAAGAAGCTCGAGGAGGATTTGCAGAAGCTGGCCCCTGTCAGCGCGGAGAAAAACGCGGAAAGCGGCGGCCTGCCTGCGGGCGAAGCCTCGACCGCAGGCACGGAGGCTGCCTCCGCCGCGCTCGGCATGGGAGGTCCGGCCGTCCCCGTCACCCATGAGGAAATCCGGCGCTTAGCGATGGCGACAGGGGCCGCCTACATGGCGCTGCAAAACGAAATGAACAAGCTGGAGACGAGCTTGTCCGATTCCAGACAGCAGTTGCAGGAAAAGCAAGAACGGCTGCGGAGGACGCCGACGTTATGGCCGACCGACTCTCGCATCGTCACTTCAAATTACGGCTATCGCCAGGATCCCTTCACGAAGAAGCTTAGCTTCCATCGCGGGGTCGATATCGCCGGCAAGCTGGACGACCCGGTCTACGCGGCGGGCGGCGGTGTCGTGCATGAGGTCGGCTACGATAAGCTCCACGGTCATAACGTCATCGTGGAGCATACGTCCGGGCTGCTCACGTGGTACATGCACTTGAACCGGGCGACTGTCCGTAAGGGCGACCTCGTGGACAAAGGCGACCCGATCGGCAAGCTCGGCACGACCGGACGCAGCACCGGCCCGCACCTGCATTACGAAGTGCTGCTTGGCGGTAAAAGCACCGATCCGTCCGGCTATTTGCCGATGGAACGAACGAAAGAGGAGAAAACGAAATCATGATCGGATTATTCGGTAAACCGAGCAACCGCTCGCGCGGGAACGGCGCCGTCACTTTAATCAGCGAAGGCAGTCGGATGGAAGGTGTCATAACGTCTCAAGCCGATCTGCGGATCGAAGGCGAATTCATCGGCACCTTACATGCGAACGGCGAGGTGGCGATCGGCGAGAAGGGAGCCGTGAGCTGCAAGGAGCTTCGCACGCAGGACTTGATTGTCGCCGGACGATTGGACGGCTCCGTGCACGCGGAAGGCATAGTGCGCATCACCTCGACCGGAAAGCTAACCGGGCGCATCGCCGCCGGACAGCTTATCGTCGAGAAAGGGGCGGTATTCGAGGGACTGAGCGCGATGACCGGGCTGGAAGAAGCGCCGGCGGAGACCGGGAGCGGCGCTGCTGCTTCGGACGGACCGATACGGCTGGCCGGCGGTTCGGAGGCCGGGTAAGAAACCTGCTCGCATGGCTTCCCGGGCAGCACCCGCGGGCCGAATGAAACCCGGCAAAGATGCAACCTTGGGTACCCCATGCTATAATGGTTGGAAAAACGCGGATACGCGGGTAAAGCAGGAGAAAAGCCTATGACGAAGCAAATCATCCTTTTCGATATGGACGACACGCTAATTTACTGTAATAAATTTTTCGATTTAGTCATGGAACAGTTCGCCGATCAGATGGAAGCCTGGTTTCACGGGTACAAGCTGTCCATCGACGAGGTGAAGAAAAAGCAAGCGGAAATCGACCTGGAGCGCGTGCTGGTCGAAGGCTTCTCGCCGGATCATTTCCCCCAATCGTTCGTCGACACGTACGACTACTATTCCGACTTGACCGGGCGCCACAAAAGCGAAGAGGAAATCGAGAGGCTGATGGAGCTCGGCGCTTCGGTTTACGGCCACAGCATCGAGCCTTATCCTTATATGGAAGAAACGCTTCGCACCTTAACGGCCGAAGGCCATGAGCTGCATTTGTATACGGGCGGCGATCCGGCAATTCAAATGCGGAAGGTCAAGGAAGCCGGGCTGGAGCGTTATTTCGCCGCTCGGATACATATCACCCGTCACAAGAACACCGAGTTTTTGGACGGCTTGATCCGCTCGCACGGCTTCGACCGCAGCCGCACCTGGATGATCGGCAACTCGCTGCGTACGGACATTATTCCGGCGCTCACCTGCGGTATCCATGCCATCTTCATGCCGGCGGAGCTTGAATGGTCTTACAATCAAGTCGAGGTCAACGTGGCTCCGGTCGGCGCCTACTTCACTTTGTCCTCCCTGCATCTGATTCCCGAAACGATTCGGGATTACACTGCTGCCGCCCGGCAGGCCGAGGCTCCTAACGAGCCGGCTTGACCGGTTGCAGCATCTGCGAGGCTCTCCGCTTGGACACGTTAAACTCCGTCCAGGACGCAGAGCCTTCTTGTCGTTCCAGCCGATAGGTAAAGTTATGCAGCACACCCTCCACGGCGTCCAGCTCCGGGTGATTCTTCCGCAAGTCGACCAAGTGCGGCACCGCTTCGAAGCTCAACCCTCCTAAATAGCCTACGTCGATGACGCCGCTGTTCTCGTAACGCTTGATATTGTTCTGGGCGATCATCGCATCGATCCCCATGTAATTGATCAGGACGTAGGCAGCGAGCGCCGTTATCCCATAATATCGCAGCAACGGCAGCTTCTCCCGCCAAAGTTTCACTAAAGCGAGCACGAACAGCACGAGCAGGAATATCATGAACGCATGGACGAGCAGGCGGGTGACGGTATATCCATACGCTTCTTCGTACATAGAAAGACGCAAGTAGGCGGAGCTGAGCATAATGCCTGTGCAGCCTACCAGAAGCGCAAGCAGCGTGCGCAGCAGCGTCCATGCAAGCGGCCCCGGGCGGCGGACGCCGTATAGAAATGTAATCAGCACGGTTAAGTTGATCAGCGTCACGACGACGAGCTCGGCAAAGCCTTGGCGCGCATAAGAAGCGTATGTGACCCCTTCGGGCAATGCGGCTGCGCCTGCTCCCCCGCCTCCGCCGAAGAAATATGAAAACTGGACGAAGGCAAACAGCAAGTAAACGGCATTCAGCGCGATCAGCACGGTAGACGCGACCGTCGGATCCAGACGAAGATCGGACGGTGCTGCGGATGGAGCGGTCGCCTGAGAGACGGCGCCGTCCGAAGCGAGGACGCCCCATTCGACATTCGCGGACGGGACGCTTGCGGTCTTCGGCATATAGGGAGATGCCGGCCGGGCCGACGACCACAACTTCGGCTGCAGCAGCCCGGCGACGTAAGCGAACACGCCGACCGTTACGGCGCCAATCCACAACGCACGGAATAAGGTACGCCCCAGCTCTACGTCTTCAAACAAATTCGGCAGCCGGGCCAGCGATCGATCGAACATCGTATCGGCCGAGGCCAGCAGCCCGACCACTGCGGCGAGCAGCGGAACCGATAAAAGCAAGCCGAGCAGCACCTTCATCAGCGTCCTGGAGCGCCCGGCTTTCATCCTGACGGACATCCATCCGAACAGGACGGCAAAGGGCCTGGGGGCATAGAGCAGCGTCTGGACGAACACTTGCTCCAGCATGCGGACCCAGATCGGTGCTTTACCGCCCCGGCTGGTCAGCCAGGTTGTATGCAGCACGACAAGGAAAGGGATCGCAAGCGCATTTAAGACGGCAAACAGCATATTCGTATACAGCGCATACGTGAGCGCGAGCAACCCGACCGGCAGGAGCAGCAGCAGCGACGGGTCCTTTTTGCGTCCGATATGTCCTTGAGCCATTGTATAGAAGAGCAAGTAAAAACCTAACACAAATACCGGAACGGAAACGCCCCAGCTTCGATCATAAAAGAGATAGTGGTGGACAACTCCACAACCTAAGGAGGCGAGCAGCAGCTTCTTCTCGTTAAATCGTTCGTTCGAATGCAGTTTCACCGGCGGCGGCCCTCCTTGCAGGATGAAATATCGCGGGGACGACTTCAGCCTCCGGCTGCTTCGCACCTCTGAGCATTCGTAGAAGGTGACTTCCGAGCTCCCGCAATAACGGCTCGTTCAACAAATCCGACAACGCCGAAGCGCCCTGCCCGACCTGCTCGTGAACCTGATAGACGGCGCGCAGTTCCCGCTCAAGCTGAGGCGAAAGCCCGAGTTGCTCCGCTAGTCCCCGATACGTCTCCGACGGGTCGGCATGAAAGCCTTCCAGCGCGCTAACACCGCACAGCCTACCGTAAGCGAGCTGGGCGACGGCCCAAACGGACAACGCCAGCGATCCTGTGTCTTCTGCAGTTCGCAGGTCCTTCTCCGCCTCCTGCAGCAATTGTTCTTCCCACGATAACGTTAAAAGCAAAGCATTCATCTAAAATTCCTCCCATCTATGGGTAATTTTATATATTCAGGGCGCAATAGGGATGTTCGTCTATATGAATCATTGTACCTTGTAAAACAGGAATAAAAATAGCAACTTTTGAAACATGAATTTCGTATTTTAATAAGACTGAATTGGAGGCGATCGTTTGCTATGAAGCTAGCCGCTCATTATATGCGTCTGCATGATCAATATCCGCACGCCGGGGTTCAGCATGAGCTCTCCATCACCTTGAACGAGCTCGCCGAGGCGCTGGGCTGCTCCCCTCGCAATGCGCAGCTGCTGCTGAAAAAGATGCAGGACCTCGGATGGCTGGAATGGACGCCGAAGCGCGGGCGGAGCAACCGCTCGCTGCTGTCTTTCCGCGTTCCGGCCGAGGAGATCGCCCTCCTGCTCGCCAAGGAACTGGTGGAGCGCAAAGATTTGCGCGGTGCGTTGGAGCAGTTGAGCCTCTCGACGCTGGAGGGAACGGTGAAGGAAAGCTTCCACCGCTGGCTGAGCGGGTATTTCGGCATTACCAGCGAGGTGCTTGGCGACAAACGGCTGGATACGCTGCGCTTTCCGTTAACGCAGCCGCTGCAATCACTCGATCCCGCGACCATCCATTTCTCGACGGAGGCGCACCTTGTGCACCAGCTGTTCGACCCGCTCGTGCGGTACAACCGGCTCACGCAAACGATCGAACCGCATCTCGCCCACGCCTGGGAGGTAAGCGCCGACCGGAAAGTCTGGACGTTTCATCTGCGTAAAGGCGTGCTGTTTCATCACGGGCGGGAACTGACGGCGGAGGATGTGGCCTACACGTTCAACAGGCTGCAGCGCTTGTCCGAGGGCGCGCTGTACAGCTGGGTTCATCAGCAGATCGAACGCGTCGACATCGTCGATCCGATAACCGTCAGCATGCGTTTAACCGAGCCGAATGAGCTGTTCCTGCAATTTGCAGGCACGAACCGGGCGTCGATTGTGCCCGCCGACGCTTGCGAGGACAAGCAGGAATCGTTCGCGCTGGCCCCTGTCGGCACGGGGCCGTTCAAGCTGACGCATCTCGACGAATCGTTGTGCATGCTGGAGGCATTCCCCTCCTATTTCCAGGGGCGGGCCCATCTGGACCGGGTGGAGCTGTGGCATATCCCGAATTTGCAAACGCAGGATTACGACCGAACGCTGGAAAGCTTCCAGGTCATCCATAATTTCCGGCTCCCCCTTGATGCGCCGAACCAATGGGAGCAGGTTCAACAGCAGGGCGCTACATGCCGGTTTCTAACCTTCAACCTGCTGAAGCAGGGGCCGATGAACGACCCGGCGCTGCGTGGACTCGTCATGGCCGCTTTGGACCGCGGCAAGCTGCTGGAGAGGCTTGGCGGCGACGCCATCTACACGGCCGACAGCTTCATCCGGTACGGCGAAGGCTTGTCTTCTCCGGTGGCGGAGCCGTATACCTATGAACCCGGACGGCTGAAGGCGCTCGTGAAGCGCAGCGACTACCAAGGCCAAAGGCTGCGCATCTGTACGATCATGCAGTACGAAGAAGACGCTTTGCTTGTGCAAGCGCTGCTGCAGGAAGCCGGCTTCGCCTGCGAGGTCAAGCTGCTGTCCGCACAGGCTTTCAAGAGCGAGCAGCGGCTGCACGCCGATCTGCTGCTGTTCTCCATCATGCTCGATAACGACGCCGAGCTGCGCTTGTTCGATCTCTACACCAGCATGCAGCGACATTTGGAGCCATCGCTTAAAAGCAGCGTCGCCGCCCTGCTCGGGCAAACGCTGCTGGAGCCCTCCCAATCGCGACGGGCTGAGCTGCTGCAGCGAGTGGAGTCGCTGCTAACGGCGAGACGGGTGCTTGGCTTTTTATACTTCAAGCGGCTGAAGACCGTGTATCACACTTCCGTAAAAGGCATTTCGCAGGGCGCCCTGGACTGGGTGCAGTTTAAAAACATCTGGTTCAAGCCATAGGCCAAGTCTCCTTCGCATACGATGGTAGGAAGAAAGCGCAACCGGAAGGAGCGAAGGAGAAGTGGCCAAATCGTCCGATCTGCTGTACAGGAACGATAAATACGGCTTTACGCTGCGTTTTCCGTCGTGGTGGCGGAATTATTGTGTCGTCAGTAAAAAAAAGCTGGAACCCGACTCGGAATACGAGCTGCATTTTCGGTTTAAGTATAAGGGAAACGTGTATGACGATATTTTCACGATACTGGTGTTCCGCATGACACAGGAGGACTGGCTGCGGCTCGGCTATGGGGATTCGCCCTTGTCTTTGATTGCGGCCCGCGACGGGCGCGTGTTCGCCTATTTGACGCCGGATGAGCTGCCGCATGAATTTATCAATCGCAAAACCGGCGATTACGATTACCGCAAGTACGGGACGCCCATCGGGCTGCTGAAGCGGATGGTCAACCGCGATGTGCCGCGTATTGTGCAGACGCTGCGATTTTCCTCCCGTGCGATTACGATGAAATCGACGCCTTACCGATCCAGTAAAGTGTGCAGCTGCCGGATCCCCCGCCGCCGGAGAAAACCGCGTCGTTAAGACCCAAGTTGATTCATGTATTCCTTATAGGCTTATCAACGATAAAAGGGACATCCGTGAAGTCATCCGACTCTCAGGACATCCCTTTTCCAGTTATAGTGAAAACCATCGGCCAATGCCGGTATCTTCATAAGGCTTCGTCCTTTTGCGCCCGTGCGTTTCGGTACGGGAAGGAAGAAGAAGCGCGTCCTCCCTCATGAACGGTTCAACCTGGTTCTGAGGGGGCGACGGCTCCCCGGTTATAGAAGCCAGGTCGGACGCCTGGACGCCCGGACAACCGGCCCGCTCCAGCTTCTCCAGCCGGTCGGTCAGCCGATCGACGGTTTGCTCCAAACGCGCAATTTCCTTGTGCAATTGGGCAACCTCTTGAGCAAGCTGGCGCCCGACGTGATCGGCGTATCCCTGCGCGGCCTTCTCCTCTTCGGCGGGTAACAACGCCTGTAGTTCCTCAGGCGTCAACATCGTTCTCAATTCCTTGTGCACCTTCTCAGCCTCCTCGACTTCCGCGCCGCGATTGAATCTCATATCTGTCCGCTACATAAACTAAATGCAGGCCATCCCGATTCAAACATACGGAATCCACATGGAGACTGCCCGACAAACAACCCGCCTCCGACCGAAGGGAGACGGGTTAGACGCGTTGGCCCGATTAAGGCAAGTTGCTCGAGCCCATCAAATAACGGTCGACTTCGCGGGCCGCTTCCCGGCCTTCGTTGATCGCCCACACGACGAGGCTCTGGCCGCGCCGCATATCCCCGGCGGCGAACACGCCCTCGACGTTGGTCACAAAGCGGCCGTAAGCCGCTTTGGCGTTGCTCCGCTCGTCACGTTCAACGCCAAGCTGCTCAAGCACCGGATTCTCCGGACCGAGGAAGCCCATCG
The DNA here is from genome assembly GCF_004000985.1 of Paenibacillus validus NBRC 15382. GTDB lineage: Bacteria > Bacillota > Bacilli > Paenibacillales > NBRC-103111 > Paenibacillus_G > Paenibacillus_G validus. Next base: position 143,349 of record NZ_BIMH01000008.1, on the reverse strand, counting down.
CGAGCAGCACGAGCTGCGCCGGATACACCTGTTCGCTGCCCGGCACCTCAACCGGCACGAACCGGCCTTGGTCGTCCTTCTTCCACTCGATCAGCACGGTGTGAAGTTCCTTGACATGTCCGTTCTCATCGCCGACGAACTTCTTCGTCGAGATCATATATTTACGCGGGTCCTCGCCCTGCACCGCCGCCGCCTCCTCTTGGCCGTAGTCGACCTTGAGCACCTTCGGCCATTCCGGCCACGGGTTGTTCGGTTGACGCTTTTCCGGCGGCTTCGGCATAATCTCGAACTGCGTCACGCTCGCACACTTATGGCGAATGGAGGTGCCGACGCAGTCCGTGCCGGTATCGCCGCCGCCGATGACGACGACATGCTTGCCTTCGGCCGAAATAAAAGCGCCGTCCTGATGTCCGGAGTCGAGCAAGCTCTTCGTATTCTTCGACAGGAATTCCATCGCCAGATGGATGCCCTTCAGCTCGCGGCCTTCGATCTTCAGGTCGCGGCCCAAGGTCGCTCCGCCGCACAAGACGACCGCGTCGTTCTCTTCCTTGAGCTTCGATGCCGGAAGGTCCTTGCCGATTTCCGTACCCGTTACGAAGGTAACGCCTTCGGCAGCAAGCAGCTCAACCCGGCGCTGCACGTATTTCTTATCCAGCTTCATGTTCGGGATGCCGTACATCAGCAAGCCGCCCGGACGGTCCGCGCGCTCGTACACCGTAACGGTGTGGCCGGCTTGGTTCAATTGCGCCGCGGCGGCGAGCCCGGACGGGCCTGAGCCGACGACGGCGACCTTCTTGCCGGTACGCGTCTTCGGCGGGTTCGGCACGACCCAGCCATCGGCGAAGCCGCGGTCGATAATCGACTTCTCGATGTTTTTGATCGTCACCGGCGAGCCGTTCAGGCCGACCGTACAGGAGCCCTCGCAAGGCGCCGGACAGACGCGTCCCGTAAACTCGGGGAAGTTGTTCGTCTTATGCAGACGATCCAGCGCTTCCCGCCATTGCCCGCGATAGACGAGGTCGTTCCACTCGGGAATCAGGTTGTTGACCGGGCAGCCGGCGGCCATACCGCTGATGATTTTGCCCGTATGGCAGAACGGGATTCCGCAATCCATACAGCGTGCGCCCTGCTGCTGCAGCTTCTCTTCCGTCAAAGGGATGCTGAATTCCTGCCAATGCGCGATGCGCAGCAGAGGACCGTTGTCGATCGGGACCTCGCGCTCAAACTCCATAAAACCGGTAGGTTTACCCATTTCGATCGTTCCTCCTTTAGTTGCCGCTGACGCGCGAGACGTCTTTCATATTTTCCTCAAAAGCGACCAGCATCGCATCCTGCTGGGATAAGCCGGAACGCTTCACGCGCTCGATCGCTTCGAACATCCGCTTGTAATCCTTCGGAATGATCTTCACGAATTTCCACAAATAGTGCTCCCAATTGTGCAAAATACGGTGCGCCACAGCGCTGCCCGTATACGTCTCGTGGTGCTGGATCATGTTCTTCAGCTCTTCAGCCTCGTACACTTCCTCCACGTTCTCCAGCAGCACCATCTCCTTGTTGCACTGGTCGGCGAACGTCCCGTGCTCGTCAAGCACATAAGCGATGCCGCCCGACATGCCTGCCGCAAAGTTGCGCCCGGTCGGACCCAGCACCACGACACGGCCGCCTGTCATGTATTCGCAGCCGTGGTCGCCGACGCCTTCCACGACGGCGCGCACCCCGGAGTTGCGTACGCAGAAGCGTTCGCCCGCCATCCCGCGAATGTAAGCTTCCCCGTCCGTCGCCCCGTAGAACGCCACGTTCCCGATGATGATGTTGTCTTCGGCGATGAACGTCGATTTCTCCGATGGGAAAATGGCCAGCTTGCCGCCGGAAAGCCCCTTGCCGAAGTAATCGTTCGCGTCGCCCTCGAGCGAGAGCGTCATCCCGCCGGGCACGAAGGCGCCGAAACTTTGACCGGCCGAGCCGTTGAAGTGCAGCCGGATCGTGTCGTGCGGCAAGCCTTCCTTGCCGTAACGCCGGGTCACTTCGCTGCCGACGATCGTGCCGACGACGCGGTTCACGTTGTGCACCGGCACAATCGCATGCACTTTCTCCCGCCGTTCAAGCGCCGGTTCGCAGATCGCCATCAGCTCCTGCACATCGAGCGACTGGTCGAGTCCGTGATCCTGCTGCATGGAGCAGAAGCGACCGACCTCCTCCCCGACCTCCGGCTGATGGAGCAGCGGCGACAAATCGATGCCCTTCGCTTTCCAGTGCTGCACCGCTTGCTTCGTCTCCAAGATTTCGGTGTGCCCGACCATCTCTTCGATCGTGCGGAAGCCGAGCTCCGCCATCAGCTCGCGCGCGTCCTGCGCCACAAAATGCATGAAATTCACGACATGCTGCGGATCGCCGGCAAATCGTTTGCGCAGCTCCGGGTTTTGCGTGGCCACACCGACCGGGCACGTATCGAGATGACAGACGCGCATCATGATGCAGCCAAGCGCAATGAGCGGCGTCGTGGCGAAACCGAACTCCTCGGCGCCCAGCAGCGCGGCGATCACAACATCACGGCCGGTCATCAGCTTACCGTCCGTCTCCACGGTAATCCGGCTGCGCAAATTGTTCAGCACAAGCGTCTGGTGCGTTTCGGCAAGGCCCAGCTCCCACGGCAAACCGGCATGGCGGATCGACGTTTGCGGCGAAGCGCCCGTACCCCCGTCGTAGCCGCTGATCAGCACGACGTCCGCTTTGCCTTTAGCCACCCCGGCGGCAATCGTGCCGACGCCCACTTCGGAGACGAGCTTCACACTGATGCGCGCCCGCGGATTGGCATTCTTCAGATCATGGATCAGCTCGGCCAAGTCCTCGATCGAATAAATATCGTGATGCGGCGGCGGCGAGATTAAGCCAACGCCCGGCGTCACGCCGCGCACTTCGGCGACCCACGGGTACACCTTGGAGCCCGGAAGCTGGCCGCCCTCGCCCGGCTTTGCGCCCTGCGCCATCTTGATTTGAATTTCGTCGGCATTGACCAGGTAGTGACTCGTCACGCCGAAGCGCCCCGACGCGACCTGCTTAATGGCGCTGCGCCGCAGGTCGCCGTTCCCGTCCGGCTGGAAGCGGTCCGGATGCTCCCCGCCTTCGCCCGTATTGCTCTTGCCGCCGATGCGGTTCATCGCGATCGCGAGACTTTCATGCGCTTCCTTGGATATCGAGCCGTACGACATCGCTCCTGTCTTGAAGCGCCTGAACATGGATTCGACGGATTCGACCTCCTCGATCGGCACCGGTTCGCGATTCGAACGGAACGAGAACAGCGAACGGAGCGACATATAACGCTCGTTCTCCTGATGAATCAGCTTCACGAAGCTTTTGTACATCGTATAATTGTTCGTACGCACCGCCGTCTGCAGCGCGTGAATGGTCTCGGGGTTATAGAGATGCTCCTCCCCGTTCTTGCGCCATTGCAGCTCGCCGCCCGTATCAAGCACCCGATCCACGCCCTCTTGCGGCGAGAAAGCGCGCCGGTGACGAAGCAGCGCCTCTTGCGCGATCGCCTCCAGGCCTATTCCGCCAACCGGCGTATACGTCCAAGTGAAGTAACGGTCGACTACGGAAGCGTCCAAGCCGATCGCTTCGAAAATTTGTGCGCCGCGATACGACTGGATGGTCGAGATGCCCATCTTCGCCAGCACCTTCACAACGCCTTTGGTCGCCGCCTTCACGTAGTGGTAGACGGCTTTCTCGTAGGCAACGCCCTTCAGCAGCCCTTGATCGATCATGCCCTGAAGCGATTCGATCGCCATATACGGATTGATCCCGCCGGCCCCATACCCGAGCAGCAGCGCAAAGTGATGCACCTCGCGCGGTTCGCCCGATTCAACGAGCAGCCCTACTTTCGTACGCGTCCCTTCGCGGATCAAGTGGTGATGCAGCCCGGACACCGCGAGCAGCGCGGGAATCGCCGCCAGCTTCTCGTTCACGCCGCGATCCGACAAAATGAGCAGCGTCGCGCCGCCGGCAATCGCCTCATCCGCCGACACGAATAATGCCGCCAATGCCTTCTCCAGCCCCTCCGCGCCGTCCGCCGCCGGAAATACCATCGGCAGCGTTGCGGTTCGGAAGCCCTCCCGTCGGATATGACGCAGCTTCGCCAGCTCCGCATTCGTCAGAATCGGCGTTTCGATCCGGATTTGCCGGCAGCTCTCCGGCTTCGGATCGATCAGGCTGCCTTCCGGGCCGATTGTCGTGCCTTGAGCCGTAATGATTTCCTCGAAGTTCGCGTCAATCGGCGGATTCGTCACCTGCGCGAACAATTGTTTAAAGTAGCTGTACAAGAGCTGCGGCCGTTCGGACAACACCGCAAGCGGCGCGTCAAAGCCCATCGAGCCGATCGGATCGACACCGGTGCGCGCCATCGGCTCCAGCACCTTGCGCAATTGCTCAAACGTGTAGCCGAACGCCTGCTGACGCTGCAGCAGCGCTTCGCCGGCGGATACGCCGGGCACCTCCGGGGCCTCCGGCAGCTCGCTGAGCGAAACCAAATGTTCGTTCAGCCATTCGCGATACGGGTGCTCCCGCACGATCCGTTCCTTGATCTCCTCGTCCGCAATAATCCGGCCTTCCGTCGTATCGACGAGCAGCATGCGTCCCGGCTGGAGACGCTGCTTGGAGACGATGCGCTCCGGCGCCACCGGCAGCACGCCCGCTTCGGACGCGAGCACGACCCAGTCGTCCTTGGTGACATAGTAACGCGCCGGACGCAGGCCGTTGCGGTCAAGTACGGCGCCGATCGATCGACCGTCGGTGAACGAGATCGCGGCCGGGCCGTCCCACGGTTCCATGAGGCAGCTGTGGTATTCGTAAAACGCTTTCTTTTCGTCGCTCATCGTTTCGTGTTTAGACCACGGTTCCGGAATCATCATCATCGCCGCATGCGGCAGCGAGCGGCCGGAAAGCATTAGAAATTCCAAACAATTGTCGAACATCTGCGAGTCGGATCCGTCCGTGTCGATGATCGGCAAAATCGCATCGTAGTCGTCGCCGAACAGTTCCGTACGGCACACGGCCTGTCTGGCACGCATCCAGTTCACGTTGCCGCGAAGCGTATTGATCTCTCCATTGTGAATGAGGTAACGGTAAGGGTGTGCACGCTCCCAGCTGGGGAAGGTATTCGTGCTGAAACGGGAGTGAACCAGCGCCAAGGCCGATTCGAAGTCGGGGTCTTGCAATTCGATGTAGTAGCGGTCCACTTGCTCAGGGGTTAACATGCCTTTATATACGATCGTGCGGCTCGACAAGCTGGCGACATACAAGGCGCCGCCGCCCTCAAGGCGCCTTGCGCCGTTCTCGGAACTTTTGCGGATGACATACAGCTTCCGTTCGAAGGAGAGCTCCTCCGCCGCGTCCTCGGAAGCGCCGATAAAAATTTGCCTGACATACGGCTCGGAGCCCTTCGCCGAATCGCCGAGCGTTTCGTTGTTCGTCGGCACCGTTCTCCAGCCGAGCAGCCGCTGCCCCGCATCGCGGACCGCCTGCTCCACAAGCTGCTCACAGGCGATGCGAGTCTCCACCTCTTGCGGCAAATAGATCATCCCTACGCCGTAACGGCCTGCCGCCGGCAATTCGATTCCCTCCGTACCACAAGCCTTACGGAAATACTTATGCGGAATTTGCAATAAGATGCCCGCGCCGTCTCCCGTATTCGTTTCGCAACCTTGACCGCCGCGATGATCCAAATTGCAAAGCACGGTAAGCGCCGATGTCACAATATCGTGGGAGGGATAACCTTTCAGATGGGCGACGAAACCGATGCCGCAAGCGTCATGCTCTTGGGCCGGGTCGTAAAGACCTTGCTTCACGGGTAAACCTGTTCTGTTCATTCCTCGCGCTTTCCTCTCATCTACGGATTTTTTGTTGAATACTGTCCAGTCCGATGGGCATGGGTACGAAGCTGTCTAGGGGGATCGATGCGGAAGAATGGGAGCTTCTCCGCCGCGCCCAAACTGTGGAAATCTATGAACCATACAGATAATATGTCTTATATTAACATTCCATTCTTATTATAGCAATTTAAAAAAAGAGCGCTTTATTGTCTAAAATTTCATATATAATCTGATTATTTCTGACATTGCTCTCAACCAAAAAGAGGGATATGTAGATTTTTGACGAATGTTATTTGCATATCGTAATGCATGGAGGAAATGGTGGCATGGATGACCGGATTGCCCGCGATCGAATGCCTGAGAAGCTGCGGCAGGGCGAAAGCGTCAGCTTGGAAGGGATTCTTGTCGAATTGGCTTTAAAAAGCTTCACCAGCTCCCAGGCCGGAGCCGTTCTGCTGGATACGGACTGCAACCTGGTGCTCGCCGGAGATTCGCTTAGCCGACAGCTCGGGTACGGACCCGAAACGCTGCAGAAGATGAATTTGCAGTCGCTGCTCCACCCGGGAGAGCTTCTATTATGCATGCATCACTTAAGCCAGATGGTCGCCGGGCAATTGCCCCGTTACGAAGCGGAACTACGCTGGATACGGGCGGACGGAAGCACCGTGTGGTTAAATGTAAACGCCTACGGTCTGTACGGAGAGAATGCGCTGCCCTCTTATATTTATTTGCAAACGCAGGACATTTCAGAACGTAAAGGGCTCGAGGAATCGTTAACCGAAGCGCTCGTACGCATGACTTCATTAATGGAAATGATGACGGACGCCTACGTGATGCTCAACCGCAAAAACGAATTCGTATACGTGAACAGAGGCGCGGAGCTGCTGCTTGAGCACAACCGCGATGAACTGCTGAACCGGAGCCTGCACACCGTGCTGCCGGAATGGATCAACTCGGGGTTTTATAAGCAATGCCAGCGGGCGATGGATGATGCCGCTCCCGTTTATTTCACTTATTATTTCCAGATGCTTGACAAGTGGCTTGAGGTCAGCTGCCATCCGTCCAAGAATGGTTTGTCGATTTTTTTGCGCGATGTCACGGCGCTTAAGAACCAGGAAGAAACGCTGCGCGCAACCAAACAGCAATTAAAATCCATGATCGAGCACGCTGCCGACAACATCTCGATTTTGGATGCCGATTTCCGGCTTATTCAAGTCAATAAAGCGTTCGTCGAGACGTTCGGTTACTCGAAGGAAGAGCTGCTGGGCGAACAGCCGCCGAATGTACCGGACGAGCTGCTGATCGAATCGGAGCTGCTGTACCGCCAAGCGTTGCAGGGCAAGCAAATTTCCGGGTTCGAAACCAAGCGCCGTCGCAAGGACGGCGCCATGCTCGATCTCAGCTTGACGATATCCCCGGTTGTCGGCTCCGACAACGAGATTACCGGCATCTGCATCATCGGGCGAGATATCAGCGAGCATAAGAAAACCGAGGAGCTGCTGCGCAACTCGGAGAAATTATCCGTCGCCGGCCAACTGGCGGCAGGCGTGGCGCATGAAATCCGCAACCCGCTGACCTCGCTCAAAGGATTTACGCAGTTTATGAAAACAGGCGCTCATTATAAAGAGCAATATTTGGATATTATGATGTCCGAGCTGGACCGCATCGAACAAATCATCAATGAACTGCTGCTGCTGGCCAAGCCGCAAGCCGCCGCGTTCCAGCAGCGCCCGCTCTCGCCGATTCTCGTCCACGTCGTATCCTTGCTTGAATCGCAGGCAAATCTGAATAACATTCAGTTCGACACGCAAATTCACGGCGACCTGCCGTCCATTCATTGCGAAGAGAATCAATTGAAGCAAGTGTTTATTAATATTGTAAAAAATGCGATGGAAGCGATGACCGGCGGCGGCAGGATCCAAATCGCCGTGGAGCAAACCGACCCTCGCTATGTGACAGTCGTCTTCTCCGACAACGGTCCGGGCATCCCGGGCGACGTGCTCAAGCGGCTGGGCGAACCGTTCTTTACGACAAAGGAGAACGGCTCCGGCCTCGGACTTATGATCAGCCAAAAGATCATCACCGAGCATAACGGCCGTCTCGAAATCAAAAGCGAACCGGACCGGGGAACCGTCGTGAAAATTACGCTTCCCATTGGATAAACCTGCTTAAACCGCTCCTCTGTTCCCGACGGAAGAGCGGTTTTTGGCTGTCGCGCCTTCCCCGTCGCCCGATGGAAGCCTGTCCCTCCGGATCATGCTTCCCCTCGAATGGCCGGCGGCCATTTCCTCGAAATTTGTCGAATTTTCGTTTGTGCTACGTCGGGTCTTAGGGAATTTTCCCGAACGCTTCACCCATTTCAAAATCCAAACCCGTATGATATGATAGGTTGCGTCATTCTATCAAGCGGGGTGTAACTATCGCATGGCCCAATTGTATTTTAGATACGGCGCAATGAACAGCGGAAAATCGATAGAAATTTTGAAGGTAGCGCACAACTACGAGGAACAAAACAAATCCGTGCTTATTTTCACCTCGGCGGTCGATGACCGCGACGAAGTCGGCTATGTCTCCTCGCGCATCGGTTTGCGTCGCGAGGCCATTCCCATTTACGCGCATACGGACGTGTTCGCGTCGGTGCAAGCGAACGCCGCAGGCATTTCCTGCATCCTGGTCGACGAAGTGCAGTTTCTGGGCAAGGAGCAAATCATGCAGCTGGCGCGTATCGTCGATGAGCTGCGCATTCCCGTTATGGGCTTCGGGTTGAAAAACGACTTTCAGAACGAGCTGTTCGAGGGCAGCAAATATATGCTGCTGTACGCCGACAAAATTGAAGAAATGAAGACGATCTGCTGGTTTTGCGAGCGCAAGGCGACCATGAATCTCCGGGTCGATGCGCAAGGCAAACCGGTCTACACCGGCGAGCAAATTCAAATCGGCGGGAATGACGCCTATTACCCGGTATGCCGCAAATGTCACGCGAATCCGAAGCTTTAAGTCCGGCCTTAACCTTGCAGCCGCAGGATAAGGCTTTTTCATGTTCCAGGCTCACTTTGATTGAGAACGGCCCATTCGGTGTATTACTTAACTAGAGATTCACCGAGACAGGGAGAGATGGATATGAGCGGAATCGCTCTTCACGAGAAGCGGCTGCGGGCCGCTCAATTTCAATTTATTTTTCCGTTTTCCTTGGACCATAACTGTCAGGACAAGCTGGAACGCGAGCTGCTCACGGACGGCTTCGTTTCCTTCTCGCTGCAGCAGGAGGAGCTGGAAACCGCATTCTACGGCAGCGGTTGCGAAGTTTCCCACCGCCGGCTCGAGAAGTTCTTTCTTCCTTTCGCCAAAAATATGATTTTCCCCCGGCAGCCCGATGCACACGCCTTTCGGCGTTATTCCAAACGCATCGATTTGCCGTGCCGCATGACCGCGAATGAACACCATTGGCGCTTTCATCTGCATGCCGCGGACATGTTCGTTTGCCCCTTCGATATCGGCTTTCTGACCTTGCGGGTGGAATTGACGGATGGGGGCGAGCCTGCGTTCACGTTCTCGCAGGCGCTGGCGTTCGCCAGCCGGTTTCGCATGCTGCAAAGCATGAACGAGGCGGAGCGGAACATCCGCATCGGGGCGGCGGACTGCGAGTCCGAGGAAGTGGAGGGCTTTATTTTCAAAACGGTCGTGCCGGCGTTGACACGGTTCCTGGACGAGTCGGACCTGGAAGAATCGTTCTTCGAGAAGCTCCCCTATTTTGTCGATGAGCGGATGTATGTGCAGGGCCTGCTTGCCTTCGAACGGCAGGAAGAAATCACGACGGTCGACGCTTACAGAGCCTCCCGGCTCGACGGCATGGACGATCGGGGCAGGCCTTACGTCAGCGCCTGCAACACCGCCTATATCGAACGTTTCTGCAGCGAGCGCATATACGACCGTTGGTCGCCGGAAACGTGGTATATGATTGAAGAGACGTCGTTCGTCTGTCTAACGAGACAATCCGGCCACCGGGTGAAGCAGCTCGTCAGCCATATATACGGCGAATACTATTACGCGTTGCTGATCAATCTTTTTCACAAAATTGTACTCCTCAAATTATCCAACCGTTACTCCCATGTGCAGATCGATAAGGACCCGGATAAAATCGAGAAGCTGATTCGCGATATTACGACGTTCTCGTCGAAAAATTTCTTTATAGAAGCGGTATCGCAGTCGCAAGGCAAAGACATGTACGTTCGGCTGCGCGAGCGTCTGGGGATCGAAACGTTGTACGGGGACGTGAAACGGACGCTGGACGATTTGTTCAAATACGAGGAAAACTTCGCTGCCAAACGCTCGAATTATTTGCTGCTCATCCTGACGATTTACACGGTCGTCAGCGGTATTTTCGGCATGAACCTGGTCGTCGAAGATTTGAAGGAGCCGACCGATCTAAGCCGTTTCGCAAACTATTCGGCGTTTCAGTACATGGCCTTGCTCGTAGCCATGACCGGCGTCGCCGTCGCCTTCGGTCTGGGCATCGTCACGATCGTGCGGCTTGTGCGGGAATGGCGCAAAAGCCGGCTTGAACGTTGACCGGGCCATGGGCAGCTGCTGACACGGGGTTCTACCAGCAGGTGAACAGCCATAAGCTAGAGCAGAATAACCCGAAACAAGGGACGGAGCGAATGCGTGCGATTCGCTCCGTCCCTTGTTTCTTCCCGCTCTCGCTTATCGCGATTCTTGAAGGACTTGTTCGAGACATTCGAGGAAAAAAATGTTCTCCTCCTCGGTGCCGATGCTAACCCGGATATGCCGCGGCAGCCCCCATATATCGCCGTAACGAACGATAACCCCTTTGGCCATCAGCGCCCGGAACAGTTCATGGGCGCGCGCTCCCAGCTCGACCAGCACAAAGTTGCTCATGCTCCGCGTATAGGCGAGCCCGAGCTGGTCCAAGCCTGCGTACAGCCGCTCCCTTCCCTGTGCGTTAAGCGCTCTCGAACGGAGCACATGCTCCTTGTCGGATAGCGCAGCCGCTGCTGCCGTCTGGGCAAGCGCGTTGACGTTGAAAGGCTCTTTCACCTGCATAATGCGGCGGATAATCGCTTCCGGCGCAGCGCCGAAGCCGACGCGAATTCCGGCCAGTCCGTATGCTTTGGAGAACGTTTGGAGCACAATCACCGGCCTCCCGGCCCGGACGAACTCCAATCCGTCGGTATAATCCTCCGCGGCTGTATAATGGCAATAAGCCGCATCGTACACGAGCAGGACGCCCTGCGGCAGCCCGGCCAGAAGACGCTCCAGCTCCTGCCGGGGCATGTAGGTGCCGGTCGGGTTGTTCGGGGAGCACAGCCAGACCAGCTTGGTCCGCTCGTTCACGGCGGCTAGCAGCGAAGCGGCTTCATAGCGGAAGCCTTCGGCAAGCGGAACGGAGACAACGCGCGCATCCATCAGGTGCGCGCCGAATTCATATTCGCTGAACGTCGGGAAGGGCGCCACGATCTCGTCGCCGGGCTCGAGGAACGTTTCGGAGAGCAGCGTGATCAGCTCGTCTCCCCCGTTCGTCACAACCAGCTGCTCCGTCCGCAGCTGCAGCTCCTGCGCCAGCGCTTCCTTCAACAGCACCGACTGCGTGTCGGGATACCGGTGAATGTCCGGGAGCGCCGCTTGGATCGCCTCCAGCGCCCCGGGGGACGGACCGAGCGGATTTTCGTTGGAAGCGAGCTTAACGACGCGTTCGAGTCCAAGCTCCCGCTGCACCTCCCAAATCGGCTTGCCCGGCGAGTAAGGCTTCAAGCGGTCCAACACTTTGCGCGGCCGCACCTCGCCCTGTGCCGGCGCTTCTGCCTGCATTCGTTGATCGTTGTTCATAGCGTGATCGAGACTCCTTTTCGCATAATCTACTTTATTGCTTTACTTCAATAAATAAATATTACATTAATGCGTTAATAAAGTAAAGTATTTGTTGATAGGCATACCCGAGAAGCAGGCAACAAACACGCAGCAAAAGCCTCCTGCATATGATGTACCATCCGGTACAAGCAAAGGAGGGACATCCATGATTCCGGTACGTCCCAGTTATAAGTTCGGCATCATCGGTTATTTGCTCGCTTGGTTCGTCGGCAGCTTTTGGTTCGGGGGACTCCTTAAAAGCGGCACGGTAACCTCCGTACTCGGCGTCCATATGGCCGGTTTGGAGCACTACGTTTATTACGCATTAGCCGGCGCCATCGGCGGCACGCTGTACGCTTTGCGCTTGCTGCATGAATATTACGATCAACTGACCGAGCGGTGGCTGGTCTGGTATTTGCTGCGCCCGATCAAATGCGCCGGGGCTTCCGTCATGACGATCGTGCTGTTTCAAAGCGGCATTATGCTGCTGCAAACGGGTAACAGCGTTTATGCCAAAATCGGCATTGCGTTCCTGGTCGGCTTCGGCTACGGCAAGCTGATGGATAAACTGAAGTCGCTCACCGAAGCGCTGTTCAACGGCTCCAAAGAGCAGACTCCGGACAACAAGCCACCCCAGTGATAAAAGCTTTGAAAAACCGTTCGGACGAACGGTTTTTCAAAGCTTTCGCCACGAAGCACCTGAACACGAGGGCCGCAACGCCGCTCACGCTTGGAGCATTGTGCGGTTGCGACCGCCGCCGTCCTTGACGTTCCGCTCTTCGACTCACGCTATTTTCAGCCTATCATGGCGTTATTCTCTCGGCTGACGACATCGCTTCGTCCTTCAAACCCGCGCGAAACCATACGTTCCTGTAATCGGCCCAACCCAGCGCATTAATTGTAACCCCCTCCAGCTCCTGCGGAAAAGAGGCGGTCTGCCGCCAGCGGTACCAAGGTACGACAAACCGCTCTTCGATAAGCTTGGTCTCGATCGCCCTCAGGTCGCGCAAGCGCCGCTCCCGGTTCGCGTGCCGAAGCGCATATGTAACCCGCTCCCCGACCTCCCGTTCGGTCGAGACGGGCAAGCAGCGCCGGACCGGGCCGCCCGGATTCGCCAGAATCGTAAGCAGCGTCCATTCGGCGTCTTCTCCGACGGGCTGCTCCAATAAGAAAAGATCGGCGCGGGCGAGCGTTTCCTCATCCAGCAGGCGTTCGTATTCGACCTGTTCGACCTCTGCGGCAATTCCAAATTCCACAAGTCTGCCTTCAAGCCATTCGGCGTCCCGTTCGTGGCCGGCCCCCGGGTAGGTCACAATGCGCAAGGGGCGATCCGGACGGACAACCGTTGTTGCCGGTTCGATTTGTTCAGCCGGTTCGGCCTGCCGGGCTCCAACGATCCATTCAGTCTGCATACGGCCGGTTAACTCCGTGCCCGTACCCGTACTCGTACTCGTGCTTGTACCTGCATCGGTGACTTTACCAGTATCCGAATATGGAGCCTGTCCATTTGCTTCTTCGTACCCGATGAACGTATCGGCGAAATCGCCGCGGTTGCCGCCCAGCTGCCGGACAAAGGCCGGATCGCGGAGCGCGCGAAAGATGCATGCTCTCATTGCCGGATCGTTCAGCGGACCGGGCTTGCCCAGGTTTAGGCACACGTATTTGCAGCCGCGGTCTATCCGCTCCACCTCGCGCCACCGAGGGCCGAGCGCCGCCTCCTCCCGCTCCCGATAATGGCGAAAATTCAACTCGCCCACTTCGTTATCGCCCTCAAGCCTAACGGCTCCGTCGTTCGATCGGATCGGCTGCCACCGCCACATCTCCACCCGGTCCACATGAGCCGGACGCAAGTAATAATCCGCGAACGCCTCCAGAATCAGGCCGCGGGCGTTGGGCCGTTTTAACCGAAACGGCCCCGTTCCGACCGGCAGCGAAGCAAAGTCGGCAGGCAGCTCCGCCGGCACAATCGACGCGGCCGGAGAAGCCAGCAGCGAGCCTAGATAGGGCGCAGGCGCATGCAAGCGGACCAGCAAACGATGCTCGTCCAAACATTCGATGCCGCTCACTACGGCGAACAACGAGGCGTATGGAGACCCGGCGTCCGGATCGGTAAGTCTGCGCAACGTAAACGCTGCATCCCTTGAGGTGAACGGCTTGCCGTGGTGAAAGCGGACGTGCTTCTGTAAATAAAAGACCCATCGGTCTCCGGCCTCGTTTCGCTCCGCCTCGTGAGCCAGGCCCGGTCGGAATCGCCCGGAAAGTTCGTCGTAGACGAGCAGCGTATCGAACAATTGCCGCAGGAGATGCAGCTCCGTTCGCCGGGTCGTGTAAGCCGGGTCCAGCGCGGCGGGAATCCGATAAGCCGGAAAACGCAGCACGCCTTCGGCGCTTGTTCCGCTCCCCGGCTGCAGGCGGTAACCGAAAGCCTCCCGCAGCAAAACGTCCATTCGGGCCGCGCCCTCGTCCGTAAAAGCCCCCCGTTCGGTCAATGCCATCACTTCTTGAAAGCGGCCTTCAGCCAGAAGCCGTTCCGTCTCCGCCGCCAGCATCGACTCCGGGTCGACCGCGAACGTCAGTCTGGAACGGTGACCGCGTCCTAACCCGGCGCGCCATTCGATCCACAGCCGCTCCCGCATACGTCGAAGCAGCAGCTTCACGTTCCGTTCCGAGCAATGCAGCAGCTGCGATAGCTCGGGAAGCGTCACCTCCGCCTGACGATCCGTCAACCGGAGCCGCAGGCCGCGATACAACTCCAGGTAATGTTCCTCCAGCCTCATACGCCGCTCAACTCCTTCACCGCCCTGCCGAGAAAAGGGGAAATTATTTACGTTCATTTTACCCTTTTCGTACCCTTTTTTCTACGTACAATAAACCTTATCACTTCACGCAGAAAGCGGGTTTCGCCAATATGAACGATACACGACACGCGCCTATCGCGATCGCCTGGATTACGGGCGTCTGCTTGTTGGGCGACTCCATGCTGTACATTGTGCTGCCGGTCTACGGTATGCAGCAGTACGGACTGGATTCCTTCTGGCAAATCGGCCTCCTGCTGTCGGTCAACCGGCTGGTCCGGCTGCCGCTCGGTCCGTTGATCGGCTGGCTGTACGCCCGGATGCCCGTCCGCGTCGGCATCACCGCAGCCGTCGCAGCGGCCAGCCTGACCACATTGGCGTTCGGCCTGGGAAGCGGCTTTGCCCTGCTGCTCGCGGCACGCGCCTTATGGGGGGCCGCCTGGTCGCTGCTGCGGATCGGCGGTTACCTCGTCATCCTCGATGCGTCCGCCCCCGGCGGCGGCGACAATCGCGGACAACTGCTGGGCCGGTACAACGGCATTATGGGCATGGGCAGCCTGGCCGGCATGCTGTTGGGTGGCATGCTGGCCGACGTGCTCGGCGTGCGCCTCGTCGCAGCGGTTCTCGGCGCTGTTATGCTGCTCGCTCTGCCGGTAGCTTGGCGCCGCTTGCCTGCGCGGGCCGCTCACAGCAAAGCTGGCGCGAAACAGCCCGAAACGCAGCCGCCCCAGCGAACGGCCGCCTCCCTGCGAAGCTCACGCTTTGCCGTGCTTACACTAAGCTCCGGCTTGGGGATGGGGTTCGTCTTCTTCGGCATCCTCCTGGCCGGGCTCAGCCCCCTGCTCGCCTCCCGCTTGCCGAATGGAACGGCGATCACGCTGTTTGGCGCGAGCTTGGGCGCCGCCTCCCTCGCCGGGATCGCGCAGGCGATCCGCTGGGGCTGGTCGCCGCTGCTCTCGCCGTGGATCGGCAAGCGCTCCGACGCCCTGCCCGACCGGCGCGGACTTTATGCCGCCGTGCTAGGCCTTGGCGCGGTCTCGTTCGCGCTGCTGGCCGCGCCGGTGCCGCTGCCGCTCTGGCTGCTCGCGCTGCTCGGCGTCATGCTGGCCAGCACCGCGATCACGACGCTGACCGACGCCATGGCTTCGGATGCAGCTGCAGGCCGATCCGCCGTTACCTTCATGACCACGTATACCGTCGTCATCGACGTCGGGGCCGCGCTTGGGCCGCTGGCCGCCGTCGGTCTGCTCACTGCGCTCGGACCGGACGGCCTCAGCAGCGCCTGCGCAATCTGTTTGGCGCTGCTGACGGCGGCATGGCTTATTTTCGGCGGCAAGCGTGATGTGGTATAATGCCTGTCAAACACACGTTCGCTGGTTGAGAGGTCAGCCGGGCATCCTGCTCAGCGATTTTTAAGGGAAGTTCAGGAAGATGGGGAAGCGAGATGGAAAGAGGGAGCGAGGGAGATGCGCAAGATGGAGTTTGAAGCCAAGCTTCACCGACCGGAAGGAATCGGAACATGGACGTATGTGAAGGTGCCGTTTCAGGTGGAAAGCGTGTTCGGCGCCAAGGGCCAAGTCAAGGTCAAAGGAACCGTGAACGGCGTGCCTTACCGAAGCTCGGTCATGCCGCAGGGCGATGGCATACACTACTTGGTCGTGAAACGCGAGCTGAGGGAGGCTGCAGGAGCCGCATCCGGAGATACCGTGAAGGTATCTATGGAACGGGATACGGAAGAGCGAACGATCGAGGTGCCGGACGACTTGTCGGCCGCTCTGCGCCAGTATCCGGCAGCTGAGTCCAGGTTCGAGCAAGCTTCGTATTCCCATCGCAAGGAGTATGTCGACTGGATCGTCTCCGCCAAGAAACCGGAAACCCGTGCCGGCCGGATTGAGAAAGCGATCGGCATGCTCGCTGAAGGCAGAAGGCTGAAGGGCTAATCCGGGTAAGGCTGCCGGACGACGTAAACCGGAACGCGGGCTAAACGTTACCGGAGAAGGAGCAGCATATCGCCGGTGCCTGTTATTCCTTGAAGCTTTACAGGATCTGGCGCTGGTGAGGATTACACCCGCTTGATGATCTCGTTAACCGTGCTCAGCGGCAATCCGGTGTGCTGGCAAATGTCGATCAAGCTGGCTCCCGGATGCAGCTGCAGATAATGTTTGATCTGATGCGAAACCTCAATGTGTTTCTTCAAGCAATCTGTGCATAACGTTTCGAAACGGCCGGTTTGCAGTTTGCCGCACCCGCTGCAATTCGACAATTGCATATTATTAAAGCCCCCTCTTCGGACAAGCCGAATGTTGTTTTACAACATTCGCGGCCTTGTCGACGGTTGAGGGGGTTTATTTTTGTAAAATATCGCTTTTTTTGCTATTTTTCTCATTTTAATCAAAACTTGATTCCTTAGGCCTATGTATTCATGGTATAAAAGATCTAGGAATACATAATTAGGGGAGCGGTGTCGATGAGCGCGAAGGTTGTCGTATTAGGAGGCGGAGTCGCCGGTATGAGTGCGGCCCAGGAATTGGCGGAACGAGGGTTTGAGGTAGCCGTGTACGAGATGCGCAGGCTGCCCGGGGGTAAAGCCCGTTCCATGCCGGTGCCGGGAAGCGGTACGGAGGGACGGAAGGATTTGCCGGGAGAGCATGGATTCCGGTTTTTTCCGCGTTTCTATAAGCATATTGTCGATACGATGGAACGGATTCCTTACGGGGATAACGAGCAGGGCGTCGCCGGCAATTTAGTCGAAGGCACACGGCTCGGACTGGCTCGGGTGGACGGGCCTCCGGTGGAGTTTCTCACCGAGTTTCCACATTCCATTGAAGATGTGAAGGACGCATTCAAGTCGCTGTTCGACAATAATCTCGGACTGACCGATGAGGAGATCCGCCTGTACATGGAGCGCATCTGGCAGGTCATGACCAGCTCCGACGATCGCCGGCAGCAGCAGTACCAGAACATCCCGTGGTGGAGCTTTATCAACGCCGATGAGCAGTCGGCCCAGTTTCGCCGTGTATTCGCCGGGATGACGCGCATTCTGGTCGCAGCTAAAGCGCGGGAAGCCAACACCAGCACGGTCGGGGCCGTTGGCGCCCAAATTATGCTTGACATGGTCGTGCCCGGCGGCAGCGCGGATCGGCTGTTGGACGGACCGACGAACGAAGTGTGGCTTCACCCGTGGCTTGAGTATTTGCAAAGTCTCGGCGTCGACTACCATCTGGAAGCCAAGGTCGAGCGCATTCATTGCGAGAACGGCGTCATCAGCGGGGCGACGATTACGGAGAACGGGCAAACCTGCGAGGTGCAGGGGGATTATTACGTCGCGGCTTTCCCCGTTGAAGTGATGGCGCAATTTGTCACTGACGAGATGCTGCACGCCGACCCGACGCTCGACGGAATTCGGCAGCTGGCGGAAGATGTCGATTGGATGAACGGCATCCAGTTTTATTTGAAGCGGGACGTTCCGATCATCCACGGCCATATGATCTATATGGATTCGCCTTGGGCGCTGACCAGCGTGTCGCAGAAGCAATTTTGGCCTGATTTCGATTTGGCCGATTATGGCGACGGCATGGTTCAAGGCGTGTTGTCCGTGGACATTTCGGACTGGGAGGCACCGGGCGTCCTCTTCGGCAAACCCGCGAAGAGGTGCACGCGCGAAGAAGTGATGCAAGAAGTGTGGACGCAGCTGAAGCAAAGCTTGAACGTGAACGGGGCCGTCGTCCTGGAGGACGACAACGTGCATTCGTGGTTCCTCGACGAGGATGTGCATTTGCCGAATCCGGACGGGGTTGCGGTCAATTTGGAGCCGCTGCTTGTGAACAAGGTTTACACGTGGAATTTGCGCCCGCAGGCATACACCGCCATCCCCAACTTGTTCCTCGCCTCGGATTACGTGAAAACAAATACGGACCTCGCCACCATGGAAGGTGCGAACGAAGCCGCCCGGCGGGCCGTCAACGCGATTATCGAACGCTCCGGGCTCGATGTGCACAAGTGCAAAGTGTGGGAGATGTACCAGTTCCCTCTGCTGACGCCGTACCGAATCCACGACGAGTCACGGTTTAAGAAAGGGCTGCCGTGGGATGGTAAAATTTTCACTCCGATCGGGTAACCGGTAGGAGGACGAACGGGCCATGTCGAATTAGGGAGCTTGAGGTGAGGGGATGAAAGAAATCGTATTGGGCGCAGAGCAGCAATTTCAAAAGCTGCCTGTCGAGGTCGAGGTCGAACAACGTCCCTGCTTTCTTCTGAAAGACCGTGACGTTTACCGGCTCGTCTCCCGCAAATGCCCGCACGCCGGCCAGCTTGTCGACATCGAGGATGAAGAGTTGGTCTGCCCGATGCACGGCTGGTCTTTCGATCCGCATAAGGGCGCTTGTCTGAACGTACCTGCCCGCAGCTTGGCTGCTTATTCGGTCGTAGTCAGGGACGGGATGCTGATCGCTCAGGTGGATGGCTAACTTCGGAAGGCGCGCTTGGGATCGAGCTTGCGTACACTGTAACATCTCGGAAAAAGGAGATGTTGGTTGTGCCTACCTATCGTATCATTGTAGATCTTTCGGATCGAAAGCTGCACGTGTTAGAAGGGAACCGCGTTTATCGGACGTATCCGGTCGGCATCGGCACCATGTTGACCGGCACGCCCAGCGGCGAATTTACCATTATTAACAAAGAACCGAACCCCGGAGGGCCTTTTGGCGCCTACTGGCTGGGGTTATCGAAGCCGCATTACGGAATACACGGCACCAATAACCCTTCCTCCATCGGAAAACTGTCCTCCCACGGCTGCATCCGCATGCACAATGCAGATGTAATCGCGTTATCCAGGCTCGTCTTCGTGGGCGACCGCGTTACGATTCGTCCATAGTCCGCTCCGGAAATTACTTCACGTCTTTTGCGCTGACGCTTGTCCCCCAGTCGTTCTCCACGCCCAACTCCCGGTAAAACTGCGCCAGGAACGCCTCCATATACCGATGACGCTCTTCCGCGAGCTCACGGGCGGCCGTCGTGTTCATCTTCGTCTTCAGCTTCAACAGCTTCTCGTAAAAATGATTAATCGCCGTACTCGGCTGCTTGCGGTACTGCTCTTGACTCATCGAATCGCGCGGGCGGAGGTCCGGGTCGAAAATCAGCTGCCCTTTCCAGCCCGAATAGGCAAAGGTTCGCGCGATACCTACCGCACCCAACGCATCAAGCCTGTCCGCATCCTGAACGATACGTCCCTCCAGGGTAGACAATTGCCCCCCATGTCCGCCGTTGTAAGACATATTGGCGATGATGTCCATCACATGCAGGCGATCCGGCTCAGCCGCGCCATTCTCGATCAGCCATGTATTCACTTTATCCAATCCGGCTTCCTTGCTCGGATTCAGCTTCTCGTCCGCGATGTCGTGCACGAGCGCGGCCAGCTCGCATAGGAAGGCATCCGCCTGTTCACGCTCTGCGAGCAGGCGTGCCGTGCGGGCCACCCGGGCCGTATGCTGCCAGTCGTGACCGCTGCTGTCTCGCCCCATTTCCTCCTGCGCATACGTTCGTGCGCGTTCCAGCAGTCGCTCTCGGTACGTTTCGTTCATTTCGTTCATCTCCCGTTCATCTTCCCTTCCTTCCATCAATCTCCGCCGCCACCGCTGCTGCTGCTTCCGGTATCTCCACCACCGCCGCCACCGCTGCTGCTGCTTCCGGTATCTCCACCGCCGCCGCCACTGCTGCTGCCATTGTCTCCTCCACCCCAGCCGCTTCCGCCGCCGTCAGCCCCGCCGCCCCTACTGCCTGAATCGGTGGAGCGTCTCGAATCGAGGTCGCCCGAACCGCTATAATGATGATGATGACGTCGGGCCATGTCGTCCTCCAAAGACGACGACGCAGGCGGGAACATGAAGCTTTCCCCGCTGCGATGCCGCCTGCCCAGGCCGGAATGCCCGCTCCTTCTACCTATCGAGCTTACGATCACGACGATTGCGAACACCGCAAACAGGATAAAAATAATGCTCATGGATTCCGCCTCCTTCTGTACTTAGTATAGACTGCCGAAGCACGGAAAGAGTTTCGGACTTTTTACAAAAAAGGACAGCAGCCCCTTTATTTTGCGCAAAGCCTTTGAAATTGCCCAAGCAACGCACTATATTTCTTCTATATTTGCACCGGAAGGGGTGAAGAATTCCGTAGAAACGCAAAAAGCGCCTGTTACACAGACGTCGTTCGTGAGCAGGCGGGTGTGAAGATGGGTTCGACTGCCCATTTTCAATGGCTGCGCGGCATTCGCCCATCCAGCCGAATGCCCTGCGACATAGTATGATTATGTGTTAATGAGCTCACGCTCCACAACAACAACAACTCTAGAGGAGGAATGAACAATGGGTGGTTTCTCTTGTTCTTGCGGAGGTTTTACATCGACTGGTGTCATCTTGGTTCTCTTCATCTTGTTGGTAATCGTAAGCCGTGCATGGTTGATCTAATCTGACTAAAAGCACAAAACTACGGCCAAAGGGAAACCTTTGGCCGTTTGCATGTTACGGCGAAGACGTACATATGGTGGTAAGGTATAACTTTTGAGAGAGGTGAGGAGAATGCCTTCGGGTCACACAATCGACCGCAGCGAAGCGAAGGAGCTTTCGGTCAAGGATTGGATCTTGACGATGATCATTCTGGCCATTCCGATCGTCAACATCATCATGCTGTTCGTCTGGGGGTTCGGAGAAGGCACCAACCCGAACAAGCGAAACTATGCGAGAGCCGCCTTAATTATCGCCGCGATCGCGATCGTCCTTTATTTGATCTTCGCTATCGTGTTTTTCGTTGTGCTGAGCGCCTCGATGTCCATGTCATGACGAAGAGCCGGTCCTCCTCCAAGGGGAAGGCCGGCTCTTGAGCAAGTCTGGTCGTGGAAGTATCCCGAGTTGTTCAACCTATACGGCCGCTATTCATAGAGCGCCCCGGCCGTCGATCCGTCCGGATACACGATATGGGTATAAATATGCCGCTCTCCGTTATCCGCTCGGGACGTATACCACAAATCATAACGGTCTACTTGGCCTTCGCCGTTCCAACGAATGAACAGCTGTGCGTCCAAGTCTCCCCGCTTCAGTCCTTGCACGTCGGTCTCGTTCAAGCTCCCGAAGCGATAATCGGTCTTGGCTCCGAGATCATACCGCCAGATCTGCTGGCTCGAGCTATCGATCCACGTCACTTGAGACGGGTCGCCGAACCATCGCTTAACGTCCTTGCTCCCCATGCCCCGCTCCAACCTATACTGCGCAGCCCATACTTTCCGCTCGGCCTCCGTTCCGCCTACAGGCTCCTTCACGACGGATACGGTTCGCGTCTTCTGATCATAAGCGGCGCCCGCTCCAAGCTCTTCCGTCATCAAGCGCAGCGGCACATACGTATGCCCCTCGTAATTGAGCACCGTAAACCGGGACCCGATGTCACGGCTTTCGCCGTCGAATTGAAACTTGACCGGAAACAACAGCGCCCAAACCCCGTCTGCCGCATACAGCGTTGTGGAAGCGGTCAGCGCCGCACCGCACATCATGCCTAACAAGAACTTTTTCAAAGGCGTAAGCTCCTTTATTCTGATAGTCACCGATAGCTCTAGTATACATGACAACCAGAAAACGCGAAAACCGCCCGGCACAAGACCGGACGTCGCTTCGGAGTCCGGCGGTGCGCCGGGCGAGCTCCGACTTCTTATTTATTCAACCATTCGCAGCTGTCGGCACAGTCGCACAGCGCCTTCTTCACGGAACACCATGAACGCTTAGCGTAATAAATCGGCACTTCCTGATCCTTCGCCTGCTGCTTGATCACTTTGGTCAAATTGTGGTTGACGTAATCGGTCAGCACGAGCACCGCGTCAACCTTATCCGGAATACCTTTGCGCACCATTTGGCACTTGCGACCCGACATATGCACCACATCATCAAATCCGATTTCCGCCAAATGTTCGGGCATATTGCCCAAATGATCGGCGCCTACGACCAATATCGACGGCATGCTCTAATCTCCCTTATCTATGTATTTATCATCAATGATAATCATTCTCAATTCCTTATAAATCAATGATAATGGTTCTCAACGCTAATGTCAACCTTACCCGGCTTATTTTTCTAGACTCCCTGGATAATGGCCAAAAAGCCGCATCGCGGGAAATTCGCGATGCGGCGAGGACAGTCTCGTCACTTAGATGAAATAGAGACCGGCAAACAAGATGATGACAAGCAAAATATAGAGAACCAAAATAACGCCCGTTGTCGTAAAGTAACCGCCGCCCCATCCGAAGCCTGCACCCGCAGCACCCATTCGCGATCCACTCCCTCTGTTGAGTTAGCCGTGGGTCACTCTCCCGCGAACATGGTTCAATATATGTCCTGAGCGGGAATCGGTATGGACAATTAACGGGGGGTCTCTAAATAATGGCCCGTTTTATAAGAACAGAATGAGGTAAAATACAATCGCTAACACAAAACGGTAATACGCAAACCACGATAGGCTCAGTCGTTTAATGATGTTCAGGAAGGTCACCACGGCGATCATCGCGACGATGAAGGAAGCGGCCA
This sequence comes from Paenibacillus validus NBRC 15382, assembly GCF_004000985.1. GTDB lineage: Bacteria > Bacillota > Bacilli > Paenibacillales > NBRC-103111 > Paenibacillus_G > Paenibacillus_G validus. The sequence goes on along the minus strand of NZ_BIMH01000008.1, from coordinate 120,258 downwards.
GCCCTGTAACGAAAAGACCTAAGTCGTCCATGGACAACAAATCCCGGCTTTTGTATAAATCCAGGAAGGTCGCGGCGAACATGATCGGCACGGACACGATGAACGTAAACTCAGCTGCCGCCTTCTGGCTCGTCCCGAGCAATATCCCTCCGGAAATGGTCGAGCCCGAGCGTGAAAAACCCGGCCATAACGCTAAACATTGAAATAAGCCGATCCCGAACGCCTGCTTATATGTAATGTCGTCCATCGTCTCGGCCGTCACGCGCACGCGGGCCCGATCGGCTATAATAATCAGAATTCCTCCGGCCACCAGGCTTATGAGCACAGTTCCCGGTCCGAACAAATATTTCTTGACCAAATCGTGCAGCGCCAAGCCCACGACGACCGCAGGCAGCATGGCCAGCGCGATATGAATCAGGTTGACTCGACCGCTGTTCGAGAGGCTTCGCTTCAAGTTGAGAAAGCCGAAAAACCTCCGCCAATACAAGACAAATACGGCTAGAACGGCACCCAGTTGTACAACGATCTCGAACGTCTTCGCCTTTTCGCCCGTGAAACCAATCAAGTGCGCCGTCAAAATCATATGACCCGTCGAAGATACGGGCAAAAACTCCGTCAATCCTTCCACAATGCCCAGAATGACGGCCGACCAAAAGTCGTTCAATTTCCTCACACTCCCATATACTCTCTATTGTCCACCATTCCTCATTATAGAGGATCGGGAGTCAAGAGAGAAGCGGAAAAAGACGGCTGATCCCTGGTTGGCCATTTTGCCAAGCAAAACCGGAACAGCCGGACCATCAAGGCCCGGCTTGTCGAAGGTGGGAATTAGAGCTTCATCCGCTGCAGGCGCAGCGCGTTCAGCACGACCGAGACGGAGCTGAGCGCCATGGCGGCTCCCGCGAGCCAAGGGGCGAGAAAGCCGCTTGCTGCGATCGGAATGCCAATCACGTTATAGGCGAGCGCCCAAAACAAGTTTTGGCGGATGTTGCTCATCGTTTTTTTACTTAAAAAGATGGCGTCCGGAATACTGTTAAGATCGCCCCGCATCAACGTTACGTCAGCCGCTTCCATGGCGACGTCCGTTCCGGTTCCGATCGCCATGCCGATGTCCGCTGTCGCAAGCGCAGGCGCGTCATTGATGCCGTCGCCGACCATCGCCACCTTGCGGCCGGCGTCTTGCAGCTTGCGCACTTCGGCGGCTTTTCCTTCCGGCAGCACCTCGGCCAGCACCCGGTCGATACCGGCTTTCGCGGCAATCGCCCGAGCCGTCCGCTCGTTGTCGCCGGTGATCATCATGACTTCGATCCCGAGCGCCTGCAGGCGGGCAACCGCCTCTTTCGATGTCTCCTTGATCGTATCGGCGACGGCCACCATCCCTGCATAGGTACCGTCCACGGCGACCAGCATGGCGGTTTTGCCAGCCTCTTCAAGCATGCTCATCGTCTCAAGCGCCGCGCCGGGGCTAACGCCAAGCTGCGTCATAAGCTTCCGGGTGCCGATGGCGATCTGCTTGCCTTCCACCTCGGCGCGAATGCCGAAGCCGGGAATCGCCTCGAATTGCCCGGCTTCCGGCAGGGCAAGGCCCTGCTCTTGGACGCCTGCCACAATCGCCTCGGCGAGCGGGTGCTCGGAGTTGCGTTCCGCGGCGCCCACCCAACGCAAGAAGCTGGATGGGTCGATGCCTTCGGCAGGCAGCACGTCGGTCAATTCCGGTTTGCCCTTCGTTACCGTGCCCGTTTTGTCCAGGACGATCGTGTCGATTCTGTGCGTCGCCTCGAGGTGCTCGCCGCCCTTGAACAGGATGCCAAGCTCTGCGGAACGCCCCGAGCCGGCCATGATGGAAGTCGGCGTCGCTAGTCCCAGGGCGCAAGGGCAGGCAATGACGAGCACGGCGATCGCCTTCTCCAGCGCCCCGGCGAATTCGCCCGGTTCGACGAAGAAGAACCAGACGAGGAACGTGACGAGGGCGATCCCGACAACGATCGGCACGAAGATGCCGGAGATGACGTCCGCTACCCGTTGAATCGGCGCTTTGGAGCCCTGCGCTTCCTCGACGACTTTAATGATTTGCGCCAGTGCGGTTTCTTTGCCGACTTTTGTCGCCTGGATTTTAAGCATGCCGTTCTTGTTTAATGTAGCTCCGATGACACGGTCTTGGGCGCTTTTTTGCACGGGAATGCTTTCTCCCGTCAGCATCGATTCGTCGACGGAGGACGTTCCTTCAAGCACGAGGCCGTCCACCGGAATTTTCTCGCCCGGCTTCACGATGATCACGTCGCCGGCCATCACTTCATCCACCGGGATTTGCAGCTCTTGCCCTTGGCGGAAGACAAGCGCCGTCTTGGCTTGCAGCCCCATCAGAGATTTAATCGCTTCGGAAGAACGTCCCTTGGCCAGTGCTTCGAACAGTTTGCCGAGCAATATTAACGTGATCAGGACGGAGCTTGTTTCATAGTACAACTCGACTTGATGCCCGTGAGCGTTCAACGATTGGACCGTAAGATAAAGGCTGTAAAAATAAGCCGCTGAAGTGCCCAACGCCACCAGCACGTCCATGTTGGCGCTGCCGTTGCGCAGCGCTTTGTAAGCGCCGGTATAAAACTGGCGGCCGATCGCGAATTGTACCGGTGTGGCCAGCGCGAGCTGGAACCACGGGTTCATGAACAGAGCCGGCACCCAGATGAAGGACGTGAAGGAGAAGTGACCGACCATCGCCCACAGTAAAGGCAGGGAAAGGAGGGCTGATACGAGCAGCTTCATCCGCATCTTGCGGATCGCCTGCTGCCGGTGGTCCCCGCTTTCCCGGGACTCTTGCTTCAGGGCGGCGGTGTAGCCTAGCTGCTCGACCTTGCGCACCATGTCGGTTATCGACACTTGGGCCGGATTGTACTCGATACGGGCGGTCTCGAGCGCCAGGTTCACATTCGCGCGAGTGACGCCGCCGAGCTTGCCGAGCCCTTTCTCGATGCGGGTCGCACAAGCCGCGCACGTCATGCCGCCGATTTGGAAATCGGCCGTTTCTTTGACGGTACCGTAACCAAGCGCCTCGATTTTTTGCTCCATATCCTGGAGCTTTATTTGATCCGGGTCATACGTGACCGACGCTTGTTCCAGTGCGAAATTGACGGTTGCTTCGGTGACGCCATCGAGCTTGCCGAGCCCCTTCTCAATCCGGTTGGCGCAAGCGGCGCAGGTCATCCCGGTAATTTGCAAAGTCGTCTGCTGCTGCGTTCCTGCCTGGTCGGTTTTCTCCATATCTCTGCTCTCCCCTACACACTTCCTGGCCTCTCTTGCAATCGCCGCTTTACATCCGGTTATGTCGATTCTGTTGTCGAGTTATAGGAAAGAGAGAGCACACCAAGTTAATACCCAGGTGCTCTCTTTCGCGCGATTCGTCGTTACACGACATCATAGCCTTGATCTTCAATCGCTTCTTTAATCGCGTTCAAGGAAACCTTGCTTTCGTCGAATTCGACGGTTACCGATTTGGCTGCAAGGTCTACTTTGCCGACAGCGCCCAAATTTTTCAGCGCTCCCTCGACGGAATTTACGCAATGGTTGCAGGACATGCCCTCTACTTTCAACGTAACGTTCGACATGCGGTATCCCTCCTTCGCTGATATTATTTCATTAATTTGTTAACCGTAATCAGGAGTTCGTCGATCACGTTGCTTTCGCCGGCTTCGATCCGCTCGATAACGCAGCTTTTCATATGGGCCGCGAGCAGCAGCTTGCCGACTCCATTTAAGGCCGCTTGCACCGCCGCGATTTGGTTCAGCACATCGTCGCAGTACGCATCCTTCTCGATCATGCCTTTAACGCCGCGAATCTGACCTTCAATGCGGTTCAATCTCGCAGTCAGGCTGGCCTTTTCTTTCTCGAAATGATGGCTCTTTCTTTCATCGTCCGGCGGGTAGCAGAGAGTATCGCTGCAGGACATCGGATCTTCGACTTCGTGAGAACTGTTCATCATGGTGGGCACCTCCTGTTCCGATACCGATATCATACAGTACCCCCCTACCCTATGTCAACGGTTTTATAAAGTCGTTTATTTGACTAAATCTCCTCCTTTTACTGAAAAATAAGGGCTGACGACATGCAGCTTATCGTCAGCCTCCTCCTTTTATTCAGATGATTCACGGCGGGCCGGAATGAGCTTCAGCAGCGCCTTCATGTCGGACGAGTCGACCTTCCCGTCCTTATTCCAATCGCTGAGACTCTTCGCCTGCCCGATGACATACTCCAATGTCGCCGCGGCCCGAACCGAACTGTTCCGTTTACCGGACTCGACCGCCACCACGTGTACAGGAGTCGTATGCCCGATTGTCGGCTTGGCTGCCGGATTGTAAAGAAGCGACTCTCGTCCCGGTTCTGTTCCGTCCAGCGAGTAATAATAAGATATGCCGCTCACGGAAGGCAGCACAAGCTGAGATTGTTCGTTGAACGAAACGATCGGCGCAGCCGCCGTATCGGCTTCGAACACCCCGTACGTGGAGAAGTGCGAGATGTGCACCGTGACTTGACGGGTATCCGGATCGATGGATGTTGGTAAAGCTTCCCATTGTTTTGTCGATTCGTTGTAGTCGAATACTCCGACTTTGGATAAGTCCGCCGCGGCATTCACCGGCAAGGTAAGGGCAACGGTACTGCCCGGAGCCAGCGTTACGTTGGACAGTGAAATATGTGCCACGCTGCCTGCTACTTGCATGCCTGGTCTCATATCGTCCGTTGCGCCGGCGGTCACCAATACGGTTGCACCGCTGCCCACGCTGGCACCGGCCAAATTAAGGATGATGCCGCCGTTAAATACCATAGGCCGGTTGGTATCCGCAGTTACAGGCTCACCCATAGGATACGGGGCCCTTTTTACAACGGTAACCGTAAATAGTTGTTGAACGCTTGCCCCGCCCCGGCTAATCGTAGCCGTTAAGGTAACCGTCGCATCGCCCGCGCTGTAAGCCGGTCGATTCACCGTACCGTCATTACCGACCACCGCCGTATGGCTCGAAATCCATGAAATCGATGAACCTTGCGCTCCTGTCGCAGGTAACTGCATATTCGTCGTAATACCGCCCAGGTTATAGGACGTATGGATGAACTCCGTCAACTCGACTTTCGCTCTCTCTACGGCTGTCTGGTCTTCCGCCCCTGTCGGCTCCAGCTTCAGCACCTTCACCACAAAAAGCTTCTCGCTGTATGCTCCGCCGCGGCTAATGACCGCTCTCAGCGTTACTAAAGCATCGCCCTGGCTGTACGACGGTCGCACGACGGTTCCATCCAGCGCGATAACCGAAGGTTGGCTCGAGCTCCACTGAATCGTTGTTCCTTGTACACCTGCGGATGGGAGGTACACGCTTGACGTCACGCTATCGATGTCCGTGTTCGCCTGGCGAAGCTCCAGCCAAGTTAAGGCATGATAGGCCGCGTTTACCGCGATGGCATCCGCATCCGTCTCCGGTTCTTCCTCAAGAACGGTAAGGATGAACGGCTGCAGGGCGCTCGCGTTGCCTCGTGTCAGCTTTGCCGTCAGCGTCACTGTAATGTCGCCCGAACCGTAGGCGGCTCTCGTGACCGTTCCGTTTGGTGAAATGACGGACGATGCGCTGGAGCTCCATGTAATCATCGTTCCCCTTGCGCCTTTCGTAGGGAGGGCGAGATTCGAAACCACTCGATCCGGCGCGCTGTTCCAGCCGCGGATCGACTCCCACGTCAGCGCCGCCTTCGCGGCTGCCACCGCCGCTTCATGGTCGGCCGTTGCCGGCTCGGCCTTCAGCACCGTTAACTCAAATGTCTTTGTCTGCCATGCGTTTCCTTTACGAATCGTCGCTGTCAACGTAACATTCGCGTTTGTCCCGTAAAAAGGCGGGCGATGGACGGTACCGTCCACGTCCACAACAGCGGTCTGATCGCTTTGCCATTCAATCGTCGTACCGTGCAAACCGATAACCGGCAAATGCACATTTTGCGTGACGCTCGCCAGACTCAAGTTATCGCTTTTAATTTCGTTTTCGTCTAATGCCGCTTTCGCTTCCAGCACCATATCCAGCGCGCTCAGCGCCGGACGCGCGATGCGAACGTCATAGTGCCTGGTCGTACCGTCCGTCGCCGTTGTTGTCAGATGAAGCGTCGAAACGCCCTTCGGAAGCGGATCGATCGTAATCGTGTTATCGTTCACCGTATAACTCAAAGCAGCCGGCGATGTATCGTGGACCCTAAACGAGCTGCTGCTGTCGCTCATGATAACCGACAGCATGACGCTTTCCGCCTCCACCTCTGCCGACCAAGCCGGGGGCGTCGTGCTTGCATCGTATTCGAAGTCGTTTTCCCCTACCCGAACCTTGGCGATATCCGCGTTGCCCGCCACTTCGGCCAGCAGGTAAGGATCGCCGGCAACGCCGCTGCCGGTCGTCTTGCTAACACTCGGCTTCAAATACACAACCGGACGAACCGCGGACGGGGCGTCCGAGTAGCGTACATGGCCCAATGAATCTACGGCCAATATGAAATGAGCATTTTCGGACTCCGCCCGAATCGGATTCATCAGAAAATACGTGAACTCCGATTCGTAAGCGGACAGCTCCGCCTTGAGCGCTTCATACCGGTCAACCCCCAGCAGGCCTACATTCGCTACAACCTTACTTTCGAACGAGCTTCTCGTCATGTCGGCAAGCGGAGCTTCGTAATTTAGCAAATACAGGGTTTGATCGAAAGGATGACGCTGAACCAGGCTCTGATCGGCACCCAGCTCCCCCCAGAACATGTGGTTCAAATAATGGGCGATACTCCCCGGCTGCTCGGGCCGGAACACATAACCATCCGCTTCTGCGCCCTCAAAGTACCATGAAGAACCGCTGACGCCCCAATGGCAAGTACCGTCATTGTCCGTCGAGTCAGGGCAGCCCGTATCGACCTCTTTCAACAAAAGCTCGCGGCGGTCTTTATCGACGACGATCCATTCTTTGGAGCCTAGAGACACGATATCTCCATTGTTGATGCCGATCAGCGGAGACGATTCACGGAAAACCGTCAGTCCGTATACGTTGTGATCGGCACCCTTGGAAACCGTAATCGTGATTTCGTTCGAGCCCGGCCTCAGCGAAGGCAGCGTAATTCGACCGTTCGCATCCAGCACATCGGGCGATACCGAGAGAACGGCGTCTGGATCGTTCGTCTCGGGCGTCAAACTTAGGGTGCTTACATCGTTCGGCACCTGGATATAGTAATGCTGAGCCTCATCCGAAACTTCGGGAAAAACAGCGTAACCGCCGTCCACAGCCAACGAAGACAAGTTCAATTCGCTGCTGTACTGGATAGTTGCCGTATAAGGGTCGCTTTCGTTCCCCGCCCAGTCCGAAAATTTCAGATAAAGGGTGTGAACCGGATCACTCCCTCTGAGCAAATAATCAATCTGAGGCACATACGGGTAATTAGCCGTATGCTCAAATTCGGGATCCTCCGATACGATGACGCCGGACACGCCGGACCCCGTTCCATCCGTTGCGCTCAAATCCAAGGTTACCCGGCGGGAGAACGTCTTGGCCGCTCCGCCATTCACCGTAAAGCCGCCGGTCGGTTTCGTTTCGTCCATCTCATAGATAACGGGGAAATAGTCCAAAACCTGTTTTTGATCATCGGTGCTTACCCCAATCAGCAAAGGCTCTGCGCTTTGCCAGCTGTTGGCAATGCCCGCCGCGGGGCTAAATTCCAGCGATACCGGGCTGTCGGCTGCAATGATCTGATCCTTCGCAGGCGTTAAATAGTACACGCCGTTCCCATCCGATCCGATGTGCTGCAGCGCCGTATCATTTAACCGGACCGTTTCGGCCGCCTCGTTGCTTATATGGAACGGCACTTTCAAATAAATCCGGTTATGCTCGCTGATTTCGCTTCTCGCCGTATAGGTCAACCTATAGGCGACGTTCTGCGCACTTGCCGTCAGATTGGAGGCTGCCACGTTTAACGAGCTTGGCGCTATCGTACCGTAAGCGACAGCCGGAGTCGTGTCCTTGCTCGTCGTCACTTGAAATTGAACGCTGCCCATCGTCGGCGGGTTACGAAGAGCTCCTTGCTTCAAGACAACGTTAGCCGTCGAAGAAGCAGGCATCTCACCGAGCCAAATTTCCAGAACGTCCTCGTTCGAAGTGTTTGTCGTAAGGATGACGGCGCTGGCAGGAATGTCGTTCACCGTCACCGCAGGGAGGCCGCTCCAATAAATCCTGTTGTTTTCTTTGAAATTGAAAGTAAACCCTGGCGTCAGGGCCAAATAAATCTTATCTTCGTGCGTCAATGGCTCCGTAGGCGTAAAGGAAAGGCTCCATTCGGTCTCGTTATACACCCTTGCAGTTTCCGGCGACGCCGTTACGCTCAAATGATCAACAGCGCTCGGAGCAGCACGGTGTACCCGGATCGTATAGGACACATGCAGGTTGCCGTCATTCGAAGTCGTCGTGATGACGAATGTGTTGGATCCGCTTGTCAACGACAAATGGTAAGGGATGCCCGGTTCCATCGTTTCCGTACCTAAATGCAAAGTGATGGTCGACTGCAACATGCTATATGCGGTAATGTCGATGCTCTCCTGACCGTACGGGACGTCTACATCGAATTCAAAATGCGGATCGAAAGCATTGAGACGAGAAGTCAGATCTTCGGTTCCGACGATTAATCCGGTCAAAGACGGATTTTCCACGATGCTGACGGGTTCCAATTGCCTGTTTACCTTGAAGGCATACGTGCCCGCTCCCGGGTTGGTTAATCCGGCTGTCGGCAGCAGCGTGACATCATTCTGCTCGTGCGCTGCGATCGGCAAATCCGTACCCGTTCCGCCGGAAATCGAAGCAGCCGCGGATTTATCGGACACGGCCATCGGCAAAATCAACAGCAGCGCGAAGAAGAACGGCAGCAGCCACCTCATCCGCATCCGCGGCTCTCCTCTCTGCCGTATGTAATGAAACTCATCCCCAATCATGCGAGCTTGCTCCCTTCGGATCGATAAATAGTAGTATAATTATACCATAAAAGGAGAGATAGGGATTGACTTTCGAACTATTAACGGGCCGAATTGACCAAGCATATAAAGTTTTTCCCGGTGCCGCCCATGACGACATTCCGTCCATCGCCCAAACCATTAACTGCGTCAAACTTTAATCCGATTAAGGATGAAAGGGGATGACGGGCATAGCTTAACAGCTTAAATATTCATGTACGTTATGGTTACTGTAAATGATTGTTAAACAAATGAAACGTGTGCCCTCCGGCAAGAAACTCTCCATGGCGAACGGTACAAGCCGCTTCCGGGTTTCAAGGAAATCAGCCTCGAACGTCGAAGGATATAGCACGACCTTCCCGCAGCTGTTCCATCGGGTAAGCCGATGTCGGTTGCCGGTTTAACCGGTCGATGAATTGGAGGCTTGTAAGGATGAACCGTATGCTGCATTCCCTGGATTTATGGAAAGGTGACCGGTATTTGGCGCCGCTGGCCAGAGACGATACGTACGAAAAAATAGAAATGCTCAGCCTGGATATCTTCGATACGCTGCTGCTGCGGGCGTGCGACCATCCTACCGACGTCTTCAGGAGAACGGCCGAACGCGCGGTTTCGTCCGGCTCGTTGAAGCGGTCCGTCAGCCCGCACGAATTCCGCTCGATGCGCGGAACGGCCGAACGCCGGGCCCGGGATAAGCAGCTGCGGCTGCAAGGCCACGACGAGATTACATTGAGCGACATCTACGCCGAAATGCCGGCGCATCTCGGCCGTCCGGAGGAGGTTCTGCGCATCGAACTCGCCACGGAGGCCGAGACGTGTTATTTGAACCCGAACGTGGCCTCCCTGCTGCGTTGCTGCAAGGCTGCGGGCAAACGGATCGCCCTCCTGTCGGACATGTACTTGTCCTCGGAGCAGCTGCTGGACCTGCTGGCGGCGGCGGGGCTGGAGCGCACGGAGATCGACGTGCTGCTCGTCTCAGGAGAGCAGCGCCGGAATAAGTCGACGGGCGGCTTGTTCGAACGGCTGCTGGAGCTGTGCCCCGGCCTGTCGCGCGAAGCGATTGTACATATCGGGGACAACGAGCGGGCGGACGTGCGAGGCGCTGCGCTGCAGCGCATTCGCGCCATTCACTATGCGGTCGTGCCCGAGTCCTTCGACAGCGCTTACCATTGGGAGGCGGTCCGGCATCGCGACGTGCTGCCGCCGTTGAAATCGCTGCGCAAGCTGGCGGGGGTCAGTCAGCGTCAGCCGGAGACCGGGGCGCCTGCCGCTGCTGAGGCGGCAGCCTTTCACGAGATCGGCGCGGGGATGGCCGGTCCGTTCTTGACGGCGCTGTGCGACTGGGCGATTGACGTATGCATCGCGGAGAACCGCACGGAAGTGCATCCGCTGATGCGCGAAGGGGTGCTGCTCACACCTATGCTGGAGCAGGCTGCTCGTTCGCGCGGCATTCCGCTGCGCGTTGTGCCGCTTTACGTATCGCGCCAAGCGACGTACTTGGCTTCGCTCAGGCGCTTCGACGAAGCCGAGCTTGAACGCTTGTTCCGTTCCGGCGACGCGAAGGTCGGCGAATTGCTGCAGAAGCTCGGCCAGGCCGAGGAGGCGCACGCATTCGGGGAAGCGCTGGGCCTCTCGCTGCAGGAATGCCGCACGATGAAGGATGAGCAGGCCGGCACGCTGCTTGAGAAGCTGCGGCGGTTTCTGCTCGATGCGCGAACACGCGCGAAAATCGACGCCGCCATCGCGCACCACCGGCAGCTGTTGTGCGATTACTTGAAGCAGACCTGCGAAACGCCGGAGCGTATGGTGACGTTGGATATCGGCTTTCACGGCAACATCAAAAAGTCGCTGCACGCCGCGTTGAAATACGGTCGCGTTCGTCCGGAACATCCGGAGCAATCGGAAGGCGCGGCATCGCGGGCCGGGGAAGATCCGCCGACGATTCATCTGCTTGCCGTCGGCGGCGCCGGAATCGGCGACCTGCTACTGGAGGGAATCGATATTCGTTCGTTCCTCGGCAGCTCGGGCGAGAATGAGGAGCTCGGCAAAGCGCTGGTGCGCAGTCCCGCCTTTCTCGAAGAATTGATGATGGGCGCCTTCGGCTCGACGACGGGATACGCGAGGGACGAGCAGGGCCGTGTACAGCCGCAGTTGGCGCACGTATTGCTTAGCGGGGAGGAGCTCGCCTATAAGCGCGCTTTTCAGGAGGGGGCTCTGGCGTTTCAACGTTATTATTACGCGTGGAAAGCGGAACGCCCGGATTGCCGCCCGGCGCTGGGCGCCCGCGAATCCTTCAAACCGCTGCATCGGCTGATTGACATGCCGACGCCCCAAGAAGCCTCGCTGCTCGGCAATCTCCGGCATCAGGATAACCATTTCGGAACGTACACGCGCATATGTGAGCCGGTGGACGAGCGCTGGTTCGAGCACGGACGCCTGCATTTCCTCGATCACGGGAGCTATGACCCGTCGGTCGTTAACGTATACTGGCCTCAGGGCACGCTGACGCGGCGGCATCCGTATGAGCTGTACCTTCATCACCTCCGGCAGCAGGACGCGACAGGCTATCAAGGCTTGCTGCTCCGGATGTGTCTGGCGGCGAAGGAGCAAGGGGCAGCCGCCCTGCATCTGGTCGGATCGGGCGCTTTCCTGGAAGCCGCCAAACGCGCCGCCTTCCTGCACAAGCTCGCCATCGCCGAAATCGTCGATCCCCGGCGGGAGGAGAGCTGGGCCGCCTTCCTGCTTGCGGCGAAGCGTGCGGAGTCCAGCGGCGGGCGGCGGCATATTTGGCTGGCCTCGGTGTCCGAGGCCGAGGTCGTCGCGTGGCGCGAAGCGATCGCGCAAGCCGTTCGGGGGAGCGGCACGGGGGCAGGAACGTGGGAAGGAACGGAAGCCGGATCGGGAGGCACAGCGGAAACCGGAACGACGATTGCCGATCCGTTCCTCGCGCCGGTGTTGACTCTCCTTACAGCGCCTCGACTTCCAGCTCGGACGTAAAAATCGTGCGCCCGTCCTGCTCGCTCCGCCCCTCGATATAAATCAGGCCCGCTTCCGCCAGCGCGGATGCGTCGCGGAAGAACGATATCGTATCGCCGGGCAGCGCTTCCTGGACATAGTTGACCTGGATCGACTTCACCCGGCAGCTTCGATATTGCTCGATGGAAAAACAATCGACGATGAAATCGACATACTTGGAGTTGTTCAGGTGGCCGTTAACGTCGATGTCGCTGATGCCGATCACCCGCTTGTAAACCGGCTCCGGCGTACCGGACGGCTTGATTTTGCCGAGTTTGCACAGGATGGCTCTCTTCGTCTCGAACGCCGGGAGATCGATCGCCACCGAGTCGGACTTCAAGAGCTCCCTCTTGTCGATGTCCAGCAGGACCCAGGTGGAAACCGCCCTCAGCAGGACGTTCCCCTCGTTGTCCATGACCGCATAATCCCGCTCGAACTCATATTTCTTCGGCGGCTGCGGCCAGGTCTCGATTCGAATCTCTTCATTCCACCGGGGGCGGCGCAGCAGCTCGACGAGGATGCGGGTTAATATCCACGCCGCATTCCGCTTGAGCTCGACAGCCTGAATACTCAAGCCGAGATGATCCGCATGTCTGCTTGCGATCTCTTGAAAAGCGTTGAATACGGCGCTCAGCTTCATGCTTTTTAGAAAATCGACATCACCCAAAGCAATACGGTACGTGTTCGTGTACACAGCGCGCTTCTCCATCTTCGATCCGTTCCCTTTCGTCAGGAAGCCCCGAATGCCTTCGATTCGGCCGCCTCGGTTTACTCGCCTGCCTGCAGCAAGCTTTCCGAAGCATACCGGACCGTTGTCCGTATGTCAACGGCCCTTGTCCCTATTTGTTTCCTCTCCCGAGAACCGCACACGCGGCAGAAATGTAACGCATTTGAAATATAGCGATGATATTCTCTTAACATTCATAGGTTATGATTTAGTTAACCCCCCTTTTTTCATATAGTAAGCTTTAGGCCCGCCGCGTGCGGGCCGTTTTCTTGCCCCCGGGAACGCAAACGACCGACTCCCGCCGGACGTACCGGAAACGACGGATATGGAAAACTTCCGCGAACGAAGGACTAAGATGCGATGGATACGCAAGTGGACGGATCATAAAAAAACGCCGCTCCATCCAGGAGTGACGTTAAATGAATGATTTTGTGTTAAATCGAAGCGGACTACCCGATCAAATGCCCGGTCGCATCAAACTTCCATTCCCGGGCGGCGCCGGTCGCTTCCATCATCGGATGAGCTTCTACCTCCGGAAGCAAGTTCTCCGAGACGAGAATGTCCTCCAAGGCCAGCGTATGCTTGATCCTGACGACCTTCACCTGATCGTATTCTCTTCTTCCCGCCGTGCAGACGGCTACGGATATGGCCTCTTCATCATTGTGAAGAACGAGGGGCAGCTTCCCTCCGCCTATTTCCATCGCGGTAATCACGTTAGTATACATGGTCGCAAAGTCGATTTGCTCCACAACCCGGCGTGTTGTAAAATCGGCCAGGCCGATGCCGACCGCGCTTCCTTTCGTTTCCTCCGTTAAGCCTCCGACTACAATTTTCCGGATCGCCGGGCCTTCCCCGAACGTCCTGCTCGCGCCGGAGCGCCCGATAATATTGGGGTCCATGCCGCTGCCGCTGATGTTTTTCCCGATTTCATCGACGATCAGAACATCGATGTCATTCAGCCACAAGCGGGGCATCAACCGTTTCGCCTCGGCGAGCAATTGTTCTTCCCGGTGCGGAAGCTGCTCCTTCGGCACAAATTCAATATGCGCCGTTTCATGGTACGCATCTTCGACGATGCCCACGCCGCCAAGAATGGGCGTCCGCTCCATCATCAGCGCTCCGACAGCCGGCAGAAGGGTGCCGAAGCGTTCCATGCCGAATTTGTGCAAATAGCTGGCCCCTTTATGTTTGCCAAGGCCGATGCCGAGCATCTTGAGAATGCCGCTTTCGATCGGGCCCTTAAAGTCGGTATGGGGCTTAATCCGCGCAACGACGATAATACCGTCCGCCTGCTCGTAAGCGATTCGATCGAAGTGAACCTCCACACCGTCAAGCACGGTGCCCAGATAGACGGTATCCATCGAGGCCCGGACCGGCGCCCCCACATTCTCTTCGTGAATGCCATACCCGGCGAGCAGCCGCTCCTGGCCTTCCGCTCTTCCTCCGCCATGACTGCCCATGGCCGGAACGATGAAAGGCACCGCGCCCAGCTTCTTCAGTTCCTGAACGACTGCGCGGACAATGAGCGCGAGATTCTCGATCCCCCGGCTCCCGACGCCTACGGCAATTCGCATGCCGGGCGTAATTTTACCGCGAACGTCTTCTCTCCGGAACTGACCGCCGATGATTGCTTCCATGTCCTCCGGATCGATGCGCCTCGCATCGAACCGCTGTCTGACCGGAACCATCCGAGGCAGCCGGACAGGCTCCATCGCCGCAAGATTCACGCGCCCCAAGTTCAAGTGTATCCCTTCGCCCCGGCCGTCCGACGCACCATTCATAAAGCGGACTCCTCCCGAATCTTGATCGCTTTCAGCCTGTGCATGACAAAGCTGCGCCCCGGCTAGCGAAGCAAATTCGCCGGTTCTTTACCCGCGAACACATCAAGCAGCGCTTGCGCCGTAACCAGTCCTACCCGGCGGTACGTTTCAACCGTTTCGGCTGCCGTATGCGGCGTCGAAATCAGGTTGTCGAGTTGAAATAACGGATTATCCGCCGACACCGGCTCCTGCTCATATACGTCAATGGCCGCGCCTGCTATAGATCGCGTTTGCAACGCACGGTGAAGCGCCTTCTCATCGACAAGCGCTCCCCGGGCCGTATTTACGAAAAACGCGGTTTTTTTCATCATCGAAAATTGCTCGTCGCTCATCATATGATACGTTTCTTTCAAGCTCGGCAGATGCATGCTGACCACGTCGCTGCGCTTCAGCACATCATCCGAAGAAACCAGTTCAACCCCATATTCTTTCGCTTTATCTGCGTTCGGATATTTATCATAGGCGATGAGCTTCACATCGAAGCCCTGCAGCTTCTTCGCCGTCATCTGCGCGATATTGCCGAATCCCAGCAGCCCGACGGTTTTCCCCTGAATTTCCTCCCCCACATAGCGGTCCCAATACCCGCGTCTGGCGGACTGATGCAAGGCAGGGATGTTGCGGATCATGGACAAGATCAGCCCTACGGCCAGCTCGGCTACGGCGTTCGCGTTGCCTCCCGGCACGTTGGTCACCTGAATGCCGTACTCGCGCGCTTTGGCCAAATCGATGTTGTCGACGCCTACGCCGAAACGGGCGATCGCCTTCAGATTCGGCGCCAGCTTGAACACGGCTTCATCCCAGGTATCGACGCCTGCAATGACGCCGTCGATATCCGATACGAGAGGAACCAGCTCCTCGAACGTATGCGGACGTCCCACCCGGTTCTCGATGATTTCGCAGCCGCCCTCTTCCAGAAGACGCTTCGCTTCCGCGCACAGCGTCGAATAATTGGTCGCCGTAACCAGCACCTTGTTCAATCTTGTCATTATTTAACTCCTCCTACGGTCATGCCGCTAACCATATATTTTGAAGTGAACAGATACATGATGATGACCGGAATGGAAGCAATGATGGAACCGCCCATCAGCGGACCCCATGCAAAGACGTCACCCACGATCATGTCGGACAATCCGAGCGTAATCGTCTTGTCGACACTTTTGGTCACGACGACCAGCGCGTACAAGTATTCGCTCCAGCACAAGGTGAACGCGAAAATGAATGTAGCCGCAATCCCCGGAGCGGACAGCGGGAAGATGATGCTCAGCATCGTGCGGGCCCGTGTGCAGCCGTCGATCATCGCCGCCTCTTCGATTTCAACGGGAATCGATTTGAAGTACGAGATCAGCATCCAGGTCGCATACGGAATCGTAATGGTCGGATAGATCAGCATCAAACCAAAGATCGAATCATTCAATCCAATCGTGGAGACCAGCATGTACAGCGGAATGAACAGCACCGCCCGCGGCATTAAATAGGCATACAGAATGCCTTTGGAGATCATGGTGCGGCCCCGGAAGCGCAGCTTGGAGATCGCATAGGCCGCCAGCATGCTGACGACAATCGACAGAAAAGCAACGATCAGCGAGACCAGCAGGCTGTTCTTGATGTTGGTAAGAAAACCTTTCTCCATAATCAGCTTCACATAAGCCGACCACGTGAAATTTTTAGGCCAGAAGGATGGCGTCATATTATAGATTTCGCCTTGCGATTTGAAGGACGTATTCACCATCCAATAAAGCGGAAACAGCGCGCATATTAAGAGGACGGCCAGCGTGACGTAAACGACAATTTGTTTGCCGATCGATTTATTTTCCATGCGCATTCACCTACTCGTCGGACGAAAGCGAACGCTTCGTGACGAAGTTGATCAGCATGATCAACGGTGGCATCGTCAGAATGGCAATGGCAATCGCTTTCCCCAAGCTCATATTTAAAAATCCGATCGTATAGCTAAGTGTGGATAAAACCTGTGTGCCGTTGGATGGGCCTCCGCGTGTCAGCAGCCAAATGATTTCAAAGTCGTTAAGCGTCCAGATCGTCGTCATCACGGCAGCCAGCACCGTCACTTCCTTGACGGAAGGCAGCGTCATGTAGATGAACCGCTTGACCGCGCCCGCGCCGTCCAGCATCGCCGCTTCGTACATTTCCTTGGATACCGTCTGCAGACCCGCCAGAATGGCAATCCCCATGAACGGAATCCCTCTCCAGACGTTCACCAGAATAACCGAGAACATGGCAAGATCCGGGGTAGCCAGCCAGCCGACCGGAGCGCCGATCAGTCCGGTCTTCAGCAGCAGAAAATTCAGCACGCCGCCGACATCGGAATAAATCCACTGCCACGTAAATACCGACACGATGGTCGGAATCGTCCACGGGAGGAACAGCAGGACCCGGAACACATTGCGCAGCACGATTTTCTCATTCAAAACGAGCGCCATGATCATGCCGAATACCGTTTTGCCGATAACCGCCACGACCGTGAAGATGATCGTATTCCATACCGCTTTCCAGAACAACGAATCCTTCATGAGCTCGATATAGTTGCTCAAGCCGGTAAACGTTGCCGGTACGCCCACAACCTTATTCGTAAAGCTTAAGTACAGCGCCCAGCCGAACGGAAGGACCATAACGGCAAGTAAATAAATCAGCACGGGACTCATCAGCATATAGGCAAGTTTGTTGTCCGTATTCGTTCTCAAAGCTTATCCCCGCCTTACTTGTGAAGCTATGGAACGACCGCACTGCGCGATCATTCCATAGCGTGAAATGTAAAGATTACTTTTTGTTGTAAACTTCCTCAATCTTCGTGTGCAGATCCTTAACCGCCGTCTCAGGCGTATAATTCGGCTCCAGGAGCAGCTTCTGGAACGCGTCGTTCACGATGCGCAGGTTGAATATTTCTCCGGCCTTCGGATTGTACTCGCCCGGGAAGCCCAAGAAATTGAAGCCTTTGACCGACTCGACGAAAGCTTTATTCTTCTCTTCCTGCCAAACCGGCTCGGTCGTTAATTTGGTATAAACCGGTCCTGTCAACGGCGCGCCCTTCTCGATCCATGTTTTATACCAGTCGGCATTCAGCATGAACTCGACAAACTGCTTGGCCAGATCCTTGTTCTTGGAATCTTTGAAAATCCCCAGGTTGTTGCTGATTCCCGGAATGAAGGTTCCCTTCGGTCCTGCCGGATAAGTGGCGATCCCGGTTTTCTCATACAAATCCGGGTTATCCTTCTTAATGGTGGCCAAGGTGCTTCCGACGTTGAAAATCATCGCCGCCTGGCCGCTTAAATACGCTTTGTTGTTCCCGCTGTCATCCCATCCGAGCGCGCTCGGCGGCGTGCTCTTGTCCGTCAGGAAAATATCGCGGATAAATTTCGTCGCTTCGACCGATTCCGGCGAATTCACGATGACCGTCTTGCCGTCCTTCGTATCGAGGGAGCCGCCGTAGGACCAAATAATGCCGCGCGTCAGGAATTCCGCATCGGAGTTGCCTTTGCCGTAGCCCATGCCGGCGCCGTATACGCCTTTGCTCGGATCGGTTAACGCCTTGGCCATTTTTCTGAACTCTTCCCACGTTTTTGGAGGGGCGTCGAAGCCCGCGTTCTTCAGCAGATCTTTCCGATAGTAAAGCACCTGGGATTCCGTCCAGAACGGCACGGCGTATTGCTTGCCCTGGAACGTGACCGCCTTCTTCATGCTCTCCTGGATTTCGCCGTTCGTGCCCTCCAGCTTCTTGACCACGTCGCTCAAGTCCTCCAGCACGTCTTTGCCGTAGAACTGGCCGACCTCCTGGTAGCCGAAGTACGAAACGTCAGGGGTTGTTTTCGACTCGATCGCCGCGGACCATTTCGGATAAAAATCTTCATAAGCGATCAGCTCGATGTTTACGTTCACATTTTGGTCCACTCCGAACTGCTTGGCCCGTTCCAGAATCAGCTTGTTCTGATCCTCGAACAGCTGCTTTTTCATCCAAAAGGTCAAGGTTGGCTTCTGCCCGCCGCTTGCCGCGCTTCCGCTTCCTTCCTTGGTCGTCCCTGTTCCGGTTGTGCCGGCGCTTCCGCCGCTGCTGCAGCCCGCTGCAAGCGAAGCCATCAATGCGACGGCCACCGTTCTTGTCATCCATGTTTTCATACGAAGAAAGACCTCCCGTGGTAATCTCGTTTAGGCGGCTATCGCCTCTGCGCGATTAGCCCCTACATCCATAGTAAAGCGTTTACTTGCGCGTTAAAATGACAACAATTTAACCCCGATGGCACATTCTTAACGTGATCTGCGATTCGCTGCATGAAAAGGAAAAACTTTGCCAAAGACGAAGAAAAACCCGCCTTCTGAAGAAGGCGGGCTGCACGGAAGACGACCAGAGCTACTGGTCTTCGCCCTTGTCCAGGTTTAAGCGGAACTCCTGCGGAGTTACCGAATAGTACTTTTTAAACACCTTAATAAAATAGTTCGGATTTTGATACCCCAGCTGCAGCGCGATCTCATAGTTTTTCAACGCGGGGTTGGCAAGCATGGCGGCAGCCTGTTCCATCTTCAGCCGCAGTACGTAATCGCTTAGATTTTCTCCGGTTTCGAGCTTGTAAATACGCGATACATGAACCGGATGCATATACATATGATCCGCGATGGCCTGCAGCGAAACGTTCTCCACCAGATGCTTCTGCACAAAATGCTGGATTCTCCGCACGGCATTCTCGCGCTCGTTCCTCGTTTCGTTCTCCATGCACTGCTGAAGCAGCCTGAACGATTGAAAGATCCATTGATGCAAAGCTGTGATCGAACGGCACGGCGTCAAACCGGCCACATCGGATAAAACCGGGCCAATCATATCGGCCAGCTCGCGCCCGTTTTTATGAGCGTAGGAGCTGAAGGAAGCGTAGATGGAGAAAAACACTTCCACCAGATGCTCGTGGGAATCCGCCCATTTCCGGTTTAGCTCCTCCCAGATCGCCGCTAACTTCTCCTCGGTCTGCTCCCAATTGCCGGACTCGAGCAAATGCACGAGCAGCGGGGGCTCGTAAAGCCGCTGCAGCGCATGTACTGGCATCTGCTCCATCTCGTCAGCGACATAAACTAACAGCCCGCTTTGACTGCCCACCCGTCTGCGGAGAGAGAACAAGCTGTCCTCGTACAGCCTCTTCACATCATGCGGGAACACCCCCCACTTGCTGATTAACGCCGAGACGGTCCCCTTCAAATAGTGGTTCACACTGAGCTGCAATTGGGAGGCCATCAGTCGGAGCTGGCCCGCCGCTTCTTCCATGAAGCGCTCGGCGGAAGCCTGCTCCGCCTTCTTCTCACCGGATAACGTCACCACGAATGCCAAATATCCATGTACGTCCTTGCATGACCAGAGCCGGAACCCGTCTTCGAATATTTCCTCCGCCATGTTCGCGACCGCGTATTCCATGAGAGATAAGCTGTATAGATCAAGCTCCGACAGCTGGCCTTCCATCCGGACGAGCAGCAGAGCGAACGGCTCCTCGCGCACAATGTCCATTTTCAGCATATCCAGCTTCTCCGCCAGGCGCGCAGCCGAATAGTTCATGCCCTGCAGCAGCTCATTCAACAATTCGCCCCTGAGCTTGGGGAGATTCTCCTCCAGGGTCTTGACCACCCGCTGGTAAGATTGATTCTCGTCTCGTTCCTTCTGCAGCGCTTCCACGGCGTTGCCAACCTTCAGCAGTACCTCTTCGTCGCTGATCGGCTTCAGCAAATACTCATAGGTATCGTGGGCAATCGCTTCCTGCGCATAGGAAAATTCCGCATGCCCCGAGAGCAGGATGCATTTGATCTTCTTCCAGCTGCGGCGAACCCGCGCGAGCAGCTCCAGCCCGTTCATGCCCGGCATCCGAATGTCGGTCATCATAATATCGATGGAATTCGTATTTAAAATCTCCAGCGCTTCACTGCCCGAATAGGCCTTGAATACGGTTCCGATTCCAATCTCATGCCACGGAAGGGTGTCGGCCAGACTGTCGACGACGCTGGCCTCATCGTCGACGAGCAGCAACTGAAACATGTCTATTCCTCCTTGGATAAAGCGGTCTTGTCCTCCCAAATCAGTTCAACGCGAAATCCGTTTAGCGGCGATTGCGAGAAATATAAGCCGGACGTTCCTTCGTACAGGTGAATCAACCGCTGATGAATGTTCCACAAGCCGCAGCCCGTTTCTTCTTCCAAAGGCTCGGCGACTCTTCGCTGCAGCTCCTCCAGCTTGTCCGCCGAAATACCGACGCCGTTATCGTCGACAATAATCTTGTTGATCCCGTTCACCCGTTCGCCCTTCACTTGAATCACGCCGAATTGAAGGCTGTTTTCTACCCCGTGGATCACCGCGTTTTCAACCAACGGTTGAATCAACAAGCGCGGAATTTCAAGCGTCTGCATCTCCTCCGGGATGTCGATTTCGTAGTGTAAGCGCTGTAAGCGGAGCGTCTGGATCATCAAGTAATTTTCGATCAGCTTGACTTCTTCCTTGAGCTTCGTCATCGTGCTCTCCAGCCTTGTCGTGTACCGGTAATATTCGCCCAGGTTCAGCGACATCGCCACCACCGCTTCCTTATCGCCCAGATTAGCCATGTTCTTGATATAAAATAAACAGTTGTACAAAAAGTGCGGATTGATTTGCGATTGCAGCTGCTTCAGCGTAGCTTCCCTCGAGCGGAGCGTTTCCTTATATACCTTCTCGATAAGCTCTTGAATCTTCTCCGCCATTTCGTTGAAGCTGATGAACAGAAAGTCGAATTCATTGTTCGGCTGCTGCTTGAGCCTGGCGGAATACTGGCCGTCCTTAATGCGCTGCACGCCCCGTATCAGCAGCTGAATGGGCCGCTGCACGTTTCGGTACAACAGCAGGGTAACCAGAAGACTCATCGCCGTCAGCAAGCCGATGGACGTATAAAATAAATTTCGGCTGGTAATGATGGGCGCGAAGATGCTTTCCAGCGGGACAATATCGACCAGATACCACCCGAGACTTTCGGAGCGAATATAATTGACGATATATTTCTGCTTGTTGAGCGATACGGTAATACTGCCGCTGTGCTGAAGCTCCTGACGGTCCAACTGCTCGACGACCCGGCCGACCAGCGTCCGGTCTGCCGTGTAGTTCAGGATCGGCTCCATCCCGGATTGATACAGGAAAGGCTCCCGCTTGTCCCCCTGCTTCAATAAATTCAGCATGTTCTTGATGTTATCATCCGTAAATCGAATCTCAATGTACAGGTTGGGAATATCCGATTCCTTGATTCTGGAAAAAAACGTTTGGTACATCCCGTAAGTAAGCGCGCTGCGATGCGACCACTTCTTCAACTCCGGATTCCGGAGATAGTTCTCGTCGTATTGGACCGAGTAATCGGTAGAGATGATCTCCTTGGAATCGAGCAAATATAAGATGATCTGATTGTTCCAGGCGCTTGTCGCAATTTGCATGTTCAGCATGTCGACAATCCGCATTTGCCGCTGCAGCTGAACGAGCGGCTTGCTCGTGTTCCGCCCGTCCAAATATTCTTTAATGCTGTAATCCCGACTGGCTGTCACCGAATATTTGGTTAATTGGTCGATCATCATCTCCATTTGGCTCATGAAGAAGGCAAGCCGGTTCCGGTTTCCTTCCTCCACCGTTTGGCGGACTACATTAACGCTTACCTGATTCGAATACATGTACAAAAGAATAATCGGAATAAGCAAAGAAATGACGAGCGTGATGACTTTTCCGAACGTATTCATCGGCTCTTCTCCTTGTCGATGAGCGATTGAAAGCTGATGTTGGCCTTGTCCGCGGCGGCCTTAATATCTTCACCCAACAAGCCCTGAATGACAATATCCCCGATGATCTCGCGGGCCTCGCCTACATTGATCACCTGCGGGCGGTCGTGCCCCACTCCGACCCGCATCGATTCCGTAACAACAGGAATATACGCAGCCGGAAACCCGGAAACGCCTTGAGGATCATTCCATACCGACTGGCGGGCGCCGGGATTTCCCCGCTGCTGGGAATGCATCACGAGGTCTTTGCTCGTCGCCCACTGGATGAAGCTCCATGCCGCCTCCTTGCGGCCCGATGCGGCGCTCATCGCCAACCCCCAAGCGGTTATATTAAAAGGCTTGGCGCCGGCTTGTCCCGCAGGAAACATCGCATACCCGATCTTGTCGCCGATCGCCGATTGACCGGAATTGATGACATTGGTATAGATCGCGCTGGCATCGGTATACAAAGCCGCTTTGCCTAACGCGAAAACGCCTGCGGCTTGCTGCCAGCCCATATTAAAGACACCGGGGGGCCCATAATTTTTCAACAACCGGATATATCGGGTCATCCCCCTGATCGCTTCCGGCGTATTGATCGCCGCAAGATCGTTCTTCTGAAAATCCCCGCCCTCGGAATACAGGAAGGAGGAGAGCTGCGTAACCAAAGCGTTTCTTTGGCCCCTGGCGACAAAGCCGTAAACGCCACTGGCCGGATCGTGCAGCCGGCGTGCAGCCGCTTCAAGCTCATCCAGCGTCCGGGGAACGGCCAGCCCGGCCTGCTCGAATAAATCCTTCCGGTAATATAAAATTTGCTGCTCGGTAGACAGCGGGATCGAGGTTAACCGCCCCCCGGTTGTCGTCGAATCAATGGCCGATTGAAAGAAATCGTCAAAGTCATAGCCCGGATCTCTTCGTACGTATTCGTCCAAGGGCTGCAGCCATCCGTTCTTATCAAACAGCCTGAGCTCTTCCAGCGGGCGGATCATGAACACATCGGGACTTGAACTGCCCGCCGTAAGCTGGACCGAGAGCTTCTGGCTCAGCTGTTCATTGGTAAAGCTGAGCAGATCTACTTTAAGGCCGGTTTGGGCTTCAAATTCCGGAAGCAGGGACTTGATCGTATCCGCGGCCGCGCTGTTCCCCATATAGACCGTGATGCTTTGTCCGGTAAACGGGTTGCCTGCTGCAGGGCTAGTAGGATCCGAGACGTCACGGTCCGCGGCGGCGCTGCAGCCGATCACCGCACCTGCCGTCAGCAGCATGCAGCTAATTAGAGCGATCCGGCGAGTAGCCTTCATAGACATCGTACCTTTTGGCCTCCTAAACATGCTTACTATTCATTTTATGGGCTTTCTTAAATTTAGATATGCTATTTATTTAACAATGGGGATATTAAATTAGCAACGTGGAACCGGCAGGAAACATTCTCCATATGCGCACCCGTCCAATAAAAGAATGAAAACGCCGCCCCCCTAGGGAACGACGTTCGATTACAAGGAGCGGTCCGCTCTAGCTTCCGCCTTAGCCGCGCACCGGGCGTACTGCTCCGGATCGTTAAAGCTGAGCGCGAAATCGATGTCCAATCCGGCTGCGGCCAGCTCCTGTTCCGTCGCGAAGTCAGCCCCGATCTCATGCAGCCAGCGAATCAAGCCGGTGGAGCCCCCGCGGATTCGCGCTTCCACGGACGGCAGGCACGTTCTGCGGTACAGCCCGTGCAGCGGATGCGCCTGTTCCCCGGCGCACGGGATGACCGCCGGTGCAGCGCCCGCTTCGAGCCGCCGCAGCAGCCATGCCGCGACCCTCGACGAGACGAACGGCATGTCGCATCCGACGACCCAATGATAATCGTGCGACGAACCCGACAAAGCCGCATGCAGGCCGCTCATCGGCCCCTTATGCGGGATGATGTCGGCGATCAGCTCCGCGCCAGATCCGACCGCTGCAGCGTAAAGCTCCGGTTCGTTCGCGACGACGACGACGCTGTCGCAAACCTTATGCATCTCCGCAACCGTACGCCCGATCAGAGGCTGCCCGGCGATCGGCATCAGCCCTTTCGCCTGCCCCATACGCGTATTGAGGCCGCCGGCCACGATGACGCCCTTCAACATACGGCGCTTCATCGCTTCTCCTCCTGCCCGCCCGCGATATCGAGCCCGAATTTGTCCGCAACGACGCGAAGCAGCGCCTCCGTGTCGTCGATCGCCACGATAGGCGTTCCCCCTGCATGGGGGGCCGCCTGCTCCGGAGCAAGCCATGCCGCGACGGCGATCGGATGGGATACCCGGCCGATCAACGCCAGATCCCCGGCTTCCCGGACGATCACGATTTTCGGGTAATCCTCGGACTTAAAGCCCTCCACCACCACGATATCCAGATGCGCCATCCGCTGTACCAGCTCGTTCAAGGCAAGCGGCCGCTGCTCCAGGATGAACGTCCGCCCTCCGCCGTCCGAGGTGATGGCCACGGCCTCCGCTCCCGCTTCGCGGTGCTGCCATGTATCCTTGCCCGGCAGGTCGATCTCGAAGTCGTGCGCATCGTGCTTGATCGTACCGACCGAATACCCTGCCGCGCGGAACAGGCGGATGAGACGGCACGTGAGTGTCGTTTTGCCCGTATTCTTATACCCGACGACTTGAAAAACCGCTTTCGTTGCCATCCGATTCCTCGTCCTTCCGCCTCTAGCTTAATAGCAGCACGTCGACCAAATCCCCCGGCTGAAGCCCGCTGCCTCCGGCCGGGATCACGATGAGCGCCGTCGTATCTTTAATGGAAATGAGGCTGCCCGATTGATTGTGCCGATGCGTGACCGCATATACTCGCCCTTCGGCAAAAGACAGCGTCCCCCGCACATAACGGGGATAGTTGTTCACCTTCGGAAACCCTTCGCCCAGCAGCGCGCGGATGCGCTGCAGCGCCGGACCGGCCGTTCCCTGCATCGCCGCCAAGGCCGGACGCACGAACAGCTCGAACCCGACAAAACAAGCGCCCGGGTTGCCCGAAAGCGCGAAAATCAGCTTCCCGTTCAACACGCCCGCACTGGTCGGACTGCCGGGGCGCATCGCCACCTTCGTAAACAGCGTCGTCCCCTCCCAGGAGACAAGCCAGTCGGCGAGCACGTCGTAATCCCCGACGGAAACGCCCCCGCTCGTAATAACGGCGTCGGCTTGCGCCAGCGCTTCAAGGATCGCGGCCCGCACATGCTCCAGCTCATCCGCGGCCGTCTCCAGCACGAGCGGGATGCCGCCCAACGCGCGCACCCGCTCGGCCAGCATCCAGGCGTTGCTGTTGCGGATTTTGCCCGGTTCCAGCGGCGCGTCCGCCGGCAGCAACTCGGAGCCCGTGGACAGGATCGCGATCGTCGGACGGCGGTATACCGGCACTTCCGTGATGCCGAAGACGGCGAGCAGCGCAGTCTCGCCTGCGCCTATGACACGCCCTTCTTCCAGCAGCAGCTCCGCTTCGCTCACCTCCGAACCGATCCCGGACACGTTCGTGCCCGAAACAAGCGGCTTCATAACCGAGATGCAGGCCGCACCGTCCCGCTCGATCGTCTCCGTCATCTCAAACATGACGACCGTATCCGCTCCTTCGGGCAGCATGGCCCCGGTCATGATTCTCGACGTTTGGCCGCTGGCCACAGGGCGCTCCGGCACGCAGCCGCACGGGATGTGCTCGACGACCTCGAGCACGACGGGCGTGTCTCTGCTAGCCGCGGCGAGATCCGCCGCCCTTACCGCATAGCCGTCCATCCCCGACCGGCGGAAGGCCGGATACGGATGCGGTGCGGCGATCCGCGCCGCCACCCGTCGGCCGGACGCTTGCGCCAGTGGAACCGTCTCTGTCTCCAGCACGCGAACATGCGCTTGAATGCGGTTCAGCGCTTCTTCCACCTGAACGGTGTCCCGGTTGTATTTCCCGCTTAGGTTCGGCATCCTTCCGTTCCCCTCTTCGCTTTCTTCGACTTGTTAACAAAATTTTATCATTCCGCTTGGTAAAAGGACAGCGTTTATCGCACAAAATGTTGCCGGCGTATGCCGCTGCAAACATAGCGGAGCTGCGACGCTTGGTTAGCGTATCCTCCGCCCTTCGCTTTGCTTCTTTTCAACCCGGCTCGCCTTCCCTTTCTTCCCGGTCGCAGTATACATGCATCGCTTTTTGCAAGAAAGCGGCATACCCCGGCTTGTTCTTATCGAGGTTGGCAGTGAACCGACCATCGGTCACGTATAAATCCCCGAGACCGCGGAAAATCTCCAACGTACAATCGTAAAAATGTTCGGTGATGTACTGCCTCAGCTCTCCCACGCCTTCCTGTACCTCCGGGTCGGCCGGGCCGCGCTCCATGGCGGCGATAATTTTCGCGTTGATGGCCTCGTTCCTTGCCGTTATTCGCGCCCAATCTTCCTTCGTGTACGCGTTGGTCCGTTTCTCGATCGCGTCCATCGTCGCATCGCCGTATGTTTGCCGCGCTTCCGCGGCGTACTTTTTCTTGTGCTCCTCAATCGGCGTCATGTCGAAGCCCTCGAACAGTTCCTTGTCGCTCATTGCGCTCCCTCCTTCAATGGATTGGATCGTCCGGGTCACAGTGTCGATCATACCGTCAAGCCGCCGTTTCTTCTCCAGCAGCAGCTCCCGGTGCGCCTCGAGCGCGCTTTTCCGGTCAAAGCCGGGGCTATCCAGGATGGCTTTAATTTCGTTCAACGAGAACCCGATTTCACGGAAAAATAAAATTTGCTGCAGCCGTTCCATTTCCCGTTCCGTGTAGAAACGGTAGCCGGCCGAATTAACCGCCCCCGGCGTCAGCAGACCGATCTCATCGTAGTGATGCAGTGTGCGCACGCTCACCCCGGCGATCTCGGACACTTCCTTCACTTTATACGGCATCTCGTTCACCTCCCCCATTCATCGTAATCCATCACGCAACGTGAGGGTCAAGGATAAGAAAAAAGCAGAACCGTATTTCCGTATAGGAAATGCGTTCTGCTTGCTTCTTCGTCCAATCTTACTTAAACGCAGGCACAACCGCGCCATTGTATTTATCGTTAATAAACTTCTTCGTATCTTCGGAATTCAGCGCTTTCGCCAGCTTCTGGATCGCCTCCGAATCCTTGTTGTCCGGACGGGAGACGAGAATGTTCACATACGGCGAATCCTGGCCTTCGATAAACAGCGCGTCCTTCGTCGGCACGAGCTTCGCTTCAAGCGCATAGTTCGTGTTGATGAGCGCCAGATCGACTTCACCGAGCACGCGCGGCAGCATAGCGGCCTCAAGCTCTTTAATGGTCAGCTTTTTCTTGTATTCGACGATATCCTTGACAGTCCCCTTGACGCCGACGCCGTCTTTCAGCTTGATCAGGTTGTTCTTCTCCAACAGCGCAAGCGCGCGGCCTCCGTTGGACGGGTCGTTCGGGATCGCGACGGTGGCGCCGTCTTTGAGCTCCTCGATTTTCTTAATCTTTTGCGAGTAAGCGCCGAACGGCTCGATGTGGACGCCGGTGACGGTGACGAGGTTCATGTTTTTATCCTTGTTGAACTGCTCCAGGTAAGGCGTATGCTGGAAGAAGTTGGCATCCAGCTGCTTTTCGAACACCTGTACGTTAGGCTGCACATAGTCGGTGAATTCTTTCACCTCGAGGTTAACGCCCTGCTCCTTCAGCTTGGCTTTGACCGAGTTCAAAATTTCAGCATGCGGCACAGCGGTTGCGCCGACCTTCAGTGTGACTTCTTTCTTCTCTCCGCCTGCGGCGCCCGCAGCGGGGGTGTTCGCGCTTGGCGCTGCTTCCTTCTGGCCGCAAGCGGCGATTGTGAAGGCGAGTACAGCGGATAATGCGGTAATCATGACTTTTTTCATTTCGAATTCCTCCCCATTTTTAACTGAACGATATCTATTTAGTAAATCCTTATTTCCGCTGGTATCTCCGCACGAGCCGGTCGCCCAGAGTTTGCAGGATTTGAACTAACGCGAGCAAAACGAGCACGGTGACGATCATCACCGTCGTTTGGAACCGCTGGTACCCGTAGCGAATCGCGAGATCGCCAAGACCGCCGCCTCCGATAACGCCCGACATCGCCGTGTAGGAGACGAGCGTCACGGCCGTGATCGTGATCGCCGCGATCAAGCCGGGACGGGCTTCAGGCAGCAGGACGCGGCTCACAATCTGTCCGTACGACGCGCCCATCGCCTGCGCCGCTTCGATAACCCCGCGGTCGACTTCGCGCAGCGCCGTTTCGACGAGCCGCGCGAAGAAGGGCGCGGCTGCAATCACGAGCGGCGGGATTGAGCCGGGAACGCCGATCGAGGTGCCGACAAGCAGCTTCGTGAACGGAATCACCATGATCATCAGGATGATGAAGGGTACGGACCGCAGCACATTGACGACCAGCGAGAGCACGCCGTACACCGTCCCGTGCTGAAGCATCTGGCCGCGCGAGGTCAGAAAGAGCAGGATGCCCAGCGGCAGCCCGATCAGCACCGTGAAAACGGTAGACAGCCCGAGCATGGTCAGCGTATCGAGCGTGGCACGGCCGATCTCCGTCCAATCGAGCTCCATCAGCTTATCCATAGCGGATCACCTCCACATCGAGACCGCGGCTGCGCAGCAGGGCTACCGTCTCCTCCGCGTCCGCCCGGCCGCCTTGAATTTCGACCACCATCTGTCCGTATGGCGTGTCCTTGATCCGGGAAATCGTCCCCTGCAGAATAACGAGCGGCACGCTGGCCTCCCGCATCGTTTCATACAGAATCGGCGCATACGTCTGTTCGCCCAAATACGTG
The DNA here is from genome assembly GCF_004000985.1 of Paenibacillus validus NBRC 15382. GTDB lineage: Bacteria > Bacillota > Bacilli > Paenibacillales > NBRC-103111 > Paenibacillus_G > Paenibacillus_G validus. The sequence goes on along the minus strand of NZ_BIMH01000008.1, from coordinate 91,186 downwards.
ATCCGCACGATCGTCCGCTCGTGCGCCGGCGAAGAGGCGGCCTGCAGCGGCTCCGAGCTGTCCGACAGCTGCTCCACGAACTCGCGCGTCGTCGGATGCTGCGGCTTCAGGAACACATCGGTCACGGGCCCGAGCTCTACGATTTTACCGCCGTCGATCACCGCCACCCGGTCGCAGATGGAGCGGATCACGTGCATCTCGTGCGTGATGAGCACGATCGTAATATGCAGCTTGCGGTTAATATCGAGCAGCAGCGCCAGAATCGAATTCGTCGTCTGCGGGTCCAAGGCGGACGTCGCCTCATCGCACAGCAGCACCTTCGGACTCGTCGCGAGCGCACGGGCGATGCCGACCCGCTGCTTCTGCCCGCCGGACAGCTGCGCCGGGTATTTCGCGCCATGCTCTTCCAGCCCGACCAGCTGCAGCAGCTCGCGCACACGGCGCTCCACCGCGCCCGGCTGCTGCTTCGCGAGCCTTAACGGGAACGCGATGTTATCCGCAACGGTAGCGGAAGAAAGCAGATTGAAATGCTGAAAGATCATCCCGATCGAGCTGCGCTCCTGCTGCAGCCGCCGGCCGTTCAACGCCGTCATCTCTACCCCGTCGACGAATACTTGTCCGCCTGTCGGCTGCTCCAGCACGTTAATCGTGCGAATCAGCGTGCTCTTTCCGGCGCCGGAGTGCCCGATAATCCCGAAGATTTCGCCTTTGTTGACCGTGAGATCGATATTCCGCAGCGCCGCAATGGAACGGTCGCCGACCTGGTAGGTTTTCGATACGTTGCTCAGTTGGATCATGTCTTGTCGCACCTCATATGTTAAAGCACTGGCGTATAATTCCTAAGGGTTTGGCTAAATGGTGCGCCGATCTCATAGAATTTATACGCGAAGGGTATCCCCCATGCCATATGGCCCTTGGGCCATTAAATCTTTGATATGATACTAGCAAATCAGCCACCTGTCAATACCCTAGATTTTCCAACAACAGAAAAGACATTCCCGGGTACGAGAATGTCTCCGCTGTACGGATGACTTAATTCATACTAATTTAATAGGAATAGTGATATAATAGCACCGCGCATTTTCCCCTGTCAATAGACCGCTTTACCGCTGTTCCGCAGTTAACCGTTCATACAGGAAGTCCACGACGTGCTCCGCCTTCATCCGCTCCGTCATGCCTTCCAGCACGTGGCTCACATCCTTCACCCGCTCGGCAAAATCATTCGCCGCCTCCGCATACGCCGGATCGTCGTGCAGCAAGTGCCGTACTATCGCGGGATACAGAGGCAGGGGCGTTGGAGCCCCGCCTACGGGGACCGGACGCAGCCGGGCGGGCAAACGCAGTCCGTCCACGGAAACGGCTTTTAGTAAAATGTGTAAATGATTTGTTACATAAATGAAATCTAATTTTCATCTGTCTTTAAGCTTCCCCGCCTATAATAGAACTCGACCCCCTTTTGATATATAAACTTTTAAGACCCGCAAGCCTTGCGCTCGCGGGTCTCTTTCTGTCTTGCCCACCTGCTCGTTCTCTGTGCTCTGTTGTTTTGTTGCCCTGCCCCTCTGTTTCTCTATTCCATCATTCCCCATGACGTCCTGGGCGAAGATCGCAACCCGACGATCGTCTTGATATAATGAACAGTAACTTACCACTGTGCAAAGGATGAGATAGCGGCGCATGGCATTCGGAATTAAACGAGAAGAATTGACGGCGTGGAAGGAAGCGGTGACGCGCGGGGAAATCGCTTATTTGACGCATTATTGGCTGGACCCGCGGTTTCCGGGCATTACGTCGGTGACCAAGGTAGGTTGTGCGGATCTCGAACGGCTCGAGGCATGGTGCCGCGGCAACGGCCTGAATCCCGCGTATATCCATAACCGCCCGCCCTATCCGCACTACGATCTGATCGGACCGAAACAGAAGGAAATATTGCGCCGGGAGCGGTTATGGGATCATTTGGAGCGCTTTAAGCTGTTATAAACCAGACACGGGGCCGCGGCGGGGAGCAGGCGGCAAGAAAGGCAGCTCCGGCTCACTGTTCTTCGCTCGGCACAACCCTGGCCTTAATCGTGTCGAAAGGAACCGGTGTATAGTCCCAATGCTCGACGCTAACGTTGACGTACTGTGTCCCCTCGTACTTTTGCCCGTGGATGTGACCGTGAATGTTCACGTAGGGCATATGCTTGTTCATGTACATCGGCTCGTGGGACAGGAAGAAAAATCCGCCGTACACGATCGGATACTCGCTTACTTCATCGAACCCGGCGTCGAGCCACCAGCGGCGGCCGCGGCCCCGGTCGTGGTTGCCGAGAATCAGCACTTTGTACCCGTTAAGAGCGGACACGATCTGCTTCGTTTTCTCCATATTTAAGAACGAGAAATCGCCCAGATGAAACACCTGATCGTCCTTCCCCACCACAGCGTTCCACTTCTCCGTCATGACTCGCGTCATCTCTTCGCTACCGGTAAACGGCCTCGATTCGAAATCGATAATGTGCTTGTGGCCGAAGTGATGATCGGAGATCATAAATACGTTCGCCATCGTATCCCCCCTGTCGATCCTTAATACTGCCTCTAACCATCGGTTCCCTCATTCGATCCGGAATCGCATCGCAGCCCGGCACCGGCTACGCCCCTACCGGAGGCAGCTCCTCGCCCCGCTTGATTCGCTGCACGCCGTCCTCGCATACCCCGTACGGCTCCCAAGGGCAGCCGGCGCAGATCCGCCCGATGTCGCCTGCCTCCATCGTCTCATCGACCGCGCCGCATACGTCGGCCCAGCTCATCTCGCGGCCGACCCGCAGCCCGAGCTTCTCCAGCACGCGCGAATCGCGATGCGCTACGCTCGTTTCTTCGCAGTGCGGGGGCTTGTCCTTCGGATATGCGGCGCAGATGTCGTCCGGCCCCTCCACCAGCACGACCCGCGTCTGCGGCTGTTCACGAAGCCGCTCATAGATCGCCGTCATGTTGGTGCAAAAGTCGGGCGAGTAGCCCATCCCCCGGTAGCCTAGCAAACATAATAAATGATGCCCTCGAAGTCGAATCATCCGGTGTCCCATCCTTCCCCTTACTTGCGGTCCGTGGTGTCATGAAACAACAGGCTGCCCCGCGGGCAGCCTGATCTTCTCTTACTTATATTGGCGCCAGTCGAGACCGCTGTTGTTCAGCAAATGATCAAAGTCGTTCTCGAGACGCTTCTCTTCGGCCTTGCGGGCTTCCGCCGCTTTTTGCTTGGCGGCTTCCTCGCGTTTAGCCGCTTCCGCTTTCATATCGTCCGCCTGCGCCTTCAGCTTGTTCACGATATCCGGATTCAGAAGATCCTTCAACGTGGCCGGTTTATCGGAAGTAGCCGGCTGAGCGGCGGATGTCGGCCGTTTTTTCTTGACCATATCCATCACCTCGGTTTCATCCACATTATAGCAGGTTTCACCGGGTCGCACTACTGCGCGGTCCCCCGGCAATGGTTCGCATTTACTTATTAAAAATACATCGCTTGCTAAAATATAGTGAATTCATTACTCTTAGATTTAGAACATGAATCGGAGGTGCGAACCATGAAACTCGGAATTTTGGATCAATGCCAAGTCGGCGAAGGACAAACCGCCGCGGATGCGTTGAAGGAAACGACGCGGCTGGCGCAAGAAGCGGACCGGCTCGGCTATGCCCGATACTGGGTATCCGAGCATCACGGCAGCAGGATGCTGGCCTTCTCCAGTCCGGAGGTGCTGATCGCTCACCTGGCCGCGGCGACCTCGCGCATCCGTGTGGGCTCGGGCGGCGTGATGCTGCCTCATTACAGCTCTTATAAAGTGGCGGAAAACTTCAAGCTGCTTGAGGCGCTTCATCCGAACCGCATCGATCTCGGACTCGGCCGCGCACCGGGAGGCATGCCGCTGGCGACGCGAGCGCTGCAGGAGCATAAATATGTAGACACGGACCGCTATCCCCAGCAAGTCGCCGATTTAACGGGGTTCTTGTACGAATCGCTGCCTCCCGATCATCCGTACGCCAAATTGCAGGCGGCGCCTTCGATCGCAACCGCTCCCGACTTGTGGCTGCTCGGTTCAAGCGATGAGAGCGCCAAAATCGCGGCCCAACAGGGGACAGCCTACGGATTCGCGCAGTTCTTCGGCGCGCCCGGCGGGGAAGCGGCGATCCGGTATTACCGGGAGCACTTTCAACCGTCGAGCTTGAACGATCGTCCGCGAGCCCTTGCTGCGGTCCTGGTCGTATGCGCCGATACGGAGGACGAAGCGAACCGGTTGGCGACAAGCTCGGATCTGTTCTTCCTTCGCTTGGGCAGCGGCCTCGACCAGCATGCCTTCCCTTCCGTACAGACGGCTATGGACTATCCGTATACGGAATACGACCTGCTGCGCATTCGCGGGGCCCGTGAGCGCCGCTTCGTAGGCACGCCCGACCGCGTCAAGGCCCAACTGCTCGATTTTGCCGAGCGGTACGGCACCGATGAACTGATGATCGTCTCCCCGATTCACAACTTCGGCGCACGCGTACACTCCTACCGTCTGCTGGCCGACGCCTTCGGGCTTCCGCAGACGCCATGAACCGAACAAGCGACCGCTCCCCGATACAGACCGGGAACGGTCGCTTGCTCGATCTATCCGGTCCCGGCGACTTCCGCCCGGGATAACCGACTCTCTTTTAACCTGTGTATAACCTCGATTGTGGATATGTTAATGAATGTACTAAAACCTATGCACAGGAAGATGAGATAGCCTGTTAGTAATGTGTATAAGCCTGTGAATAACGCAGGTCATTTCCTTGTCACGGATGCGGACGATCGTCTTGCCGCCGACCGGCAGCCGCCCCATGGACTGTTCACAGCTTCCTTACATTTCGGCTTGCTGGCCCGCATCCTGCTGCACCGCCGATTCCGGTTTGGCCTCCCGCCACGCCGGTACGCGCTTGCTGTTGTGCGCGCCGAGCATCATGCCGGTGCCAAGAGCGGTACATTCAAGCGGATGCTCGGCAATATGTACGGGAACCCCGGTCTCCTCGCGGATCCGTTCATCAATTCCTTCCAGCAGAGCGCCGCCTCCGCACAGCAGAATCCCCTGCTCCACCACATCCCCGGCAAGCTCGGGCGGGCACCGCTCCAACGTCGCGCGAATAGCTTCGACCAGCAGCTGCAGGAAATCATCCACCACCGTGTATATTTCCCGGGAGCTCAACTGGATCGAACGGGGCAATCCGTTAATCACATCCCGCCCCTTAATGCCGAGAGTACGTTCTTCGGAGGAAGCACGGGCCGTTCCGATTTGTTTCTTGATTTCTTCGGCCGTTCGTTCCCCGATCTCCAGGTTGTACTGCCGTTTCACATAATCCATAATATCTAGGTCAAGAGACATCCCCGCCCGGTTCACCGTATGGCTGGCCACAATGCCCCCGAGCGACAAGATGGCCACTTGACAGCTGCCTCCGCCAATATCGAGCACCAAATGACCGATCGGCTCGTCAATCGGAAGTCCTGCCCCAAGCGCAGCAGCCAGCGGTTCCTCGACCGCAATCGCCCGTTTGGCTCCCTTATGGACGATCGTTTCTTCAACGGCCCGCTTTTGCACATTGGTAATGCCGCAAGGCACGGAAATATATACTTGAGAGCTTCGCAGCAAAGACGAGCGGCCTTGTATTTTTTTGATAAAATGCTGAAGCATGCTGCTGGTCAGATCGAAATTGGCGATGACGCCATTCCTCAAGGGATAGGTGATGTCGACATGAGCGGGAGCTCGTCCGATCATCGCTTGCGCCTCCGCGCCTACGGCCAGCAATTCGCCGGTGCTTTGATGAAAGGCGACTACAGACGGTTCGCTCAGCACGATGCCTTTACCCTGCTCGAAGATCACCGTGTTTGACGTTCCTAAGTCAATACCGTATAACTTGTCAAATCGTTTAAACATGAAACTTCTCCTCCTTTATTGGAAACCCGATGCGCGATTTGGAGGTGGATCAGCCGGATCTTCTATAGTATTCTGCTTCACTTGCAAATTTGAGGGGTAACTAGCAAAAATCGTGAAAATCTTCAAATATTTTTGACAAAATACGACAGATCGTTTATTTTTAAATGATATAGAACTAAATACCTACGGCAAACTCGTTCGAAAGGCGGGGACGCAAAGCCACAGGTCTTCCGCAGTTTCTGCGATGATGGCTGGGTTGCAATTTAAGACACTACCTTTCGGTAGTGTTTTTTGCTTAGTGGGCGGTTTGTCATTCACAAGGTATGGATCAAAACTATCGTGGATGGGAGCAGCTATTTTGTTTACAAGAACTTCTTCACCTGTCGTTTCATTCTTTTACCTGGTCCTGTTGCTGGTCTTGGCTTGTTTGGGAAACATCATGAACCTGTCTCTATTTTATGGAGTCGACTTTATATTCGGCAGCATCTTTGTATGGCTCATCATGAAGCTCTATGGATTTAAATGGGGATTGATCGGGTCTGTTCTCGCAAGCAGCGCTACCTTAATTTTATGGAATCATCCGTATGCTATGCTGGTCTTTATTGCAGAGACGATATTCGTCGGCCTCTTCTACCGGCAGAAGATCAGCAACTTCGTCTTCCTGGTCGCGTTGTTCTGGATCCTGCTGGGCATGCCGATGATCTGGTTATCCTATCATTATGGATTGCAGATGGACGCTACGGCTACGTTGACAGTTATGCTTAAGGATGCTGTCAACAGTATTTTAAATGCTTTGATTGCAAGCCTTATCCTCACTTATTTGAGGGCTCCCATGGGGACCGGTCGAACCTCCAAAAAAACGTCCCGTTCTTTGTACGATATTCTTTTTAACATTTTTGTCGCCTTAATCGTCTTTCCCCTGCTGCTTGTCATGATCATGGTGAGCCGAGAGGAGATTAAGAAAACCGATGCGGCGATTCAGGAAGCGGCGGAACGCCAATCGGAAATCATTGAGAACGATATCAGCAACTGGAGAAACGTTCATGTGTCGGCTGTCGGGCAATTTTCCAATCTCGCGGCTGAAACTGATCTGAACGATGCAGAGGCTCTGCAGAGGCTTACTGCTCATTTTAAACAAATTTTTCCTGATTTTCATAATATGTTCATCACCAATGCTGCAGGAACAACCGTAACCTTCTATCCCTTACATAATATGAACGGCCAACCTACGCTCGGTTTGAACTTCTCGGACAGGCTGTACTTTATACAAAACAAAGAAAGCTTACAGCTTGTCATTTCCGATGTTTTCGCTGGAAGAGGCGGCGTGTCCGAACCCGTCGTAAATATCAGCGCTCCGATCATGAGCGGCCGGCAGTTCCAGGGCATTGCCGGCGGGGCCCTGGATCTCGGTTATATTAGCCAAAGAATTCAAGCACTCACAACATATACGAACATCCATGTTACCATCGTGGACCGCAACCGGCACGTGATCGCCAGCACCCGTTCCGCGAATGCCGTTATGCAGGAATATGACTGGAAAAAAGACGGCGAGATTCACGACTTGAAGGACGGCTTCTACTATTGGCTCCCCAAAAATATCAAAAATCCGATGAAACGGTGGGGAAACTCGTCATACATCAAGATCACGCCGTTATCAGGCCTTGGGGACTGGACCGTCATCGTGGAATCGTCGTTTGCGCCTTATCAGAACGGATTGTACAAGTCCTATATCAAAACACTTACGATCCTGTTGATTTGCGGACTGATCGCAATCATTACGTCCTTCTTCATCAGCCGTTCGATCGTAAGGCCGATCATTCGGTTAGCGCATACGACAACGGACTTACCCAATAAAATATTGGAGAAAAACGCCGTTCATTGGCCCAGCAGCCTATTGACCGAAATTACGATTCTCATTGCGAATTACCGGATCATGGCCGAGAGACTTCACTACATGTTTCGTGAAATTCAGCATCTTGCCTATTACGACCATTTAACAGGCCTTCCCAACCGGGTGCTGTTCAATCAGGAATTGGAAGTTTCGTTAGAGCAGAGTAAACGTAACGGGCAGACGGCAGCCATCCTTTTTATTGATTTTGATCGTTTTAAAGTGATTAACGATACCCTTGGACATCGGAACGGCGACCTTCTGCTGCAGCAAGTCGCGGAAAGGCTGAAAGGCAGCATCGAAAGCAATGATTTCCTCTCTCGTATGGGCGGAGACGAATTTACTGCGGTATTCCCGAACATGACCCGTGAACAAGCCGCCCAAGCCGCGCAAAGCATGCTTGATCTGTTTACCGCTCCTATCCTGATTAGCGGTCACGAAGTGTTCATCACCCCCAGTATCGGAATCAGCATGTATCCGGACGACGGGGAAGATCAGGAAACGCTTCTTAAGAATGCCGATCAAGCGATGTATGCCGCCAAAGACAAGGGCAAGAACATGTATCAATTTTATACGTCCGAAATGGATGAGGCTTCCTGCAATCAAATGACGCTGGAAACCATGATGCGTAAAGCGTTGGATCATGGCGAATTCGAGCTTTACTATCAGCCCAGAATGAATGTAAGGTCAGGAACGTTCAGCGGGCTGGAAGCCTTGATTCGCTGGAGACATGCGGAACGCGGCTGGATTCCTCCGACCGATTTTATTCCTCTGGCTGAAGAGACGGGGCTGATCAATCCGATCGGAGAGTGGGTTTTATATACGGCTTGCGCGCAAAATAAAGCTTGGCAGGATGCCGGATATCCGCCATTTTCCGTTTCCGTCAACCTGTCCGTCAGACAATTCCGGGAACAAAACCTTGTCGAGCTCATCCCCCGGGTACTGCGGGAATCCGGACTGAAGCCGCAATATCTGGAGCTGGAAATTACGGAGAACCTCAGTATGCATCATATGGAATATGTGCTGTCGATATTACATGAGATCAAAAGGTTGGGCGTCAAAATATCCATGGATGACTTCGGGACGGGCTATTCTTCGCTCAGCTATTTAAAAAAGTTTCCGATCGACCATCTTAAAATCGATCAATCCTTCATTCGGGATATCCAGGATCACAAGGAAGACCATTCGATTGTTAAAGCGATTATCGATATGGCGCACAGCCTTGGGATGATTGTCGTGGCGGAAGGCGTAGAAACAGAGGCTCAATCGGCCTTACTGCGCGAGATGAAGTGCGATGAGATTCAGGGCTATTTGATCAGTAAACCTAGTTCAGTAGAGGACATCGAGCACTTCCTGCAAACGGTCAAATTCTGATATCGCGACAAAGTAAGAGGCAATCAACGCGTTTCCACGTGATTGCCTCTAATTCATGAAGAGTTGGTTTAATCAGGCATGGCTTTTCTCTAAAGAAGCATCGTCGGCAACGGTTCTTTGTTTGCTTACTTCGATACGCCGGATACGATGGCTATCCTTCTTTAAGACAACGAAGGTCAACCCGTCATAAGTCCAGGATGTGCCGACTTCGATATCCGGATTGGCCGCGAATAGCCATCCCCCGATGGTGTCAACGCCATCGTTCTCCAAATCGCTACCGAACAGGTCGTTCACTTCACTCAAAAGCACCTTGCCGTCTAAAATATATTTGTCATCCTCAATTTTTTCGATTTCCTTGGCTTCATCGGCATCGAATTCGTCACGAATTTCTCCCACAATCTCCTCAAGGATATCTTCCATGGTGATCAGTCCCGACGTACCGCCGTATTCATCCACGAGAATCGCAATGTGAACCCGTTCTTTTTGCATTTTGGCCAGCAGCGTATTGACTGGCATGTATTCGGGTACCGTAAGTACCGGATGGACCAATTTATTGAAATCGAATGAATCAGGATTGTTATCATAAAGCAGGAAAAAATGTTTGGTGTTCACTATTCCCACAATATTGTCCTTGCTGTCCTTCGCTATAGGAAACCGCGTGTATTGCTCGCGGCGAATGATTTCCAGGTTTTCCTTCAATGTATTATTCGTATACAGACAAATCATGTCCGTTCTCGGAACCATGATTTCTCTTGCCAGCATGTCATCGAAAGCGAAGATGCGGTTCACGTAACCGTACTCCGTTTTATTGATTTTCCCGCTTTGATAGCTTTCCGAAACAATAATCTGAATCTCTTCTTCGGAGTGCGCTTCCTCATGTTCCTTGGCCGGCTTTAAACCGACCATACGAATGAGTGCATTGGCCGACCCGTTTAATAACCAGATGAACGGATACATGATTTTATAAAATAACATGATCGGTTTCGCGACCAGCAAACTGATTTGCTCCGCCTTCTGAATAGCTAACGTTTTCGGCGCCAGCTCGCCAAGCACGACGTGAATATAGGTCATCAGAACGAAAGCGACAAGGAAGGATATTAAGCTGCTTACTTCAGCCCCAAGACCGAACGCATCAAACAGCGGATGCAGCAATTTCTCAACGGTCGGTTCACCCAGCCATCCAAGTCCCAAAGCCGTAATCGTAATCCCCAATTGGCACGCGGAAAGATACCCGTCGAGATTACTTTGAACTTTTTGCACCGCGATCGCATTATTTCGTCCTTCCGAGACCAACTGGTCTACCCGGCTGCCCCGTAACTTAATAATGGCAAACTCCGTCGCGACGAAAAATGCGGTAAGCAAAATAAGAACGGCTACAAGAAACAAATTTAGGCCCATATCAACCTTCCTTAGTCTATAATATTAGGATCACTCACATTTGAGAGTTCTTATGAACTTATTATATATTACGTCTTATGAATAATAAAACGGTATATAGGGCTGAATTCACCCTGTTTACGTTCTTTTCGTATTAAAGTTAACCCTAACAGGCATTTTTCATTCATTATCTCCCTTTGACAAACTCATACGAAACGTTTTATGATGAGTTCAATTGAACTCATAAAGATTGAAATGATGTAGAAGGAGAAGTTTTCATGGAGACTTTCACATTAACGCGTAAAGAAATGGCGATTATCCTCCTCTCCTTGAAAGGAAGAGCTACCCGATCTCCCCTCACTGTTCTGCAGGAGGCATGGAAAAAAAACCACCAGGCGGACATGGAGCACGGCACATCCCTATCCGCTTTTCTTTCTACCCATCTTCCCCCCGTGCTTGAGAAAATGATCAAGCATAATCGGGTTGAAGGCTTTTCTCTGCAAGACATCGTCTCTCTTGGCAATCAAATCGAATATACCAATATGTCCATTACCTCGATGCAGAATTGGGTAAAACGAGATTTCAAGGATTTTTTAGGTTCTCCCAAAGTAGGCAAAAAATATTCGGTCGATCAAGCCGCCATGCTTTTTATCATAGACGATCTAAAAAACTGCCTGGATTTCGAATCCATCCGGAAGCTGTTTGAAATTATATTCCAGCAGCCTGACGACGAGACTGACGACCTGCTGGCGCCTGCTGACTTATATGCGACCTACTCCCGTCTGTTCGAAGAGCTTGATGCGAACAACGATCAGCTGCTCGACGTTCAAGGACATGACTCGGGCAAGCGCAACCATGACGCTTTAACGGAATCGACCATTCGCCAGAAGGCGAATCAATTTGCGTGCAGCATGGAACATTTGAACCCTCAGCAAAGGGAAGCCGTCCGAAACATGCTGATGATTGCCATGGTCTCTGTTCAGACCGCTTATTTCCACTCCTTGGCGAGAAGGTATTTAAACGCTACGTTATTTCTTCATAACTTGAATTAACCGAAACTTTACGCGATGACTCCGTATCCGCAAGCAGTAAGGAAAACACAAACATCCCGATCCGCTTGTTACCTGACGGATCGGGATGTTTGTTTGGATAAGCTGTGAGCCGCTGCGGCTTGTATGCTCCGTATTAGGAACGAACCTTGTTTGTGACAACGCCCAACTGCGGACTGCGAATTTCGATCTTGTCTCCCGGCTGAATCTCAAACGGGCCTGCGGGTGTCCCCGTCAGAATAATATCCCCCTGCTCCAAGGTAATAATGGAAGAAAAATAAGCGAGGATACGGGCAAAAGAGAAGCCCATCTCGGAAGCGGACGCCGATTGCTTTAATTCTCCGTTCTGGTAACTTTCGATACGAATGGAAAGCGGATCGTCCACCTTAACGAATGTCCCGAGCGGGGTGAACGTATCATAAATTTTCCCTTCGCCCATCACCTTCGGACCGACGGCCGTTAAATCGTTGGCGATTGCGTACCCGCCAACCGCGGACAAATCGGCCATTTCCTCCTCGGTAACGTTACGCAAGGTACGGTTGACCAGCAGGGCAATTTCCACCTCTGCAATCACTTTCTCAGCCTGGCTCGGGATTTGAATCTCCTGACCGTCGCGTACAATCGTTGTCATCGGCTTCAGGAACAGATGAGGAACGTGATCCGGCGGGAAATTCTTCGCTTTCAGCAATGCCGGATAATGGGGCCCGATGCCGATTATTTTTGCCATGGTCTTGTCTCCTTTCATAAATCAGGAAAAAATCGAAATGAAAACCTCTTTAGGATACACTTATTCTTCGCCAGGCTGCAAATTTTTTTCAATATGGGCTACCGGGCCATCCCCTTCGTTGACTGATCCTTAAGCGTTGTCTACGGCAAATCGCTGAACTTCTTCCAGCGTCGGCAATGAACTTTGCGCGCCCGGGCGAGTGACCGTGATGGCCGCTACGATTTGCGCCTGCTTGACCGCCATATCGATATCCCGGTTCTTCACGTAGCTTGCCGTAAAGCCGCCGATGAAGCTATCTCCTGCAGCCGTCGTATCCTTTGCCTTCACTTGATGGGCCGGATACAGCTGGAAACGGTCTTTATCCACATAGCAGCACCCCTTGTCGCCCAGCGTGACCAGAACCGCTTTCACTCCTTTGGCCAGAAGGGACCGGGCCGCTTCCTGGAGACTACGTTCATCCGCAATCTCCATCCCGGATATTTCCGACAATTCATGTTCATTGGGGATCAAGATATCGACGTTCTTCAACATCTCTTCCTCCATGATTTTCGCTGGAGCCGGATTTAAAATGGTTGTTTTGCCGGCTTCCTTCGCCAATTGAAGGGCGCAGTTTACGGTTTCCATGGGAACTTCCAGCTGCAGCACGACCATCTCGCATTGTTCGATAACGTGTCTTTGGTTCCGGATATCGTCCGGCGTCAGGTCAAAGTTCGCCCCCGGGACGACAACGATATGGTTTTTCCCGCTTTGGTTCACCGTCACTAATGCGACTCCCGTTCTATTCGGAGAAGTTAGAATATGCCGGGCGTCTACATTACTTTCTTTCAAAGAATCGAGCAGGGCGGAAGCATAAGAATCCGCTCCGACTTTGCCGATCATACCGACCGAGGCCTGCAGCTTTCCGATCGCTACCGCTTGATTGGCGCCCTTGCCGCCGGCTATTTCCGAGAACCCTGTTCCCAGAATGGTCTGGCCTTCATGAGGCATTTCCTCGACATTGATCACAATGTCCATATTCAGACTTCCAATAACTACGATATTTGGATTCATAAGCTCGTGTCCTTTCTTGTTGAATCTCTCGGGATTAAGGTTACCTCTAATTCATGAACCTTATTTTCCACATCGACCCCATTGACTTTCTGAATAAGCAGCTTGGTTGCTAACGCGCCAAGTTCATAGATCGGCTGGGCGACGGTCGTGATTTCCGGTTCGACAGCCTCTGTCAGATGAATCCCGTCAAACCCGCAAACAGCCACTTGCTCCGGTACCTTGATCCCCATCCGAAGCAGCGTCTTTAATACGCCTACCGCCATCAGGTCATTACCTACGAAAATCCCGTCGACATCCGGGTGCCGCTGCATTAACTCTTTCGCAGCAGACATTCCGCCGTCCAGACGAAAATTCCCCGGCACCATCAAGGTCGGCGTGTACCACCCAAAATCTTTAACCGTCTCCTCGTATCCTTTAAGCCGCTCTTTGGCCGTCAAGATCTCCTGCGGACCGTAGATATGCGCAATCTTCCTGGATCCCCTATCCAGTAAATGCCGGACGGCCATCCTGGCCCCTTCCAAATTGTTCGAACGAACAACGCTGCACGCTTCTCCAACAGGAGCACGATCCAGCACCACGAATGGGATCTTGTTGCTTCTCAAGCGGACGACGTCATCCCTTTGCAGCGTATGTGAAGAGAAAATAATGCCATCGACATACCGCTGCTTCAAAACCTCGATGTACGACTTCTCCTTGTCTCCCTGATCGTCCGAATTGCCAAAAAGTACGGTATACCCATACGAACGGGCCACATCCTCGACAGCTCTCGCCAATTCAGGGAAGAACGGGTTCGTTATATTCGGGAGTATTAGGGCGATCGTTCCCGTCTTTTTACTCGCCAGCCCTCTTGCAACAGCATTGGGTTCATACTGCAATTTCTGTATGGCCTGTTTCACCTTGTGTTCGGTTTCTTGATTCACATAGCCATTCTTGTTCAATACGCGGGATACCGTTGAAGCGGACACCCCGGATAATTTCGCTACATCCCGGATCGTTGTCACTGACAGCCCCCTTTCCCAAACGGGTGCATGATAGCCCCAATAATATGAAACCGGTACCACACGAAGTAAAAATAGACCTCGACCAATCCAAATCAAGGAAGAGCCGGAACTCGATTATTCGGCCTACACGGGTCATGAAACCGGTACCATACTTTATGTTTACGAGTATACGTTGGAATCATTTTACTGTCAACACCTATCCATGAGGCTGCCCATACCACTGGTTTCCCTTAGGGAACCGGTACCACATCAACGGCACAAGCGGAAAATGAAAAAGCCACTTTCAACAAGTGGCTTACGGAAGTATTATTCAGGACGCTCCATGGCAAACATGGAGCCTAGCTTGGCATAATAATTACCTGCCATGCGACTGACCGGATTCAGTTTGCCGGGATCGATATAACCGTTCACATAGACGTCCTCCGCCAGGTGGAAGCGGACGACGCGGACGATCAGCAAATCGCAGGCGGGTTGACTGCCGGCACCGCCAAGCGGTATCGCTTGTTCGAGCAAGCATTCCATACGGATTTTGGCTTCCTTCACCCCCGGTACGCCGATCGTGTCACTGGCAACCGGCGTGAAGCCCGCCCTTGCAACTTCGCTCTCGAACGAGGGTAAATTGGCCGCCGTTTCATTCACTTGGCCGATGATCGATTCGTCCGTAATATGAATAACCAGGGCGCCGGCCTCAATCGCGTTCCTCGCCGTATCTTTCATCGCGCCTTGGTTCCGCTGAACAGCTACTGAGAGCATAGGCGGCTGGCTCGCTACAATCGAGAAGTAACTGAAAGGAGCCGCATTCAATACCCCGTCCTTCGATAGCGTAGTCACCAACGCGATCGGCCTGGGGACGATACTCCCGATCAACAGCTTATAATTGTCCCGCTCGCTCTGAGCGGCCGGATCTATAGATATCATCGTTATCTCCCGTCGATATCGGAATATTCGGTGAAGTGCTTGCGAAACCATAACGCGGCCGCGGCCGCTTCCGTAGACGTCAATTGATGTCCGTAACGCTCCCAATGTACCGTAACGGATGCGCCCGCTCCGCCGAGAAGCTCTTGAAGCTCTTCGGTTTCCCGCGCCGGACATATCGGATCATTAGTCCCGGCGCCGATAAAGACCGGAGTACCGGACAAATCCGGAATCGGAATCCCTCTCCGCGGAACCATCGGATGGTGGAGAATGGCGCCTTTCCAGGTGTGTTCATAATGGAAGAGCAGGCTGCCTGCGATATTCGCTCCATTGGAGTACCCTACCGCCACGAGATTGCCGCGGTCGAAGCCATATTGACTTGCGGCCTGATCCAGAAAATCGTGCACTTCCTTCGTACGGAAGATCAAATCCTCCTCATCGAATACGCCTTCCGCCAAGCGCCGGAAAAAACGCGGCATCCCGTTTTCCAGCACATTGCCCCTAAGGCTGAGAACGGAGGACTCTGGCGCGATATGCTTGGCTAGCGGCAGCAGATCGCGTTCCGTTCCCCCGGTGCCGTGGAAAAGAACCAAGGTCGGCGCCTCTTGGCGGGTCCCCTTGTCAAAAATATGGTTCATTTCTGCTTCTCCTCCAATACCCGCACTTCGATCGGGAGCAGGTTCGCCTCAATTTGGGAACGATGCGGCTCAAACCACTCCGGCAGCATCAGCTTCTCGCCTAACGCGTCGGCAGGCTCATCTAAAGCAAATCCCGGCGGATCCGTAGCGATCTCGAACAGTACGCCCCCGGCCTCGCGGAAATAAAGCGCATTGAAATATTGGCGGTCTACGATAGGGGTCGGGCGATAACCATACTTCTCCACCGAATTTCTCCACTCCGCATGCTGCTCGAAATCGTGGGCCCGCCAAGCGATATGATGAACGGTTCCGGCGCCGTCGCTGCCTCCGTTCATGGCCGAGAGCGGCACATCGATAACGTTGCCGATATCGCCGAACGACCGGTAACGGGCATACGCGACATCTTCGGCGACCTTGCTCAAACCAAGCAAATGTTCCAACGCGTCCATCGTTCTCTTCGGGTTGACGCTGAATAGAACGGCGCCGCCAAAACCCTTGATCGCCTTATCAGCCGGAATGCCGCCGAACGACCAGCCGCTGTTCGGTCCCTCTTCACGTTCGACGAGTTCAAGGCCTAAGCCCTCATTGTCCGTGAATTGAAGGTAGTTCTCCGAGAACCGGGTTACTTTCTTAACCGGAACGCCGAAGCCTTCCAGACGACTCTCCCAGAAGCCTAGCGAGCCTTGCGGCACGACATATGTCGTTATGCCCACTTGGCCGCCTCCGATTCGTCCCCTGCGCGCTTGCGGCCAAGGAAAGAACGTGATAATGGTTCCGGGGCTTCCTGCTTCATTGCCGAAGTACAGGTGATACACTTCCGGAGCATCGAAGTTGATCGTTCTCTTCACCAAGCGAAGTCCGAGAACACCCGCGTAGAAATCGACGTTCGCCTGCGGATTGCTTGCAAATGCGGTAATGTGATGAATGCCAGCCGTTCTTAGCGTCATGTAAAGTCCTCCCTTAATTCATTAATTTCCCCTACTTGTTCCTATCCATCCATAGGCCGTACCCATCATGCCGGTTTAGTTCAGAAGTGCATCCAAAGAATACGAGCCCGCGCCAGTCAAGGCGACTGCGATGGCGACCGCAATCAGAACGAGCGGGTATTCATAACCGTTGGTTGTCGACCAAACGCCGTTCTTGCCGTGTACTTTGACAATCGCGCCAAGCATAGTCACGGTAATGAGCGCAGCGGCCAGCGGAGTAAACAGTCCTGCAGCAAGCAGTGCGCCTCCAAGCAGCTCCATCAGCCCGGCCAACACGGCCATCGTAACTCCCGGCTTAATTCCTACCGATTCCATCCATCCGCCCGTTCCTTTCGGGCCGTAACCGCCGAACCAGCCGAACAACTTCTGTGCTCCATGCCCGATAAACAATAATCCAACGACCAGACGAACCACTAATAATCCAAGAGACAACATGACAATGACCCTCCATATATTTTAATTTCAATAATCTTTAATTTAAGATATTAGGCAAAACTATCGAGCCACGCGTCTAGCCATCCTCCGCCCCTTTTCCCAGCTTCTTGAGCAGTTCGATCGCGGCTTGCTTTTCATCGGGCGACAGAGCCTTCATGAAGGAGTCGATCACCGCGGCATGCTTGGGAAAAATACGGTCAAACCATGCATTCCCCTCCTCCGTAATTTCCGCATAAATGACCCTTCGGTCCTCCTTGCACGGTACGCGTTTCAATAGTCCCTTCTTCTCCAGCTTGTCGATATTGTAGGTTATGCTTCCGCTTGTAATTAATATTTTTTCCCCGATTTGCTGTAAAGGAACTTTCCCCTTCGTATACAACAATTCAAGAATCGTAAATTCGGAAGAGGACAACCCGTATTGCTTCATATCTTTGACAGCCCGGTCCATAACGGTCTTGTATGCTTTGGAAAGTACAACGAACAGCTTCAGGGATCTCAAACTGGAATCATCCAGATGAATCGTCATTGAAATCACCTCCCCTTAATATCTTAATTTAAATTATCTTTAATTAAAGATATATGATTATTCAAATCATGTCAATACGTTCATCAGAAGATTTTTGGACAGCAGCAGCGGAACAGCTTTACTCCCTTTAACCGTACAACTCTTTTATTATGCGAAGCGCCAATGGTTTGTGTATATAGGTCCTGCTGGGCATCAGCCCAATCCGAAGAATTCATTCCTACATATACTGCTTTAGCCCAATTTAGAAAAGGAGTGAAATCGAATGGCGTTTATGCCTCCGCCTGGACCACCACCTGGATCGACTGGACAACAGGGACCAGTATTCCCTCCTCCACCTTTTGAACCACCCATTTCTGCTTTTGCTGTTGACCCCAGAGCGATTTCCCGTTGCTTGCATCGAAACACTTTTGTTTGGCTTACTAATGGGAACCGCTTCTGGTTTTACCCAATTTTTGTGGGAGGTTTTTCGGTTACTGGTTATTGGTGGACCGGTAGGTTTTGGATGCCCTTGGCACTTGGCTTTAGAGAAATTAGCTCATTTTCATGCTTTTAAATTTTCCTAACTTCTGCATTCTGTCCGTTTTGATTTGTAAAAACGATAAGTAACCTCTCCAATCAAGGAGCCGCGTGGCAGTGAACTGCACCCCAATTGTTAGACACACATCTAACAATTGGAGGTGCTTTTCTTTTGGCTTGCTCACAAAAACTTTTGCACTTCATATTTTCCCCCGATTTGCCGCAAAGGAACTTTCCCCGTCCTATGCCTTGTACACTTATCTGAACGAAACAAATCCTTGGCGACTAAGGCATACGCCCGTGTCCAGATTGGAAATCCACCATATATATGTATTAACCTATAGAAAGAGGTGAGACCATGTCTCAGGCTGCTATTCCTAACCACACGATGACCTTGGATCAAACGGTACCTCTCTTGCTGGCTTCCATTGCTCAGGAGGAGTTTGCGCTTGCGTATATTATGAATGCAGAGGCAGAAAGATCGCAATTCCTAGTAGGAACTTTAACAACCAAGGCGGATGGCGCTGGCGCCAGCTTCTCGCCGACCGCTGTATCTTTATCCGACCTGCTTGCATTGAATGCCAGCGTGCGCAAAACCTTGCAGGATGTCATCAACAAAGACATGCTTCTGAACTACCGATTTGAGAATGTGTTAAATCTCATTCAGGCAACGCCTAAAAATCGCTAATCGGGACATAACCAGCCAACCTATCGAATAGGAGGACACCCAGACCGGTTACCCTGAATGACTACAATACGTAATCTTGAGCATCCTATCATCAGTCAACAACCGGTGCCTCTGTCCTGCTCTTCCTGTTATCGATCGGACTTCGCCAAACCTCTTCACTCTCGGTCATCCACGGACTCGCGGAAGGGGCATGACCGGGAGCGAAAGCTGTAAGCAGCTTGCGCTTCTTTTCGTAGTAGCCCATAAGCTGAGTCATGGTGTACACCAGATATTCCTGCCGGGAATTACCGGGGGCTATATGGGGGATCAGGCTGCGCACATTCCCTTGAAGCATCTTTTCTTTGTCCGCATCCCATCGCAGCCCGTCTTCGCCAAACTCCGATTGATGCCGCAATAGAACATGGAGCTTCCGGTACAGTATGCCCTGAAGATCAGTTACAACATGCAGCAAGAAGGCTGAGGTAGCCTCCAATGTATTGATGCTGCTGGATTCAGGGCTTTGGAACTTTCGCTCCCCGGACACTTTCGCCAGCAAGGCGGCGGCGCCGAGCATGTGGAATACGGCATCTTCCATGGAAAGATGCGAACGGCAGCAGCTTTTGAAGCTATTCTGTATGCTGTTCAGCAACGCACTCGTCCCCTTTACTCTTCATCCCATTCTTCCTGAACTTCAATCTGCAAGACATCCTCCAGTTTCTTAAGCAGCAGCCATTCCTTCATGACAATCGTTTCCATCATGCGGTTAACGGATTGGTTGACGGCTACTATTTCTTTGCTTGAAATAAAAGAACTATCTTTATATTGCCCGACGAACATCTGTATTTTTTCAGCCTCGGCATGAATTAAATGCGATAATGCCGTTTCTTCTAATGCAATAGATGCCAACAGATCGATTACGACTTCTTCAAGCGAGGGCCTGAACTTTTCTTCAGGAATTTGCGGCATACTCACAGCAGTCATCCTCCTTGCATCATATGATTCAGTGTATGATGAAGGTGTTGTAGGCGTCACACGATTTATAAGATTGTCTATGCCCCGGAATCGGAGCATCACTTCTTCCGGATTTCAAGGACATGGCCGTTCGTATCCTCGAACAGGATATAATCCTTGCTGTCCTTATCCGGGTGGTCCAAGTAGTTAATCCGGATGATGCTGCCGGCCTTTTTCCACTCGGTCATAGTCCAGTCAACCTCTCCGTTCTTGCCTTTGGAATCGCTGGATGCCTTCCATCCGCTGCCCGCCATTTCCAGGTCATAGTAAGCTTTGGCCGCCACCAGATCTCCGTCATTCAAGACGTACGAAGCTTTGCCCGGACTGGCTTCCATGGACGGAAACCAGGGCAGGTCGAAAGTCTTCGGTTCAGCCTGAGAGCTCGGCCCGCAGCCGGATATAACGGTAACAAATGCGGAGATGATGAGATAGAACTTTTTCATAGATGAACACAACCCTTTCCATCGTTAATAATCTGGCAAACTTGATGATTTAAGATTTCTTTCCTCTACATTTCGTCTGTCATGGCGCCTTGCACGGTGGCCCGCGCGAACGGGAGCCCCTTGAGCTGCTGCAGATCCTTGGCCGTCCCGGTGACGACAACCCCCAGAATCCGGATATCCTGTACCGTAGGTTCGGACTTGCCGGCACGCAAGTAATCATACAGCTTCTGAAATTCTTCGCGGTATTTCCTGCTTACTCTCAATCCGTTCTGTACCGCGAGGATGAAATCTTTCTCGCTGCCGTCCCCTCCTTCCAAGCCGCGGTCTTCAGCCTTAAATCCGTACACCGCCCCCGCATGTTCGGGGGACTTCCGCTCATCAACCGATTGCTCATCATAAGCATCCACCCAGTACCACTGCGCATGTACACCGTTCGGAAGCATGCCCTTGATCTGCTCTACCGTGTAAGGTTTATCGAAAGATACGGCGATCTCCGCAACCTTGTTCTCCTTTCTGTCGAGCTTATCGACGTCCTGGGCTATATAGGGATAGGGATGAGAAGGCAAGTAAAACCGCAATTCCCTTTGCGCTGTCTCTGCATTGAAGCTAATATGAGCCTCCTCCAGTCTCTGCGTGTCACGTTCGATTGGAACGGGTCTATTTAATGGATGAAAGGTGTTCCACATCGAATATTCATACAAGCGGTCCTCCCATTTAACCGGCTGTCCTTCGATCAGCTTATAGCTGCGATACTGAACGGTATTTCGGAAGAGTCCCTCACTCACCGTGGTGCTCTGCATAACCTCCACATTGGGCTGGGTAATGCGCTTCATCACGGCGATATCCCGCTCCAGTTGGCCGCGGCTTACTTCGTTTAGTAAATATCCTCTGGCTCCGACATATCCGGCTAACACGATCATCACGACCAACGCGGATATCCCGGCTTGTCTCCCTATGCTCTTTCTCTTCGCTTTCTTCAGCAGCCCGTCCATCCGATCGCTTCCCAGCTCAAATTGATCATCCGTGCTCATGTTGAACCCTCCTATATAGTTGCTGAAATTGCTGCCGCGCCCGATATAAAGACATTTTCACTACCTCTTCCGTGGTGCTGAACACTTCGGCCATTTCCTTATAACTAAAATCGCATTCGTATTTCAAAATCAGCATGTGCTTATACTTCGGGTTCATTTGCTCCATCGTGGCCTGAATGTCTTCTTTGCACTCGTGGTTCAACACCTCATCCTCCAAGGAACGCTTGCTTATGAACTCCAGCGTTTCTATAGGAATTTCCGCTCTTCTTTTTCTCTTCCGGACCAGATCGATGTACTGATTGTAAGCTACCCGAAACATCCATGGACCGAGACGGTCGCGATCCAGCTCATGAAGCAGGAGGATGACCTTACAGAGCGTATCTTGAACCACATCCTGAGCATCTTCATGGGATACGCCCATCTTCCTCAGATAGCGAAAGATGCTTGTTGCTTTTTCCTTCAATACATCATCTAATGAATCCACCTCATACCGTTCCTCCTTTCTGAGTAGAACACGAATGAAGCCCGTTTATGTTAACACCTTTTTGCAAAAAAAAAGGAACCTGTTCGCCAGGATCACACTTAAGCGCAGGTAACGTCCAGCACAATAAGCCCGCTGATCGTTTCTCAGCAGGCCCCGCGAGTTCGCTTTATCCAGTTTTCCTCACTCATCGTATCTTTCGCATAAGCCTACAGCCGCGACTTTCGGATCACGTGGTGCATCACCTCCGAAAAAACCAGACCCATGGCGATCGCCCCCGACAACATAAAGGCTTTGGCTGCCAGCTGCACGGCTAAATCATACTGGTTCTCGACCACGTTCCGCATCGTATCATAAGCCAATCCGCCGGGAACTAACGGGATGATACCCGCCACGCTGAATACAGTGATGGGGGTTTTATACATCTTGGCAAAAAATTGGCTCGTCACCGCAACAAAAAAAGAGGCAATCATCGTGGCCAAGATCGGATCGGCGGGAACCTTCAGCAAGGAAATATATAACAGCCAGCCGAACATCCCGACAAAGCCGCACTGTACCAGCGTCCCCTTAGGACCATTGAAGAGGATTGCAAAGGCCGCCGAAGCAATGAAGCTCATCAAGAGCTGTTCGCCGATCATCCGATCCCCTCCCCGCTGTAAAAAGAAAGAACAAAGGCGATGCCGGCTCCAATCGCAAATGCGGTTAAGAACGCTTCCGCCCCTTTCGAAACCCCGGAAACAAAATGCCCGGCCATTAAATCCCGGACGGCATTGGTAATCAGAAGTCCCGGTACCAACGGCATGACGGAGCCGATGATCATGTTATCCAAATCATGACCGAAACCTGTTCTCAAGAACAAATAGGCCGTCGAACCAATGATTAAAGACGCCAGAAACTCGGCGAAAAACTTAATCGGCACCCATCGGTGAAAATAGACCAGGAAGGAAAAGCCCGCTCCTCCGCATAGAAAAGTAGGGATAAAATCACCCCATGCCCCGCCAAACATGATTAAAAAGCAGGCGCTTGCCACGGCTGCCGCTGCGATTTTGAACCAAAGCGGATACCCGGGGTTCGCCCCATCGATTTCTTCCAATAACCGATAGGCCTCTGTCACCGATAATTCCCCCTGGCTAATTTTTCGGGAAATGGCGTTCACGACCGTAACTTTACGCAAATCCGTTGAACGTTCGGATATTCGGATTAATCGGGTTGTCTGTTCCGGGCCGTCTATCGAAAATATAATCCCCGTCGGGGTTACAAAGCTGTGAGCATGCCGTACACCGAATGCATCTGCAACGCGTGTCATCGTATCTTCCACCCGGTACGTTTCCCCGCCGTTCTCCAGCATGATCTTGCCGGCCAATAAACAGACTTGCGCGATCTCATAGGTTGAATTGGATAGTTGATTCATTCGCTAGCTCTCCTGGACTACAGATACTTTCACGACTGAAGGGAAACCTGACCACGAACGTTGTTCCTTCCCTGCCTGATTGTTTGACTTCTAACCGGGCCCTATGCCGTTCCGCAATGGAGCGGGACACGGCAAGCCCGAGGCCGGTCCCCGTTTCCTTCGTCGTGAAGAAAGGATTGAATATTTCTCTACGGACTTCAGGCGGGATTCCCTCACCTTCATCCGATATTTCTAAAATAATTTCTTCGGCCTCCGTATAAGTTTTGAAGGTTAAATGCCCGCCATGATTCATGGCTTCTATCGCATTCCGACTCAGGTTAAGCATCAATTGCCGAATCTCTTGTTCATCCAACATCAAATCGGGGATCGTCCCTAATGCGGCGATAATACATACATCCCCCTTACTAGCATCGGATTCGATTAAAGGCAGCATGTATTCAATGATGCTGTTTAGATTATGTTGTCGTTTCTCGATAAATTTATTATTCGCCAATGAAAGATATTGTGAAATGATGGCATTCGCCCGGTCCAGCTCACTAACCATTAAGAGGAACGTATCTTTATACGAACCCCAATCTTCTTTCTCCATCAGTAACTGCAGATATCCCTTCACCGTAGTCATCGGATTTCTTACTTCATGAGCAATACTTGCCGACATCGAACTAAGCAAATGATATGTATCGATATGAATTCCCGTTATATCCCGGCCGATCGCATAGATAAGCTGCGCTTCCCGATTGACTGAGCACGTCCATTGAATCCACTTGTAGGTTTGTTCCACATTCCGATAGCGGTTTAAAAAGGACACCGTCGCTTGTCCCCGGATGAGCTTCTGCACTTCCAACGCAGAATTATCCACATCGTCAGGATGAAGGCAAGCGAACACTTGTTCCAGTGAGGTCCATGATTCATTTTCCCCCAAAATTCTTGAAAACGAATGATTGACTTCGACAAGATTACCGTTAAAATCAATGATCATCATGATATCTAAAGATAAATCAAAGAAATCCCGAAAATGATCCACAAGATCCCCTCCGTTACCGAATTACAACTTCTGCAATTTTCCGCCGACACTATATATACCTAAAGAAAATACGATAAGGAATATGTTGGTTTTCCCTTCGCTTTCATCATTCAATTATCAACCTTAATGATACTTGTTAACCGCATAAATGGTTTATGATCTATATGGTAAACGCCTATAATATATAAGCTCTATAAGGCGACCGGATACCGTTCCCGTAATGAAAGAGCCGAGGAGAACAGGGGGCAACCCCCGATTCCCGCTCGGCGCGTGAATAAGTTATGTAAGCTTGGGACAAAACGGTAATTTGCTGAGGTTATTTCGGATAACGACGGGGAAGGCTTCAAGCCTCCGCTACGGAATCCGTAACAAACCGGTTCACGATGGTTTGCAGGCGATGGGAGAGCTTCGCCAACTCCTCAACGGAGCTGTTAACCTTATCCATCATGAGTGCCTGTTGACCGGACTTCTCCGAATATTCCCGGGTCACTTCATTCACACCGGCCGAATAGTCCTCGATTCGTTTCATGGAAATGTCCATCTGCTCGCTGCCTGCAGCCATTTCCTCTATGCCTGCCGAGATGTCCTGGATCATGCCGTTGATTCTTTCGATCCAACCGTTCATTTGCCGGAACGCCTCTGAGACTTCGCCCACCTTCTGCTGCCCCTCATTCATTTCGAGGATCCAGGCTTGGCTGGATTGAAGAAGGCTTCCTGTATCCTCCTGGATGTAGGTAACAACGCTTCGCACGTGGTCTGCGGCACTTCGGCTATGCTCGGCCAGCTTACGCACCTCATGAGCAACTACAGCAAAGCCGCTGCCCGCTTCCCCGGCCCGTGCTGCTTCGATCGAAGCATTGAGCGCCAGCAGGTTCGTTTCTTCCGCTATATTTTTGATTGTGGCGATAACGGTGTCAATTTCTTTGGAGCGGTCGGCCAATTGCTCGATCTTGCTTTCGGTTTCCCGTGATTTTTGCTCGATGAGCTGCATTTTCTCCAAGGTACCCTTAACGGAGGTTTGTCCTTGATTGGACAGCATCTCCATATCCGAGGACAGGTTGCTGACTTCATCGATGCTCGCAGCCATCTGCTTCAACCCGGCGGACATTTCTTTAATCACAACGACATCCTCATGAACCTTCTCTTTTTGCTCCCTGGAGTGATCAGCCGCCCGTTCCAGGCCTCCATAAATCTCCTGGGAAGATTGGGCTGTCGTCAATGCGTACTCCCGGATGCCATCGGATACATGAGAGAGCGTGCCGACCGTTTGCTTCGTTTGGGACACAATAGAGGCGACGCTTTCCCTCATAATCTCAAACCCGTTAGCCAGCAATCCAAGTTCATCCCTACGCTGGATCTCGACAGGTTGGGATAGATCCCCTTCCTCCACACGCTTAAATGCCTTCAAAAGCTGGCGGATAGGCAGGACGATCGAATACGTCAACACAAGTCCCATCACACTGAAAATAATAAGCGATACGACCATCAAAATGAGGGTACTCCGCTTCACTTCCTGATGTTTATCAATCGAAGATAGATATTTGGACTCCGCTTGCTGTTGATTCGTCTTGAGCAGCTCCTGGAAGATTTCTTCAATCCCTTCTTCCTTGGCCAAGAGCTGCTTATCAAACATCGATTTGGCCTGCTCCATCTGATTTTGGTTCACGAGTTGAAACACATTGTTAACGGTCGGCTGGAACGATTCCCACAATGAGCTTAACAGCTGCAGCTCGTCCTTCTCACCCTGCGTTAAAGATCGGTTATCCAAAGCGCCCAGTTTTTCAGTCACACTTTTCGTTTCCAAATCGACTTTCTCCAATTGCTTCTTTCTTGAATCCGCATCCGTCACCAGCAAATAACTGCCTACGGCGGTGTTGATCCGATGAATCGAGCCGGAGAGCTCATTCAGCTGCTCAACCATGCTCAAATTATTTTCATAAATATCAACCAAATTGCTGTGAATCGTCTGTGTATTTCTCAAGGAACCGATATTAGCCACTATGAGAATGATTAAAAAAGCAATAAAACAAACAACAAATTTCACAGGAATTTTAAGATTATGAAACCATTTCATTTGAAGTTTGCCTCCTATATAGAAAACTGATAAAAGTTGGAACACTCATAGGCGGGCTCCCGAATGGGAAACCCGCCTGGAATCTACTACCCGCCGAACAAGTGAGGCAGGAACAAGGATACCTGAGGGAAGTACGTTATGATGATAAGCACAACAAGTAAAACTAAAAATTGCGGCAACAAAGGTCGAACCATTTGCGCCAAATTGACTTTCGCAATCGAAGAAGTCACGAATAAGCAAACGCCAAGCGGCGGTGTAATCATGCCGATCGTCAGGTTAACCACGATGATGACGCCCAAGTGAATCGGGTCAATGCCGGCTGCCAGAGCGATAGGCAGGAACAGCGGAGTAAAGATGGTCAACGCCGAGATCGTATCGATGAACGTTCCCGCAATCAGAAGTACAATGTTGATCAAAAGCAGGATTACCCACTGCTGATCCGAGATGCTGCTTACCAGCGCTCCGAGTTGATCCGGAATGTCGTGGAATGTAAGCAACCAAGTGAACAGCGTCGCATTGGCGATGACGAACAAGATCGTTGCCGAGCTGAGCGCGGAATCAAGCAGTACCTTCCGCAGCTTTTTGAAGTTCAGCTCCTTATAAACAAAGGACCCGATAATCAGCGCATAGATGACGGCGATGACACCGGACTCCGTCGCGGTAAACATCCCGGAACGGAAGCCGCCTATAATAATAACCGGGAGTAGCAGCGCCAGGAACGCATCCTTGAAGCCGGCAGCAATCTCCTTGCGGGAAGCCATCTTATCCCGTCCGCGAATGTTGTTTTTCTTACCGTAATAGTACACGTAGATCATGAGTACGGCAGCCATCAGAATCCCCGGTGCGACACCTGCCAGGAACAAATCGCCGATCGATACGCTGGCCATAACGCCGAACAAAATGAACGGGATCGACGGAGGAATAACGGGACCGATGGTGGAGGCCGAAGCGACGAGAGTCGCCGAGAATCGGCGGTCATACCCCTGCGATACCATGGCCGGAATCAAAATCCCCCCGATGGCAGCTGCATCCGCTATCGCCGAACCGGAGATAGCGGAGAAGAACGTACAAGCCAGTACGGCGACCATGGCCAGACCCGCCGGCCAATGGCCGACAAGCAGCGACGCAAAATCGATGAGGCGCTTGGAGATGCCCCCCACCGTCATAATTTCACCCGCCAAAACAAACAAGGGAATAGCGACCAGCGTGAAAGAATCGATGCCGGAGAACGTTTTTTGGGCAATAATAACCAAATCCGTATCGGTCAGCCATAACCCGACCAGAGAGGTAATGCCGAGTGCAAACGCAATGGGCACCCGAAAGAAAAAAAGTACGAACAATAAGCCTAGAAGCCAAATCATGCTACTTCGCCCCCTTGCCGTTTCCCGCGAACTTCTTGGGCAAACGCCTTAACCAAGTAATACAGCATCAGCACGCCGGAGATTGGCATGATGATATACATGTACATCAACGACACTTGAAGCGTCGGTGTCGTTTGCAATTTGGAGTTCATCGTGTGAACCCAGCCGTAATAGGTGAAGAACGCGACGAAAGCAATCGTAACCATATATCCGACAGCGGTCACCGCAGTGCGGATTTTCGGCGGAAGCTGATTAATTACGTCAACATTCAAATGACTGTGATATTTCGTGCCGAGCACGGCGCCGATAAAGGCCATATAAGCAAACGCAAAGCGTGTGACTTCCTCTGTCCAAGGCGTTGGAATTTTGAGTACAAACCGGAACAGCACTTGCAGAAAGGTAACAACGACAACAACGGCCAGACAGCTGCCGGCGATGATCTCGAGCCAATGACGAAGCCATTTCATAACGGGATGTCCCCCTCTCTTCTTAAAAAGAAGGATACCAAAGTATCCTTCTTTTTCTTTTTTTAACAAACGTTATCAGATTCGCTTACTTCGCAGCAGCTTTAATTTTTTCGATCAAATCTTGCGGTACTTTGTCAGCTACAGCCTTGGATACATCCTTCGTTACAGCTGTAAACGCTTCGGCATCCGGCTTCGTAATGTTGACGCCTTTCGTTTTCAGCTCTTCCAGAGATTTGGTTTCAGCATCGGCAAGCGTTTTACGTGCAGAGGCAGTCGCTGCTTGAACCGCTTCCTGGACCCATTGTTTCTGTTCGTCGTTCAAGGAATTCATAAACTTTTTGCTCGCAATAACAGCTGCCGGAGTATAGGTATGGTTCGTCAGCGCCAATTGCTTTTGAACCTCGTAGAACTTCATGGACATAATCGTGGCGATCGGATTCTCCTGGCCGTCGACAACCCCTTGCTCAAGCGCACTGTACAGCTCGTTAAAGTTAACAGGCGTCGGGTTAGCCTCTAAAGACTTCATAAACTCGTTCCATACCGGAGCCGGCTGAACGCGAATTTTCAAGCCTTTCATATCCTCCGGCTTCACAACCGCTTTATTTTTAGTTGTCACATTACGGAAACCGACTTCCCAGTATCCGAGGCCGACCATACCTTTTTCATCGACCTTCTTCAGTAAGGATTTCCCGATTTCACCATCCAGCACGCCGTACACATGCTCTTTGCCCTTGAAGAGGAACGGGATCCCGAAAACGTTCATTTCCGGCACGACATTGGCCAGGGAGCTGTCAGCAGCTAACGTCGTCATATCGATCGTGCCGTTCTGCACGCCTTCAACGGCGTCCTTTTCGGAGCCAAGCTTAGCGTTAGAGTAGATTTTAACCTCCATGGCTCCCTTGCTCTTTTCTTCCAGCGACTTTTTAAACGCTTCAGCCGCAATATTGTACTGGTGCGTGTCCGAGCCGGTATGAGCGAGCTTAAATGTCACTTTAGGCGAATTCGCCGTTTGATTCCCCGCTGCCGCATCCTTATTATCGGTGCTCGAACCAGAATTGGAGCCGCAGCCCGCCAGCAAACCAGCCATCAATGTAGCGCTCAGAACTATCAAACCTGCTTGTTTTTTCATTTTTCTCATCCTCCTGATTGGCATGTTTTTTATGATTAATAAAGATCAAATCTCTGATCATCGAAAACAGGAATTCGTTTGCGGATTTCATCCACTTTGGCCAGATCGATGTCAATCACATAGACCTGCTCCGTGCCGTCGCCTTCGAGCAAAACCTCGCCCCACGGATCGATAACAAGAGAATTCCCCGGGAATGCAGTCTCACGGCTTGTCCCGCAGCGGTTAACGGCAATCATGTAAGATTGGTTCTCGATCGCCCTGGAAATGACGAGCGTTCTCCAATGGTCTACCCGTGCTGTCGGCCATTGGGCCGTATTGATGATCACTTTGGCACCTAAGGAAACCAGCTTGCGGAACAAGAGAGGAAACCGCAGATCGTAGCAAATCATCGTCCCGATACCCGTACCCTCATAATCAAACAGCCCGAAGCTATTGCCGGCCTTCAGATATTGATCCTCGTCCATCAGACGGAACAAGTGCACCTTGTCATACCGCAATACTTCATCGCCGTTCCGGTCGAAAACAAGCATCGTATTGGTGATGTCCCCGCTGCCTGAATCTTTATAAAGAACGCTTCCGCCCACAATCATGACGTTATGAGCTTTAGCGTAGGAGGAGAAGAGGGCTCTTGTCCTTTGACCGTCGGCATCCGCAAGGGCGTCGCCTTGTTCCAACGCATAGCCTGTGTTCCACATTTCCGGAAAAATAATGACATCCGGCGATTGAGCCATCGCTTCATCCAGGAAGCGCTCGACTTTCCGGTAATTCACTTCCGGCTCCCCGATTTGTACGTCCATCTGAACCAATGCGACCTTCATCGTTTAACCTCCTGTAATAACCGAATATTCGCCCCTCAAGCTCCGGCCCAGCACGGGATCGGATATTTCATATTCAAATTTGCTTCCGTATACGAACCCTTCCAAGGTCGGTACCGTTCCGGAGAAAAAGACGGTATGGGAAATGTCCGTATACCCGAACTCCTCTAATTTCTCTAACAATTTCGAGAATGGAAGCAGTGCAGTAAGGTCGTGCTCCTGATACAGCCGTCTTCCCCCTTCATCCGTGATCCAGGAACGAAGCACCAGTTGATCCCAATGATCCTCCACATCTTTAATTCTCCAGAATGTGGTGATGAAAGGCTTAGGACAGGCCGCTTTAGATTTAGCGATATCTTCTTTCTCGAGAAGACGATCCGTATGATCGCTGCCGATGGTCAGCAGCCAGTCGTCGCCGTCATGGTAAACCACATATTCCACTTCGCCGGATGTTTCCTTGCCGGGAACGGTAATCGTCTGCTCGTTTGTCAGTACGCTGATGTCTTGCGGATATAAAGCTGGAATGGTCGGTGGCGGAGCCACTCCGATCTCGGCAAGCTCATGAATATGCTCGTGCACCTTCTCGATATCTCTGCCCATGTAGCCCATAACAAGCACTTTTTGAACCACAGTCTCTTTCTCCGTCATGCTTCCGTCTTTTTCTTGAATGGTAATTGGATAAGTGTGCATTAATCTGTCTCCTTTTTGGACTTTAGGGAAGCTAGAACAGCCGTCCGTGTGTGTATGATATGTTCATGCATGGCTTGCTTAGCGAGCTCCACATCGCGCTTCTTCAATTGTTCGATAATCGCCCGATGTTCCTTCAAGGTTCTTTCCACCCGGTCTGTCGTATCCAACGCCACGATACCAAACCACCGCATTTGATCGCTTAATGTGTGCATAAGCTGGATTAATCGATCATTGCCCGTTAATTCAGCCATATGCATATGAAAATCTTTGTCCATCAAAATAAAGGATTGGTTATTCCCTGTGTGTCTTTCCTGCTGGACAAATATTTCTTCCAGCCGCTCGATGTGAGCGTCCGTGATCTTGGGGATCAGCAGCTCTACAACAAGGGCTTCATTGGCCCCCCGAAGCTGCAGCACTTCTTCGACGTCCTTCTCCACAATATGGCTGACGAAAACTCCCTTTCGCGGAACAGACTTCAACCACCCTTCCATCTCCAGCAGCTGGAGAGCCGCCCGAAGAGGGGTACGGCTAATCCCCAATTTCTCGGAGAGGTCCCGTTCGTAAAGGACATCCCCTTGAGCAATCACATGATTGATAATTGCATTCTTGATTTCATCATAAGCATGATCCCTAAAGGATTGGGGTTGTTGAATTTTCGTAAATTCCAAGGTTATGATCCCACCTTCAGATTGCAACTTGTAAGTATTTGAAATGCCACATCTGGTATGTGGTATACCAACCAGGCCGAAAATAAGAACCGTATTACGCTGTGGCATCTTTCATTCGTTCGAATGAATAATGCTCTGCTTCGTTCCGAGTTGGATTGATACAAATATAACGGATGGCACATTTCATGTCAATATAGTTATCATTTATTTTAGAAAAATATGATAGAAACCGATTTCATTCCGTTATGACCATATAAATCAGAGTTTTTATGTTATATTACTTTACAAAAAATTAATTATGAATCTGCATTTTGACCTCATTTCGCGTAATAACGTACTTCAAACAGTTTACAACCGTTCGGAGTTATCCATGGACCGTGCTTCA
This sequence comes from Paenibacillus validus NBRC 15382, assembly GCF_004000985.1. Classification (GTDB taxonomy): domain Bacteria; phylum Bacillota; class Bacilli; order Paenibacillales; family NBRC-103111; genus Paenibacillus_G; species Paenibacillus_G validus. Next base: position 59,129 of record NZ_BIMH01000008.1, on the reverse strand, counting down.
TTCCCGGCGGGCGGCAGGCCACCATGCCTTGCGTAAATTCCTGATTGAGCGTCAAATCAATCATGGATCCTTCGATGATGTAAATTTCCTCCCAATAATCATGGGCCTGCACACCGTTCGGAGACGTATCCGTTCCCGGAACATAGCTAAGAATTCGTGTAACCATTCCGTTATCCGGATCTCTAGCGATGATTCTTTCCGTTATTCCTTCGATTCCGCCGACTGGAAGTTCTTCGAATTCATGATAGTCGATAAATTCCCGTTCTGGTTTGGCCATCGTCTGGTTATCCTCCCGCCGCTGATCATGATGCTGGTATGTGGTATACCAGTTCGGAAATAACTAAACATTCAAAATTTCCAGAATCCTCTAACAGTAAATGCTGAAATCAGTATATCTTCCATTTTTAGTCATGTCAATACTTTCTATAACCGCTTACAAGGAGCGATTGGATACCTGTTTCCACCATGCCAGGCAGCCATGTTATCATTGTTTACATGACCGTCCCTTTACCGGTAGACTGCTATCCATAGGCGATTGGCCGCCCCTTTGACTAGAAAGAGCGGCCGAAATGCCTGATATCCCCTGCGTGGTAACTTATGGCATCAGGTGGATACTTATTTCATCAATACGTAAACATCTTCATCATCCGCTTCGACGGGAAACCCTCTCAGCTTGACCGACGCATCCACCAGGTGATGGCCTGTTTTGAGATCGAATTCCCAGCCGTGCCAAGGACATCGCAAAATCTCTTGATCACGGCCGTGCTCGTATTCATATACCATCGAAGGCAGACGCGTCCCGGATACCCGGCCGACACAAATAGGTGCTGCCGCATGCGGGCAAACGTTGCGCCACGCATAATACTGGCCATCCACCAGGAAAATCCCCAGCTCCATCCCTTTAACCTCTACGATCAGTCTCCCTTTTTCACGGAGCTCTGCGACTTTGGCTACTGCGAATTTATTCATCCCGCTTCTCCCTCCGTGCCGGCTGCATCGACTGTTTGATCCAGACCGTACAGCTGAATGGCATTTTTGGCACCAATTTTTTCTCTTAGCTCGCGCGGAAACAAGGAGAGCACCATTTTCGGGTTATCGTAGTCCCAGTGCGGATAGTCGGAAGAATACATGATCATATCCTCGGCGCCGCTCATTTTAATAATTTGAACAAGGTGTTCGGGATCGGCAGGCTCCTCAATCGGCTGTGTCGTAAGTACTACATGCTTGCGGATGTATTCGGACGGCAGCTCTTTCAACCAGGGCACCGTATCCCGCAGCGCCTTGTAATTTTTATCCATACGCCACATCAAATGGGGAAGCCAGGAGATTCCCCCCTCGATGGCGACAAATTTCAACTTGGGGAACTTCTCGAAGACGCCTTCGCATACCAAGCTGTTCACTTGCGACATATAGTTGATCGGAATAATATTCTGCCATTCCATATAGCGGGTCGGGTATCCGGATGGCGTCGGAGGATACGAAGGACCGATTCCTTCGTTGCCCGGATGAATGGCTACCGGCAATCCGTGCCGTTCAGCCGCTTCGTAGATCGGATGAAAGAACCGCTGTCCGAGCAGTGTTCGCGACACGCTGCACATCATCACTTGAACGATATCGGGATGGCCGGCCAGCCGCTCGATTTCTTTGACTGCTGCGGCCGGGTCGGTATGGCTAACCAGAATCGAGCCTTTATAACGAGGGTCGGCTTTCAGCCAAACTTCATTCTGCCAATCGTTGTGAGCCGACGCTACAGCATTGGCGTAATCAGGATCGTAGTTTAAAGAAATGCCGATCATGGAAGCGTTCCCTGTCAAAATCGCATAATCGATTCCATACTTATCCATGTGGTGTTTCAATGCGAATACGGGGTCGCTGCCGGGTTTGCTGCCTATATCAGAGATGGCGTCCTTCCGGATATACCCGACGGAGCTCCATGGTTTTCCGCCGACGCCGATCCCGCTCTCTAACCATTGTTGATGAAATGCTTTTGGTAAAAAGGGAAGGAGATCTTGGGGACTGGAAAGATCATTGTGAAAGTCTGTATCAATCAATCGAGGGGCTACACCCATTTGTTTCACTGCTCCTTCTTCGTTATTGTTCATACGCCGGCGGCTTCACTGCGTTGTTCGGCCGCTCCAAGCCGCGAGTCCGTTGTGGTTTCGTCCCGTTGGATGTCCTTTTTTTTAGTGATTTCGACGATGCCGTTATCGGCGTCCACCTTGACCCAATCCCCCGTTTCAATCATATCCAGCGGGTCCTGATCCAGATCGGTCACTGTAGGCGCATGTGAAACTACGGTACCTAAGGCCGCCTTCGTCGTCATGATATTAAAAATCATGGCTTTAGGGGCCGCACCCACCATTCGCGCCATGTGAAAATAGGCGGACCAGCCGGAGGATCCCTTGGCACCGGGGAATACAAGAACTTTATCCTTAAAGCTCTGGCCTTGCAGCTCATGCTGCAATTCAATAATCGTACCGGTCATCGGGTTGATGCCGCCCCAGCCGGAAATCGTATCCCGGGTCACCAGAGCCTCGCCTTCCGCGCAGCCGCCAACTACTTTTCTTCCATGCAATACGATCTTTGTCATCTCAGCCCTCCACTCCACTTGCCGGTTACAGCCGCATCGATGCAATCCTTCAGTGATCCAAACCAGCATTGTATCCCCATGATCGCCGGCAGGTAGTGGGCTTGCTTCGCCGAATCGGTTGCCACCACTTTCGTTCCGGGCGGTAACACTTGCCCAAGTGCAGGGCATGTATCGCTCATCAAGAAACCTCCGGCTTCGGTAATGATTTGGGTATAACCGTTCCGGTCCGCCAATTCCCGGATAGCCCTCGGCGTAAAAATCCACAGCTGCGTACCGCTGTTTACGCGTTTGCCTTTCAGCAGCTTGCAGATTTCCCAAATCTGCTCGATAGACGCGTGCGGGCAACCGAGCATAATAAAGTCTACATTCGTGTCTTTGGCCGAAACGTTCAAGCGATCATACGCCTTTTGCCGCTCCGCCTTTCCAAATTTGAAGGTGTACTGCGGCTTTCTCTTTCCTAAAGCATCCTCGATGGATTGCGCCTCAGCCGTTATTTTAGGGATATGATACATTTCAACTCCGCCCGATGACGCTGCAGAGGCTCCGAAATGCTTGATGCGATATGAATTTGGAACATGTCGGACGCCGCTAAGGACCGGTACCCGATCGCCCACGACCTCTCCGACATAGTACCCGAGCAGCCCCCAATCGGTCATGCTCTCGACTTCCCATTCGACTTCGACCAAGTCTGTAGCTAAACGATTCTCGTCGATATGGTATCCCCAGTATGGAATCCGGCCGGTCAGCATGGCAGCGCCCGTGCTTTCCCTTCCTTCACAATTCGTGCGGGCCCCGAGCACCGAGTTGATGTAGATCACGGCGGAAGATTCCATCCACGCACAGTGCTCTCCTTTCACCGGTATGTTCCCGACCTGATAAGGAGCGCAGGTGCTCATGAGCTGGATGCCGATCCCCGCGTTATATGCCTCGTGCTCCTTGATGGATTGTACTCTTTCAGGCGTACCCCCGAGCTGCTCCCAGTGGGCGGCATCAAAGCCGGTAATCAGCTGACAGGAGTGGGTTTTCACCATGGGAATTTCGACAGCCTCCTGACTGTCCAGATTGAATTCGGAGAATAAGGCGTCGAATCCATATTTAGCTGCATACTCCCGCATTAAGCCGCTCGAGGCGACTACCGTCGTGCTTACATTGCTGGTTTCCACCAGTTTTTCCGCTCCTAATGCCTCACCGTAACGTACAAGTAAATCCATTGCCTTTTGTACGGCACGACCATCCCGGCCATCGAGCATATATTTCTCTTCATCGCTCAATTTCATGGTGAACCTCCATTATTTCCTACAGTTTGAGCATGCCTAAATCCATGGACGCCGCTTCTTCCTTATGGAACAAGTGACTCGGTTGAACTGCGTTTATCGTTGCGCTCCAAGTTATCCCTCACTCGCTCATGCAGCGCATTGATGTCGATTTCATGCACGCTTCCCTCACCTGCAAGATCCAGCGCGTGAGCTGCGGCCGCTCCCATTGCAATGCACGGCCCCATTACGCGTACGCTTGAAAGGGCGGCTGTATCTGCGTCAATACAGCGTCCGGCAGCAACCAGGTTATCGACATCGGGGGGCGTCATGCTCCTGAGAGGCACATAATGAACATGGTCTTCGTCGAAAGTTTCCCATACATAACCCTCTAAATGGCTATGAAGCTCAATCGGCCAAGAGGTGCGCGCTACGGCATCGGGAAAGCGCGTACCCGCTCGCACCTCGTCAACTGTCAGCTGCTTGCTGCCGACAATCCAACGCGTTTGACGGATACCCGGCAGGCCGTAACCGCGGACGCGTGCCTGGCCGAACGCCAGAGGGAATTCCGTTTTCAAGAAATGAATGTACTTATCAGCCTGGGCCTTGCCCTGCAGTGCGCTGGCCGAGGCCGCCACCGGTTCAAGAGGTGTTTCCGTATGCGTCATGTTGACAAGGGCTGTACCACGTCCCGGGAAGGAGAATGCAAAGCCGTCTTTACGTCCAAGCCCGTACAACTCGCCCTTTTCTTTTTGATGTGCATACACTTCTTCTCTGGTTGGGTAATGGCTCTCATCCACACCTTCAAGCACGACCATCTGGGTACCGTACACCGAAACCTCGGCCGGTTCTTGGCAAGGCAGCCCTGCTTGCCAGGTTAGCGCTGCGTCACCCGTCGCATCGACAAAGCCGGTTGCAGTGAGATGGATGTCGCCGTAACGCGTGGAAAGATCAATCGAAGTAATGCGCCGTTCTTCACGTGTAACCTCCCTCAGAACAGCACCGAGAATGACCGTGATGCCGGCCGCTCGCACGGCCTCTTCAATCCACCTTGACAAAGCGATTTCGTCATACATGACGGAGTTCCATTCTCCCCAGCGATAATGCAATTTTCCGGCGGCGCCAAGATCCCGGATGATTTCGTCGGCAATCCCGTGCGTGAGCTGGTATCCGTTTTTTCCATTGGAAAACAGTCCGCAGAATATGCCGATGATCGAATTGACGGCCTGACCGCCCAGGGCTGGAAGCCCGTCGACCAAAACAACCTTGCGCCCAAGGCGCGCTGCCTCCAGCGCGGCCGAAATACCGGAGATTCCTGCGCCGACGACACAGATGTCCGCTGCTATTTCTTGTACAGGATTCGCATTGTTTTTCCGGACCACGCGTGTAGCTGTGCTTGCTTTTGCTCCTTCAATCATGTAAACACTCCTCCTGATTAGTTGTTAGGGTTAACTTCATGCCAACATTTTTGTAAACGCATACAGCTTTGATATACACAAAAATTAACAAAAAATATTCGGTAATACAATTTGTTTTGCGTATACAATGTATTGTAAAAAACGATAGCTTCAGCAAGCGCCTTAATTTCTCCGGCTGCCCATAACGAAAATAGTATTGGTACCGCATTTTAGATATTGTATACTTGTAGTAAATAGCCTCTAGCGTCTCCTGTACATCCGTAACAAGTCACAAATAATCATACGTAACGATTCACAATTCTAACGCTGCTTACGAGGGAGATACAATGGAAATTCATCAGTTGGAATACTTTCTGGCCGTGGAGAAATACAAAAACTTTTCTGCCGCCTCATTGGAAATCTCGATATCGCAGTCCACCTTGTCACAGCAGATCAAGAAACTGGAAGAGGAATTGGGCGTGAAATTGTTCGTGCGCCATCCGCGTTCAGTTCGTCTGACTCCCGCTGGAGAAGAGTTTCTCGTTCATGCACGAACCATCGTTGCGGAGATTAAACAATCCCTTGAAACGGTGCAGAAGTATACGAATTTTGATAAGGGGAATTTCAAAATCGGGGCATTTCCCCATGCTGAATATTTGGGGCTGAGCAAGATCATTATCGACTTCATCCGATGCTATCCAGGTATTCATGTAGAGGTTCACTCTGCCAGTACGGATGATTTGCTGAAGGAATTGCGTGAGAAAAAAATTCAGGCTGCGTTCATCAATTCACCCTTTACGGGCGATTATGACATTGATTTCAAGCCCTTGATGAGCGATCGGGTCGTCATGGTCGTATCGGCTTCCCATCCATTGGCCAAAGAAGAAAGCGTCGACCTTCACGATCTGTCTCAAGAAAATTTCTTAATGGTGAAAACCAGTCCTTGGCTTCGCAATGCTTTGCTGCATGTGTGCAGCGAAGCCGGGTTTCAACCCAAAATCATTTTGGATTGCAGCCATGTGGAAACCATGCGGGGTTTTCTGGAGGAAGGCCTTGGTGTAACCTTACTGGGGAGCCGGGTTGCCCAGCGCTTCGTCAACTCCAAAACTTCGATTGTGCCCATTAAGCAAGTGCTTGAACGGCATAGCGGTCTCGCTATTCCGAAATACCCTTTCTCCAAACCGCCGCTTGCTACGAATCTTTTCCGGAAATTCACCCTTGATGCGCTCTCTAAAGCCCCGAAATAGATGAACAGCCGGCGGATTCATAGCCGTCAAATCAAATGCACCCCTTAGAATATGGATTGGATTACCTTCGGATTTTTCCAATCTCTATTCTAAGGGGTGCGCCTGCATGGACCTATTTCCACGGCAGCAGCATGGTATAGCCTGCCGACAATTTTAACCCGGCAAAAATCATCGGCAGGGAAGCCGGCAGGATCACCTTACGAATCACATTAAGAGGCTTCGACCCGAAGGTCACCGCCGCTTTGATTAAAATCGGATCGACGTTTCTTACTCCGGAGTAGGTGTTGATGACGACAGGGAAAAATACGCCAACGGCAATGATTGTAATTTTCGGCGTTTCGCCGATGCCGAGCCATAGAATAAACAGCGGCAACAACGCGATCTTCGGGATGGGATAAAGCGAATAAATGATCGGTGTCAATATGGCGTCTATCCACCGGAAGAATCCGAGAAGAAGTCCTACGACAATGCCGATGCATACGCCTATAGCATAGCCTGAAGCTATCCGGTACAAGCTTGCCAGCACATTCTGGTGAATTTCCCCCGAAAGCAGCATGCCCCAGCCAGCTGTAACAATAGATATCGGCCCCGGTAAATACGACGATGACACGACCCCCAGACGGCTGAGCACTTCCCATACAACAAGAATTCCAAGTATCCCCAGCACCGAAACATATCCCGGTGTCTTTTTCTCCATAAAGGCTACGCGGTTACGGATAGCTTGCTTCGTAGACGGCGGAACGACTGGTCTGGAAACCGCTTGCTCCATCACTCGGCCTCCTTCAAGGCTTCTTGAGCGTCATGCCGAATAAGCTGCCAAATCTGATCCGCATAACGGTCAAATTCGACACGGTATTTTTCTTCATTACGCCCGGTTTTCGGCAGATCGATCGGAATAATACTCTTAATCTCTCCCGGCCGCCGTGACATCACAATAACCCGGTCAGCCAAATATACCGCTTCCTGGATGTTGTGTGTAACATAAAGCGTACTCAGCTTGGTACGGTTCCAAATCGACAGCAGCTCTTCCTGCATAATGGTACGTGTCTGTGCATCAAGCGCCGAGAACGGCTCATCCATCAGCAGCAGATCCGGTTCGACGGCCAGTGCCCTTGCGATCCCGGCCCGCTGCCTCATCCCGCCCGACAGCTGCTTCGGATACGCGGATTCGAACCCGCTCAGCCCGACCATCTCGATATACCGGCGTCCCTTTTCCCGCTGCTCCTCTTTGCTGGCCCCCCGCTCCTCCAGCCCGAACACTACGTTTTCGTAGACGGTTCGCCAAGGGAACAGCGCAATTTCCTGGAATACGATGGACAGGAGGGGCTCCTTGTTCCCCTTTACGCCCCCAAAATAAACTTCGCCCGAGCTCGGGCTCATCAGCCCACCGACAATATTTAGTAAGGTTGATTTGCCGCAGCCGCTTGGCCCGACCAATACGACAAATTCCTGCTCTGCTATCGTAAAATTGATGTTTTTCAGGGCCGTCACTTCTTGCTTGCGCGAGTCGATGAAGCGCTTTTCTACGTTTTCAACGATGATCTTCATGATTACTCCACCACCCTTTCAAGCTTATAGCTCCACATAATTAGATAGTTCGATTAGATTGTTGTCCGGATCGCGGAGATACACCGATTCCATGAGACCCATTGCTCCCGGACGGGATATTGGGCCCAGCTCGATCGGAACGCCGCAGCTTTCCAAATGCTTGATCACTTCAGGCAGAGGCGTTTCCGCAATAAAGCACAGATCTCCGGCACCTGGTACCGTCACAGCCGCTTTGGGCTCAACTTCACTGCCTTGCTCGAATAAATTGATGCGATTTTTGCCGCATTGCAGATATTTCCTCGTTCCTCCTGCAAATATTCCCACTTCCATGCCTAATACGTGCTGATAAAATTCACAAGTGGCGGTTACGTCACGCACCGTCAATACAATATGGTCCATACGATCAATTTTCACAGGACGTCCCTCCAATCTATGATGCCGGAATTACTTCCACGGCAGCAGCTTACGCTCCAGCCACTCGAGCAACCGGTTAAACGACAGTCCCAGTACGGACAAAAGCATGACGCCAACCATCAAATTCATGGTCATCATGAGGTTGCCGTAGCGCAGAATCATAGAGCCGACCCCGCTATTGGCGGCGATCATTTCCGAGGTAACCAGCAGCAGCAGTGAAATGGATGCGGACATTTTCAAACCGGCGAAAATCATGGGCAGCGAAGCCGGCAGGATCACCTTGCGAATCACATTGAAGGGCTTGGCGCCAAAGGTGACTGCGGCTTTTATCAGAATCGGATCGACGTTTTTCACGCCGGCATACGTATTGATTACGGCCGGAAAAAATACACCGATCGCAATAAGCGTTACTTTCGGCGTTTCGCCAATGCCGAGCCACATAATAAACAACGGCAGCAGCGCAATCTTCGGAATCGGGAAGATCGAGAATACGACCGGTGTCAGAACGGCATCCAGCCATCGGAAGAAGCCGAGAAGGAGTCCGATGATAATGCCGACGGACGCGCCGATTGCATAACCTGCGCCGATCCGGTACAAGCTCGCCAACAAATTTTGATGGATTTCCCCTGTCGTTAACATGCCCCAGCCCATTGCAACAATAGCCGTTGGCGCCGGCAGGTATAAGGCCGGTACCAATTCCATACGGCTTATGAGCTCCCAGACGATCAATATGCCAAGTATCCCCAGCACGGAAGCATATACCGGTGTTTTTTTGTCCAGAAAGGCTACCCGATTACGGATGGTTTGACGTGGCGCTGGAGCTGCTTGTTTCGATACTTGTTCCATCCTATTCAGCCTCCTTTAGCGCCGCTGACCGTCATCCGGTCAGCGGCCGGATCTTAATTGTTTCGTTTATCGCAGGCTTATTTCTCCAGTGTCTTTAACGCTGCATTGTATAATTCGGTATCCACGATTTCCTTGCTGTCCAGCGACTTGGTAATCAATTTTTCTTTCAGATACCAGTCGATTTGCGTCTTGATGTCGTCCGCCGTCAGCTTGGCATCCCGATCCATATACGGGAAAGATTCCTTGATAATCTCCTCCGGCTGCTCCGTATATTTAGCTACGATTTTTACGACTTCGTCATAGTTTTGGCCTTTGACCAATTGACCGTCCTTTTTAGTCAGTACGGCGTCATGATAATAGCGTGTCCCTTTGATGTAGGCCCTCATAAACCGTTCGGCTACATCCTTATCGGCTGTAAATTTCGGCGAGGTTAGAATTGCCGTCGATTGGTAGCTCATCTCGTCCGCCACGTTAGCCAGAACTTTGCCGTACCCTTCCTTCAAGGTAATCGCAATGTTCGATGACAGAAGCATAACCGCGTCCACATTTTTACCCTTCAATGACTCCATTTGAGCTCTGGTCGAATTCATCGAGATCAGTTCAATGTCCTTTAACGACATCCCGTGCTTCTCCAGAATATTTCCGATCATATAATGGCCTGCCGAACCTATCGAAGTAACGCCTACCTTTTTACCCTTTAAATCCTCAATTTTCGTAATGGGAGAGTCCTTGTGTATGACTACGGCCGATAGCTGATAGCCTTTCTCCTCTTTCCCCTTGTCGGCCACGATGGACATCTTTTGGCCTGCCGCTACCATGTTGTACAAGTCTGCGGTCAACCCGTTTGCAGCTACGTCGATGCTGTTCGATGCTAAAGCTACGTTAACAGCATTGGACGAATCGAACCATTTGTGCTGGACATCAAGATTTTCTTCCTTAAAAAAACCTTTCTCCATAGCAATATACAGCGGGGCCCCGCCGGTCAGCTTCAGCAAGCCCAATAAAACGGTAGCCTGTTTCTTTTCAGCCGGTGAATTGGAAGCGGGCGAAGCGTTACCCTGATCCGCTTCCTTCTTCCCACAGCCAAAGAGCGCCGTGGCGAGGAACAAGAGTACAGCTAGTGCGAATATCGATTTTTTCTGCATGCGTGTCGGCCTCCAAATCATGTTGTTTGTAACCGCTATCATCTTAAAGCTACCAAAACTATGAGGTTATTGCAATTTGTTTAAGATACACGCTCCATGATTAAAGCGATAACGTTAGTTTTTTAACGTTTTCAATGCTTCATCCAGCAGTTCAGTATTCACGATATCCTTGACCTGCAGCGGCTTGGGCATCAATTTTTCCTTCGTATACCAGTCGATCTGTGTTTGGATATCGTCAACCATAAGCTTGCCGTCCCGATCCATATAAGGGAAAGACTCTCTAATAATATCTTCCGGCTGCTCCGTATATTTGGCCACGATCTTTACGACCTCGTCATAATTTTGTCCCTTTACCAATTGGCCGTCCTTTCTCATCAGAACTGCGTCGTGATAATACCGCATTCCTTTCACATATGCCCGTAAAAAGCGTACTGCCGCATCCTTATTTTCCGCGAACTTCGGTGAAATGAACGTCCCCGTCGATTGGTAGGTCATTTCATCCGCCACATTGGCCAGCACTCTGGCATACCCTTCTTTCAGCGCAACCGTAATGTTGGATGTATTCAGAATAATCGCATCCACATTTTTTCCTTTAAGGGCCTCCATCTGGCCTCGGGTCGTATTCATCGGAACCAGTTCAGCATCCTTCACGGTCATGCCGTGCTTCTCTAAAATACGAACCGACATATAATGGTTGGACGAACCGATCGTCGTTAACCCGATTTTTTTACCCTTTAAATCCTCGATCGTCTTGATTGGAGAATCTTTATGCACGAGTAAGGCTGACAGTTGATAACCCTTTTCTTCTTTACCTTTATCGGCCACGATCGATACCTTTTGACCGGCCGCTACCATATTATACAAGTCTGCGGTAAAACCGGCCGCTCCTACATCCACATTGTTGGACGCGACGGCCACGTTGACCGCATTGGATGAATCGAACCATTTGTAGTCAACGGTAATGCCTTCTTCTTTAAAAAAACCTTTTTCCGAAGCAAGGTATAAGGGCACACCGCCGGCCAGCTTCAGCAAACCTACAGATAATGTAATCGGTTTCACTTCAGCCGGTGGATTAGACGTTCCCGCCGCCTGTCCCTTGGTATCTGCTTGTACGGGCTCATTTTTACTACAGGCAACGAGTGCAGTACTGAGAAATAATATAAAGAGCATCGCTGATAGTGCATGTTTTTTCATTGTTTATTAACCCCTTCCGCGCTTTAAAGTAATATTTTTTCCTGTTCCTAGGCAAACCATGAACAAATGCGCGTCCTGCATCTCAATGATCTATAGTTATTCGGTGATACCCCCCCTTGAATGGTAACGGTTTCAATACCTTGCGAAGTTAGCAAACCGTTTATCTGAAAAGTAACAAATATAGGGAGGCATTACAATTTGTTTTGAATATACAAGGTATCGTAAATAGCGATAGCTTAAAGGAGAAATGGCACCATCCACACTTTGGTAACAGCCTGTCCATGTTCTTGCCAACCCGAATTTCCGGCAAAAGAAATGTCAGGTTGTATGGGAATCCCTACACCTTCAACAAGAAGGAACGGGACATCTCATACCGGTTTCCATATCCGTCAAGAGCTATCGTTGACAGCGTATTTTTACCCGGCTTTAACTCTTCCATCCCCAGGTGCCGCCGGAGCGTCAGACCAGATGGCAGGCCTGAGGCGTCGAATGTCCGGTTTTCCTCGAAGAAGAAAGTGGCCATAGGCAGCACCTTATCGTTCAAGTAAACGGCAAGGAGGGCCGGCCATCCATCGGAGTTTGGAACAAGACCCGGATAATGGAGCACAGCTTCCAGTACCCGATGTGAACCACCGTTACGGACCAGATGGAAGAAAATCAAGGGGGCGTTAGATCCGGGCGCCGCCGGGTACAGCTGCCTCGGGTTCATCCTGAATTGATCGGTTAAGGCGTTCATTTCGCTCTTGAGACTATCGATTTCTTTTTCCTTGTTGAAGACAGGCACCACATAACGGACGAGAACCTCGAACAGTTGACCAAAGTTAAACTGGTTCTCGAATGCCCGCATCACCTCATCAACAATTTTGGCGGAGGGGGGTCCGATACGTCCAAGCCTGACATTCTCCTTGAGCTTAAACGGCGGGAGTCCGGGAATGGGACTGGGAATTTCTATCGATACGGGGACTGTCAGGTCAAAACCAAGATTCGCCGATTGAATCTGCCGTGTCACATGTTCGCGAAGCTGGCTCGTAATCGTGCGCTTAAAAGCATCAAAATCCCCGTTGTTTCGAAACGCATCCAAGATCGGGCCCGGGTCAAAATCAATCGTCCGCAATGGACCCAGAACGGCCGGCAAAATCACTCGTTCGACGCCCGCTTTGACTGCATTCGTTAGTTCACGTTCGACGGCATCCCGAATCTGCGGCACCAAGGACAGGAAACCTAAAGCTCTTCTGGCCTCCACAAGGAACAGATTGGTTAATTGATCCAGAACGATGGTTCGAATGAGATTTTCCAGATATTCGCCAATTTTGTTAATCTCCTTCTGGAATTCCTTAATGAGGCCTTCCAGCTCTGCAAGGATTTTGTCAAGAACAACCTTAAAGATCATTTGCAGCAAATCCATCGAAATTTTGTTCATCCGCCCGAACAGCAGTGCCGCCAGTTCCTGCCCTATTTGTTCAAGTGCGTCCTGCTGCGGAACCCATTCAGGCCGCCGCAATTCATTCATAAAGGAGAGCGGCTGATAGCCTTCGAGAGGCGTTACAACTCTTTTTAGCAGCCCGAATATGCGGGCTTGGGAATCCTGTGGGAAAGGGCCGAGGTTGGCCCCGACGATCTTCAAGCTTTCTTCCAGCAGCGTATCCAACAGCTCGACCTCGGGGCCTCCGCCCACGCCTTTCAAAACATCCATGATGTCCGAGATTTGACCCGCTGCACGATTGAGGAGACTTGCCACATTTTGCTGTACCGCGGTAAGAACGGTTTCGATCAAGATCACCATATTCCGGCCGATCATGGTCAATAGAATCGAGGATAGGGCTTCCTGCACTTCCTGCTTGCCGGTTCCGCCTTGGAACCCCCGCAGCACCTCGGGGAGCACCGCTTCATTCATCAATTGCAGGGCGGGGAGCAGTGCATGGTCTAATAGAGCGGCAATCTCCGGATTTCCTCCCAGAGCCCGCCTCACTGCAGGAACGAGCTGCCCGGATAGCAAATTCCCGGCGAATGACTGGAACTCGGGAAGTATCGCTTGCAGTAGTTCCTGCGCCGACACGGGGGTGCTTCCCTGGAAAGAAAATAGAGAGGCGGCAATGGTTTGCGGCGTACCGGTGAAGGCAGCGCCGAACACGCGAAGAAACGCCGTCGTTTCTCCGGACTCCTGCAGCAGTAAAGCAAGCGGATTGCCCATAAGAAACGTGATCAAGTCTTCTTTCCGCAAGGCCTGTTCCGAACCTTGGTTCAGTTGGAGATTGATCCAGCTTCTGACGGATGCCGGAGGCTGTGCGGCGAGATTTCCTGTAAACGTGTACAGCGCAGTATCTGCGGAAATGTGCGCAGCTGCATCATGATTCAAGGTGACTGCGGACCATGCCATAGACAAGGTTTGCAGCCATTGCTGCCTCTTGTCTCCTTCCGGAAAGGAAGAAATCAGGTTTTCGCTTGCTTGTAATATTTCATCCCAATCCTCTTGCGCGAGCACGGGTTCAGCAGCCTTCCCGCTCAGAAGGTTAAGGAATTGGCGGCTTTGCTCCGTCTGGATATTAGCTTCCTGAAGCAGGACCCGGAATCGCTCTACCGCAAAAGAACTGACTTGCGACAGAATCCATCTTTGCGCCTCCTGGACCATCACTTGAACAGAGCGCTGCCTCCATTCATCTGCAGTCACCGTATTGGCGTCGGACAAAGCTTTACCGATTTCATAGGCAAGGCGAACGGCGATTTTTAACACCGCTTCTAGCGAAGCAAGATCCCGGATTGCCCCTGCCGATTGCTCCGCCGAGCGAACCAGTCCGGAAACGAGGACGTCCGATATCCGGGCCACCAGACGACGGGCTTCTGTCATCTTCAAATCGAGGACCACCCGATATCCTCCGCCGGCTTTGAAACCCATCCCCATTTCGAAAACCATCTGAAACCCGGGTTCTTTTACCTCGTCACTGCGAAACAAGGATCCGGTTACAACCAGATTGGCATACGCCATGACAGCTATCGCCGCCTGGGCGTACAAGGCTCCTTCGAGGGAAACTTCCTCCAGAAAAATATCCAGCAAGTTTCCGAAGAGCCCCTGCACTTCCGGACGCTGCTTCAGCAGCTTCAGCAGGTCTCCAACGGTCATATCCAGGCTGAGCCCGACACCGGCAGCCAGCCGCGCTATCGCTTGAAGCCGGATCGCGAGTCCCGCCTCCCTGAACATATTCAGGGGAGTCTGCGCTTGAGCTTGCACCGTCGCTTCCGCGCTTATATGGGACAAAAAGCGCACGCTTCCCCATTTTTTCATCAGGCTGAAATACGCAAAAGCGTTCGCATTTAAATCGAAGCCTCTCCTTGTGTTCAATGCCGAAGAAACAGCTTGATGCCCCTGTATATCACCCCAAGGCCGGGCTGCACTGAATGCTTTCCGAAAGATTTGTTTGTCCAGATCGATGGAGGGCAATACAATCAGCTCCTTGAAGGGTCGAATATTTTGTAAATAGTATGGAGGGGCCATGCTAAATATGCGTTATGATTGGCGGGGGATGATTCATCCGATGGGAGATGGGAGATGGGAGATGGGAGATGCGAGATGCGAGATGTCAGGTGAACCAAATAGCCCACCCGGGCATACTTTATGGGGATTATCCCTATGGAAGGACGTTGAAAATATGTACAATAACCCTTGGTATCCCGTCTTCTACGGAAACCCTTATTATGCGAACAGGTCGTTCATGCCCGTCTATCCCCAACCGGATGGATCTGCTCCTTATGGAGCCGGACTCTGGAATAGCCAGATTCCTATTTCGCGGCGGGAAGTCATTATTGAACATAACCGGGTCACGATTACGGGTCCTGCCGGGCAGCAGATCGCGGAGAGAATCAGGAACGCGAGCCCCCGCTGCGCCTTGGCCTTCTTGTTCAGATGTCCCAGTGACGGAGTAGGACCCGCTCAGCCCGGACAAATGCAGACGGACGGACCCCCTACGCCCGTCACCCCTGGACCGGAAACGATGCCGGTGATCCCGATGCCGTATCCGCCCTACCGTTATTAAATGACATAAGAAAACGGGCACCCTAAAGTGCCCGTTAGCCACCCATGCCCCTCTCGGGGCACCACAGAATAATGAAAATTGAGCTCATCCATTTTATACTATTCTTACTTTCCATCATGACGATCGCTTACCATTTGCTGACCCGGCAGGAAGACTACAAAGACTTAGGGGCGGATTACTTCGAGAAGCGACACCAAGACGCCATCGTCAGACAGACCGTTCGAAAGCTTGAGAACCTTGGCTTTACCGTAACATTGGCCACACCCGAAGCATCCTAATCCATTCCCACTCAGACTAAGAAAGAAGACGCAGCTTTTTTAAAAACCGTTTAAGCTGCGCCTAGTTTCGTGTTGTCTTTTTTGAACTTACGCTATAAGTTACTTTCAAGATAGTTGTAAGGTCATGCCCTAAGCCCTGCTATGGGAGCGCGGCTTAAGCGCGTGCTTCGTAAACTTCCTTCAAGCGGCTCCAGGTGAGCTGCCCGGTGGAGGCGACCACCGTATCCGCAATGGCCAGCGTCTCCGGATGGCCGACGCCGACGGATACCATATTCGCCGCATTCACAGCTTCAAGACCCGAGAAGGCGTCCTCAATGCCGATGCAGTTCTTCGGCCGTACGCCGAGCGCCTCGGCGGCTTTCAGAAATACTTCGGGATCTGGCTTGCCCCGTTCCAAAGCCCCGGCATCGACAATGTGGTCGAAATAATCCGTGATCGCCAAAGCTTGCAGGATGGCCTGCGCGTTCCGGCTGGCCGAGGCTACCGCCATCTTGATCCCGTTGCTCTTCAATTCCTCAAGCAGCTCGGGGATGCCCGGGAGCAGATGCTCGGGCCGGATCGTGCGAATGAGCTCCTGGTACCGGCTGTTCTTGCGGGCCATGAACTGTTCCTTCTCCGTCTCGGAGTAGGTACGGCTCGCTTGCTGCAGGATCAGCTCGAGCGACGCTCTCCGGTCGACGCCCTTCAGATTCTCGTTATACGCCCGGTCGAACGGAATCCCGAGCTCGTCGGCGAGCTCTTTCCAGGCTTGGTAGTGGAACTCCGCCGTATCGGTCAGAACGCCGTCCAGATCGAAGATCACGGCTTCCAGCTGCCGGTTCGGCAAGCTGACCTTCCGATCGACACGCACCGCTTTCCCCACGTGGTGGATCGTCACAGGGACGCCCTCGACCAGCTCGTAGGTCGTTTGGTCTTTCCGGACGCTAACGGCCAGTACGCTTCCGCGGTACACCATACGGAACGTGTAGCTTGGCCAATTTGCAGGAATGACGGGTTCAAAATACAGCTCTCCGTCGTACTGTCTCATGCCGGCAAAACCTTTGACGATCATTAACCAGCCTCCGGCCATCGAAGCGGTATGAATGCCGTCCTTCACGTTCAAGTGGTAATCGTCCAGATCGACCCGCACCGTCTGCATGAAGTAATCGTACGCTTCATCCACATACCCGAGCTCGGCTCCTACAATCCCGTGAATGCACGCGGACAACGACGAATCGTGCGTGGTTAACGGCTCGTAGTACTTGTAATTCCGCTGCTTCTCCCAAGTCGTGAACCGGTTTCCCTGCAGGAACAAGGCCATGACCAAGTCGGCCTGCTTCAGCACCTGGTGCCGGTTGATGACGAGCGCATGATAATGCAGCATTAACGGATAGTTTTCTTTCGGCGTGCCTGCAAAATCCCACTTCGCCTTGGTCAGGAAGGTGTCGTCCTGGCCGATCAGCCCCTTCTCCCGATGCACGTACATATGCTCGGCGGCCTTGGCCCAGCCTTCCACTTCTTCTTCCGTGAGACCCATCGCCTGCTGAAGCTGGGCCCAGCGCTCCGGCTGCTGCGCACGCAGTTCTGCCGCTACCTTCACGGCGTATTCCAGTTGGTCCTTCACCATCACATTGGTGTACGTGTTATTGTCAATGACGGTCGTGTATTCATCCGGGCCGGTTACACCATTGATGCAGAAGCCCCGTCCTTCGATCCAATCGCCCGCATCCGCAAAGAAGCGCGACGTTTCGAACAGCATTTCGGCCCCTTCCTGATATAGAAAGGCTTGATCGCCGGTCGCTTCCACATACTTCTTGAGCGCATAGGCGATGTCCGCATTAATATGATACTGGGCGGTGCTGGCCGCATAGTAGGCCGACGTCTCCTCGCCGTCGATGGTACGCCAAGCGTAAAGCGCTCCGGCCTGGGACATCTCCGCGGCGCGATCTTTGGCCTTCGGCAAAATATGATGACGGTAGCGCAGCAGCTGCTTGGCGATATCCGGCTTCGTATATAGGAAGAACGGCAGCATATACGTCTCGGTATCCCAGAAATAATGGCCGTCATAGCCTTCGCCGGTGATCCCTTTCGCGCCGATATTCGTCCTGCCGTCACGGCCTACCGACTGCAGCAAGTGGAAAGCGTTGAAGCGCAGCGCCTGCTGAAGCGCCTCGTCGCCTTCTACGAGGATATCGGCCGTTTGCCAGAATCCGTCCAGAACCTCGCGGTGCGCTTTAGCGATAGCGTCGAATTTGGCCTTCTTGGCATCCTCCAGCTCCCGGGTCGCCTTCTCCAGCAGCTCGGCTTCCGGGTAATCCTTGGAGGAATAGTACGTGATGTACTTCTCCAGCACGACCGTCCCGTTCGCCTCCGCCATTACGTGGAACCGCTTCTCCAGCCGCTGCCCTTCCAGCCGGGTGTCCAACCGGTACGGATGGCTCAATTGATGCTCCATGCCGCAAACGAGCGAGAACTTCGTCATCTGCGTCTGTTGAAGCAGAGCGCCGAACGTATGGTTCTCATACGATTCCTTCGTCTGCAGCACTTGTCCGCCGAAGGCCGAGCCGGCACGCGGATCCCCGGAGGCGATCTGGTTCGTCACTTCTCCGTTGATCGCCGAAACGAGCTGAAGCTCCCCGGAAAAATTAAGCGGAGTCACTTCGTAGCGGATCACCGCGAGATGCTTATTCGTGAAGGAAGCGAACCGTTCCGTCCGAATCCGGACGCGCTTACCGGTTGCGGTCTCCCATACGACCGTACGGGTCATCGTGCCTTTGCGCATATCCAGCCTGCGTTCATACTGCTCATGCTTGCCCGTAAACAGGCTGAATTTTTGTCCGTCCACATAAAGCTCGATGATTTTGCCGTCCGTCACGTTCAGCATGGTCTGATGGTATTTCGCAAAGCCGTATTGACGCCCCTTGCTGTAAGCGATCGGGGAGGAATCATAAAATCCGTTCAAGTAGGTGCCGTGAAGCGAGGTCCCCTTCGGACCGTCATAGCCCTCCTCGAAGTTGCCTCTCATGCCGATGTATCCGTTGCCGACGGCAAACACCGTCTCGTCTCGTTGATTCGTCTCTGTATCGAAGGAGCTTTCCGTGATCGTCCACGGCTCGTAAGGATAGATGATATGACCTGTTCGCATCGGTTTCTCGCTGTCTCCTCTATGTTCTTCTTTAGTCTAACAGGACGCCGTCCTGACGAAGCTGCTGCTGCAGATCCTTCACATTCAATTCATGCGGGCTGACGCCCTGCTTCACCGCCATACCGGCTGCGGTTCCGGCCGCCTGCCCCGTCGCCATGCAGCTTGGGGAAAGACGCGTCGTCGCCAGCGCTTCGTGCGAAGTGGAGATGCAGCGGCCTCCCGCAAGCAAATTCGAAACCCCTTTGGCCAGCAGGCTGCGGTAAGGAATATCATAGGCGCCGTCGCCGGCGATCCAGGCCGCGGTGACGCCTTTGTTCTTCGGATCGTGGATATCGATCGGGTAGCCGCTGCGGGCAATGCAGTCCTCGAATCGGCGGCCTTCCGTCACATCCGAGATTTGCAGGCTGTACACGCCGTCCAGACGCCGCGTCTCGCGAATCCCGATCTGCGCGCCGACCTGCGAGATCGATGCTTTCTCAAACCCCGGGAGATGCTTGACCATAAAATCGGCGACCATCAGCACTTGCTTGCGGCCGAGCTCTTCCGCTTCCGTTAAATCCTCCACGCGGGTTCCGTCCAGCCCCTGCACACGCGTCGTATTGACCAGCACCTCGTCTTCGCCCGGACCGGTAAAGAAGAGCACCTGATCCCGGTTGATCGGCAGCGCCGCTTCCTTCCAGTGCTTGTAGAAGCCTTGAACCGCCGTCAGCGGCAATTGATCCAGCTCATCGATCGGCGTTTTCTTGTAAAACTCCTCCGGATGCTCGATCATGTACTGCTTGACCCGGGCCAGATCGACGCCGCGCATGCGAAACTTCATCGTCATCGGCTGGGTGAGCTGATCCTCATCCCGGCCTTTCAGAATCGGCGCACCGGCCAGGTAAGCGACATCCGCGTCGCCGCTCGTGTCGATGAACATCTTCGCTTTCACGTCGATCTTGCCGGATTTCGAGGTGAGCCGAACCGATTCGATCCGTTCGTCCTTCACCGTCACGTCGTCCACAAAGCTATGCAGCAGCAGCTTCACGCCGGCCTCGCGAAGCATATCCAGCACAAGCACCTTATAAATTTCCGGATCATACGGTGTGATCGTGCTGACGAACCCGCAAGTATCCCGAACGTGTCCCGGAGAGGCGTTCAGCGCCATCAGGCGGTCGATGATTTCTTGGGCGATCCCGGCGATCACCTGTTTCCCGTCCATCGTATGATAGGTCATCCAGGGATACACGAGCGCGATCGTCGACATCCCTCCCAAAAATCCGTATCTCTCGATGAGCAGCGTCCGCGCACCGCTTCGTCCGGCTGCAATGGCCGCGTTGATTCCTGCCGGCCCTCCGCCGACGACAACAATATCCGTTTCGATAGTTTGCATGTAGAAGCAGCTCCTTTTCGTATGCCTTATCCCTTAATTCCCGAGCTGGCGATCCCTTCGATAAACCATTTCTGGAATATCGACACAATGGCGATCAGCGGCAGCAGCGCGGAAACGGAAGCGGCCATAATTAACGTATAGTTCGTACTGTTCTCGTCCACGTAGTTCGTGAGCGCGAGCGGGATCGTATACAGTTTGTTGTCTCTAAGAAAAATAAGCGGATTCTCGTACTCGTTCCAGTGCCAGGTGAACGTAAGGATCAGCAGTGTCACTAGAGCGGGCTTGGTCAGCGGCAGCGAAATTTGCCAGAACATCCGCCAGTAGCCGGCGCCGTCCACCTTCGCAGCCTCCAGCAATTCATTCGGCAGCGTGCTGAAAAACTGACGCATGATGAACGTGCCAAGCACCGTGAACATGCCAGGCAGAATCAGCGACAAGTGCGTATTGAGCATGCCCAGCTTATCGAACAGGATAAACCGCGGCACCAGCAAAATCTGGCCGGGAATAATCATCGTGGCCAGGTAAAGGACGAATAAGAAATCACGTCCCTTGAATTTCAGCTTGGCGAAGGCAAACCCGGCGAGCGCGCTTGTAATGAGACATCCGCCTACCGTGATCGCGGTAATTTTGACGGAGTTCCAATAGTAGAGCAGGAACGGGTACTTGCCGAACCAAACCTCTTTGTAATTGTCGAGCACGAATCGCTCCGGAATCCAATCGATCGGGTATTTAAAAATATCAGCTGGCAGCTTGAAGGAAGATGAGATCATCCACAGGAAGGGCGTGACCATGACCACGGCCAACGCCGTGAAGATCACCGTCATGACCAGCTTCAGGCCGACCTCTCTCATTTTTAATGTCGTATTCATGGGATGTGCGCTCCTTTACCGGTTACTCGGAAGTTGTTAGAACTGATCTTGCCATTTTTTCTGTTCCCGCCACTGCAGCATGGTGATCACGAAGATAATCAGGAACAAGACCCAGGACATGGCGGCGGCGTAGCCCATTTCGTAATATTGGAACGCCTGAACGTAAATGTGATAGGCGAGCACCATCGTCGAGTTCAGCGGCCCCCCCTTGGTCATAACGGCCACGGCCGCGAATACCTGGAAGGTCGAGATGATCAGCGTCACGGCGATCAGGAAGCTCGTAGGCTTCAACATCGGAATCGTGATTTTGAAGAAGCTTTTCACGCCTGTAGCTCCATCGATCGAAGCCGCTTCGTACAAATCCTTGGGCACCCCTTGAAGGCCGGCCATGTAGAGCACCATCGTATAGCCCGTATACGTCCATACGACCATGATGATGATCGCTGTCAGCGACCAATCGGGACTGGCGAGCCAGCCGGGCAAGTTCTCGACGCCTAACGAACGAAGCGCTCCGTTAATCGGTCCGTTCGCCGGGTTGTACATAACGCTCCACACGATCGAGATCGCTACGATACTGCTTACATAGGGCAGGAAGAACAACACGCGGAGGAAATTTTTCAAATAGACGAACTTGTTCAGAATGACCGCAATGACAAGACCGATAGCCATCGCCGCGGGCACCGTCACCGCCGTAAAGATGAAATTGTTTTTCAGGGACTGCAGGAAATACTCGTCGGTCATCAGCTTTTTGAAGTGCGCCAAGCCGACCCACTCGATGCCTGAGAAGCCCATCATGTAATCCCAGTCAATAAAGACCATGACCAGACTGAATAAAAGCGGAAACACGACAAATAAAAAGACCCCGAGAAAGTTAGGCAGGATAAACAGATAGCCCGCCAGATTCTCCTTGAAGTTTTGTTGGTTAAATCTACTTTTCACGTGAAGTCACCCTCTTTTCTTGATGCTCTCATTGTAAGAGACCCGGCCCCCGGACAGAATGGCGAAAGCTTTGCACTTTAAGGGTGATTCTTGGTTCGGGTCATGAGAAAAACGCCCCCATCCTAAGATAGGGGCGTTCGTCGGCACGCTTATGGGCGCAGCCTTATTTCTTCTCCGATTGAATAGCCTTGTCGGCGCGGGACTTCAAGGCTTCCATCGTTTTGTCGATGTCCTGCACGTTCATGAAGAACTTCTCGGATTCTTCCCGGAGAATCGTGTTCAGCTGCGGGAATGCGACCGAGTTGAACCGCGTTGCAAAGGTCAGGTTGCCCTTGATCAGCGCCGTCAACGATTCTTTATCAATGATCTTCTCATCTTGTCCGATGATCAGCTCTGTAATTTTGTTAAAGTCTGCTTTCTTGTTCGTCGGGATGCGTCCGCCGGCAACCATATCCATGTTGCCTTCCTGCAGGTACCAAGCCATGAACTTGAACGCCGCTTCCTTGTTGGCGCTGTTCTTGTTAATGGACATGAAGTCGTTCACACCGCCGTTGTTGACGTTCGTCCCCTTCGCAAACTGCGGAGTAGGAGCGAAAGCTACCGCGAAGTCGCGCGGATATTTGGCCGTGTCCTTGATCGTGCGGAGCATGTACGTGCCGCCGTAAACCATCGCGGCTTTGCCCGTCAGAAGCTCGTTCGCCGGATCCAGCTTGTTGGCTACGCCTTCCGCCCAAGGCACCATGGAGCCCTGGTCATACAACGCTTTTTGCAGCTCCAAGCCTTTTTTCACAGCAGGGTGGTTGAAGTTGGACAGCCCGTCCGCCGTATAGAAAGCATCCTTCGGCTGTACGGTCGCCAGCGCGAATTTGCTGATAAACAAGTCGGAGCCCGGCGTAATGAAGCTGCCCTTCCGTCCGTCCTTCGTCAGCTTTTGAGCCAGCGCTACATACTCGTCCCACGTCCACTCGGCAGGCACCTTGACACCGGCTTCATCAAGAGCTTTCTTGTTGATGACGATCATGTCGATAATCTTGTTCGCCGGCAAATAGTGGATTTGATCCTTGAATTTCTGGATGTTCTCCATGCCGATGATCTCTTCGACATTGAAATTTTCTTTCTTGATCAGCTCGTCAAGCGGAGCTGTCATGCTCGCATTCAGGCGGCGGTTCAGGTTGGCCTCCCCGTAGCTGACGAAAATATCCGGAGCGTCGGACTGCGTCATCAATGCCGTATCCAGCTTCGTATTGCCTGAATCGTCGTTGACGTAGCGAACATATTCCATTTGAATATCCGGATGGCTTTGGTTCCACTTGTCAATCACGGCTTTCGGCCCGTTCTCTTCCGGAACGGCGCCCCACATGCGCAGTTTCACCGCTTTCTTCTCGCCGTTTGCGCCGCTGTTCGCTTGCGTATCGGTATTGCTTCCGCAACCGCTAACAATTAAGGACGCGGACATGACAACGGCAGCCGTACCCATAACCCATTTTTTCATAGCTTGAACCCCTCCATGGTGTATGCTTTAGCTTTCGAACCTCAGCTTAACAAAGATGGACCTGCGGCAGAAGGGGTGATTCCTGCTAAAAACCGTCTCATTCTTGGTTGCTGCTTATTTACGGCCCAGCACCGTTTTGCGGTATTCCAGCGGATGAATGCCCTCCACTTTTTTAAATAGCTTGCTGAAATAGTTCGTATCGGTATACCCGACCTTCTCCGCAATCTCGTACACTTTGTAGTGCTGGTCCTTCAGCAGCTCCCTCGCTTTATCCATCCGGATCCGGGTTATGAAGTCCATGATGGTTTCCCCGGTTTCCCGTTTAAACAGCACGCTCAAATAGTTCTCCGTAAACCCGATTTCCTTAGCCAGCTCCGATACTTTCAGCGGTTCGTCGTAATGCTCGCGAATTCGCTGTACGACCGCTGCAATCTCCGGTCTCCACTGCTGCGTAGCCAGCGTCTTGTAATATTGAAAATATCCGCCTATCCATCCGCAAAACCACGCGTAAAGCTCCTCCAGCGTTTCGATCTGGCGAACGGCGTGCAGCGGATACCGGTTCCGGTGCGGAGGCACGGCGTATAAATCGCCTTTCAGCGGGCGCAATCCGTGACCGAAAATGTGGACGAGCTCTACCCATTCCTCGCGCAGCATATCCGGGCTCCGGAAAGGCCCTTCGCGCAGGCTGTCCGTCCACTGGTCCAACAGCGCGAGCACCGCGGCTTCATCCTGCTTCTCAATCAGCTGGATCCATTGCTCTTGCGTCCATGGAACGTGTGTCTCCAGGGGACTCGCATATTGCAGCGAATCGAAAGCGATGATACCGCCCATCCCCCGGTAAAACCGGTGCTCCAGCGCTGTCTTGGCTTGGAGATAGCCGGTGTACAGCTCATCGGTCGACATCAGCGAATCGGAGTAACCCACACTCACGGAAAGCTTCAGGAACGTGCGGACCGCCTCCTGCATTTCAAGCAGCATGTCCGCTTCCATATAATCGGTGATGACCGCAAACCGGCCGCCCTCGATTTCCACCAGCTCGCCGTCGTCGTATTTGCGCAATATTTCGGTCAGAATGTTGGCCACGGTATAAGTCAGCAGCTTCTCGGACTGGAAATTATTTTCCTCCAGCACCTCCTCATAAGCGTCCAGCTGGAGGTTCACAATACGGTAGGGGGGGTTGAGCGCCGGTATGTGAAATTCCGCGAAGGTGGCCCGGATCTCCCCCGGCGTGCACTGCTTGGTCAGCAGATCCCTCATCCGTTTCTCTTTCACTTCCTTGCCGTACAAGTGTGCCTGCATCTCCAGCCGCGTCGCTGCCGTGGCGGTCAGCCGCTGTGCCTCAATCTCTTCCTTCAGCCGGACCAGCTTGGCCAAGAGCTCCTCAGGCTCCATGGTCAGCTTCAGGATATAATCGACAGCGCCCAGCCGCAGCGCCTTCTGGACGTATTCAAAATCGTTATGGCTGGAAAGAATCAGGCACTTGGCCGCAGGAAACTTTTCCTTGATGCGTTCGATCAGCTGCAGCCCGTCACAACCGGGCATCCGAATGTCCGTCAGCACGATATCGCAAGGGGTCCGCTCCATGATCGCCAGAGCCTCATTCCCGTCCGAGGCTTCCCCGACGAGTCGAAACCCGTTATCCTCCCAAGGAATGATTGTTTTCAATCCGATCCGGACCAAAATTTCGTCGTCCGCAATCAACACGTTAATCATGCTGCGCCGCCTCCTTTGCAAGCGGAAGAGTGACCGTCACGGTCGTCCCTTTACCAGGTACACTACTTAGGTGGAGCCCATGTCCGGGTCCGAAATGCATCGCGATCCGCTCGTGCACATTCCGGATGCCGATGCCGGTCGATTTGGCATGGGACGGCGCTCCGTCCGTGAACAGGCGTTCGAGCTGGTCAGGCTCCATCCCTTGTCCGTTATCGGAAATCGACAGCACCAGCTTGTCCCCTTCCTCATGGGCGGTGATGGAAACCTTCAGCGGGGTACGATTCCCGTGAATGATACTGTTCTCCACAATCGGCTGCAGCGTAAATTGAAGAATTCCGCAAGACATGAGCCGCTCCGGCACGTCGACGTGAACGTGAATATTATCGTGAAAGCGCAGCTTTTGCAAATCCATATACATCTCCAGATGACTCAGCTCTTCACGCAGCGTCGTCCGCTCCCGATCCGCTCTCATCGAGATTTCAAGCAGCTTGCCAAGCTTTGTAATCATCTGGCTGACGTGCTGCGCCCCGGAAAGCATCGCTGACCACTTGATGGAATTCAGCGTATTGAACAGGAAATGGGGATTGATCTGCGCCTGGAGCGCTTGAAACCTCGCTTCCTCCTTGCGCCGCTGCTCCTCGGACAGCCTCAGGATCAGATCGTCGAGTCTTCCGACCATCTCATTGAAGCGCAAGCCAAGCTGAGACACCTCATCCGACCCGCGAACGGAAACCCGGGAGGAGAAGTCCCCTTGTCCAACCCGGTCCATCGAATGCAGCAGCCGCCCGATCCGTTTGGCAAACTGCAGCATCACAAGCGCAAACGCACACGTGAAAATCAAGAACCAAACAAGCAGCCAAAGCAGCGATTGATTTTTGATCTGTCCCAGACGCGATTGCAGCTCCTCTTCGGGGGCCAATTGCACCGCGGTCCACCCCAGATGCGGCATGAACGCCTCATTCAACGCAAAGCGCTGTCCTTCGGCTTGAATGCTTCGGTATTCCTCTTGGCGGGAAAGCGTGTTCGCCCGAAGGGCCAGACTCACGACCTCCTGCGGCAGATCAGGCCCCCGCTGGTCGAGCAGCTGCCCGTCCTTCTTGATCAGCAGCGTCGCCTGGTCTGTCCCCGGGGCATTCCCCGGGAGGATGCCCGTCCCCATCGGGGACGGCAGCCCAATCAACAAAAGCCCTGCCGCTTTGCCGTCCGAGCTGTCTTTAATCAGCCGGGACATCAGGAACAGCGAGCTCTCTTCCGCAGCCTGCGACGGAGGAAGGAGCGTTCCCTGATACGCGAGCTGCCAGTAGGGCCAGCCTTCTAATCGAAGAGTCTCCTGGACCCAGGCTTCCTTCTGGAGCTGCTCGTACAGCCCCGACTCCTCGGAACCGGGCGCTGTGGACAAGACATGTCCGCCAAAGTCCAGCAAAGCGACCACCGCATTGCTGTCGAGCAGAATGTCGCGAATATTCATCAGCTTCTTTTGAACCGACGTAAATCGCTGGAACGACGGATAATCGGTCATCCAGCCCTGCCGGTCTTTCATCTGCAAATAAGCAGCCACTTCGGTATCGTTGACGATCAAATGAGAGGCGTTGAGCATCCGCTCAGCCGTCCCGTCGATGCTGCTTGCCGTATGGCGAACCGCTTCCTGACGGCTCTGATTCACTTCGCGGCGCACGACCTCCTGGCTGGATACATATACGTTATAGATGATAATGGTGATAGGAATAAAGATGAGCAGGATAAAGGAAAGTATGATTTTTCCCCGAATTGAAGATAGCGGCGATTTTATCCACCGGAGCATGCAGGGTATCCTCCTCTCCGCGATTCACGTTAACGTGGTACGGGATCAACTTTGTAATATAGCATATCCTTCATTCGATGAAAATGAACATATCTTGGCGCTTTGAGGAAAATTCTTGCTAACCGCACCATAAACCGCAGCCCGTGCGACCCATGTACCTTCTGAAACGCAAAGAAGTCCCGACGCATACATCGGGACATGCCGGCTGCCATTCGATTCATTAAAAATCGAAGTACGCGCTTCTCTTATGTTGGATAAGAACAAGATCTTCCGAATAGGTAGCGCCTTCCGATCTCGTACCGTCCACAAACTCGCCCTTAAAGGAGAGGAAGTTAAAGCTGCCATCCACGAAATACCGATTGTCGCAGATGAGCAATTTCTGGTGGGTCTGGCCGTACTTCATTTTGAATAAATCGCCGTACCTGCTAAACTTCTTGACCAAACTGGCGGCCAAGGGGACGGTTTCGTCCGGTTTTCCATATTGGCGGGAGGAGGGGTCGCTAATTCCGTACAAAATCTTAATGCGAACTCCCCGCTTCAGGGCTTCTTCCAGCATGCGAATAAAATCGGCGTCGACGACTTTTTTGGTAATCCAAGGGCTGATGATGTTGATTTCTTCCTTCGCCTCCTTCAAGGCAGCAAGGAAGATCTCGCGGATCTCGTGATTTTTAAGCGAACGCTGCTTGGGCAGCGCCCGTTCCTCTTTAATGGTGGCGATCACTTCTTTCTTAAGCGCAGCTACGATTTCTTTCATGTCCACTTCAGGCTTTGGACCGGGGGTCGCTTTCCTCTGCCTTTTTACCGGCTCAGGCTTCGGTCTTTCTGCCGGAGCCTTGCGCGTGATGCTGGCGGCGCGGGCAATCTTCGGCTTATGATCGCTTGCCAAATCGGCGAGCGCCTCTTCCAGCAACGCGATGCCGCTAACCTGCTGTAAACGCTGGACATGAACAGGCTCCAGGTTCAATCCTTGAATAAAGGTCCCGTCCAAATCAAAAAATTGAATCGATTCGTCCTGCTGCAGTTCCTCTAAGCCCACTTCCGATTCGATAAACTGCCTCGCCTGCAAGGCGTAATGCGCGTTGATCTCGAAGAAGGCCGGGAGCTCGATAAAGGGCTTGATCGCCTGCATATACATGCTTCGTCTCTCCGCCGCTTCCTTCGCAGAGGGCTTGCCGTACGTATCTAAGACGAAATAGATCGGTTTATTACCGTTCGTTTTACCGAATCCCTTCGCCTGCAGCTTCTCGATATAGTCGGTCAACATGTCCGTAGAACGGAAATATCCCCAGCTCATGTTTAGAATAATTAGCACCATGTCCGCGCCTGTAAGGTCCGGCAAACGGTAAAAGTCGACCTCTTCGTCTGAATCGGGATATGTAATATGAGCCTCTTTATGTGTTGTCCATAAGTTAATGTTACCCATCAAGGCAAATTCAATCCCGTTTACTAAAGAAGCACGGGTCCACTGGATGCCTATCTCCTCGTAGCTATACGAAAGGGTTATATCCCCTATGGTCAATCCCTTTGCGCCAAGCTTCTCATGCAGCAAGTCCCGCAGATCGTTCGGATGCATCCGCCTGCCTTTCGGCGGATAGGTTTCTACGGGCAGCCCCTGATACTGGTGATGCGTGATCTGTAAGGCCGGCCGCTGCGAATGTTGGATAAGAATCCCATTGCCATGTATATTTTTATCCGGCAGCAGCCTGTAGCCTAGCAGCGCATTCATGACTCTTGCCGTAGTTTCCTCTTCAACCCCCAGAACGGCGACTCTATAATTCGCTCCCGCTTCCATATATGCATATCCCCTCCGTGTGATTAGTACTGCAACCCCGTAATTTTGACAGCAGGGAAGGTCATGTCATCATCGAGAGCGGCTTGCTCCCGGAAGCCCCGGACATCCTCCACAATGGCGGCAGCCAAAAAAGCGAGGAAGCGACAACACCCATCCTTGAATGCCCGTCATAAATAACACTATAGGCCACAGTTTTACCAATCTTTTCACCCGCCACGAATAGTCGTCTGACCATGAGCTTTACTTCTACTATAGCAGATTTGCATAGTGCTGTGGGCGTAGTTCTTGAGACTAATAACGTGTGCATGAAAAAGCCGAGCGGAATCAGGATACAAGGTCTGAAACCAGCTCGGCTCTTGGCCATACTAAGCAAGCAAATCCGGAAATTAGAGGAAAAAAGCCCCTGATCGGAGCCCTCAAGTGCCTTACATGACAAAGATATAGAACACCGCCGCAAGCACGAAGCGATACAGCGCGAACCACTCCAATTTAAGCCGTTTGATCAGATTCAGGAACGTGACCACCGCGATCATCGCCACGATAAAGGCAGCAATGAAACCGATCAGGAACAGAATTAACGCATCTGCGGTTAACAACTCCCGGCTGTCGTACATGTCCAGCACCGTTGCGCCGAGCATGACCGGGACGGAGATGATGAACGTAAAGTCCGCGGCCGCTTTCTGGCTGGTGCCGAGCAGCAGCCCGCCCGATATCGTCGATCCCGATCTCGAGAACCCGGGCCAGAGCGCGAAGCATTGGAATAATCCGATGCCGAGCGCTTGCTTGTAGGTAATGTCGTCGGTATTCTCGGCGGTTACCTTTCGTCCGAGCCGTGCGGCTGCGATCATCAGGATGCCGCCGGCGACTAAACCGATCAGGACAGGAGCGGGTCCGAACAAATAGCGTTTGATGTAGTCTTTAAAGATCAGATAAACGATTAAAGCGGGAATCATGGCAATCATCATGTGAATCGCATTCAATTTGTTTTTGGTCGAGAAATTGAAGGTCAGAAGATCCTTTGCAATATCCATATACCTTGTCCAATACAGCACAAGGACGGCCATCACCGCTCCCAGCTGAATCACGATCTTGAACGTGGTCGCGGCACCTCCTTCAAAGCCCAGGAGAGCACCGGCCAAAATTAAGTGACCCGTAGACGAGACCGGGAGAAATTCCGTTAATCCTTCCACAATTCCTAATATAATGGCGCTAATCATTTCTGGCATTAATGAATGTCCGCCTTTCTGAAGTAGGTAAGGGTGGCAACGAATCCGATGATCGAGATAGCCCCAATGACCATATAAGAATATGCCGGCGGGTAAGCCTGCAGAAGCGTACCGTGCGCGATATCGAATGCGGCTGTCCAGGGGATCAATCCTTTATATTCCGAATTCGAGCCCATCACATTGATCAACGTGATGACGATGGTCGCGATAATCGTGGGCACATAGTTTTTCAGTACGATGGCGATCAGGATCAGGGGGGTCGACAGCATCGAGAGAAATGCGCCGGTAATCATAAATTTCCGCAAAGACTCCACGAGTAACGAGGCGCTTAACCCTTCGAACTGCCCGACTACGCCCAGCAGCAGCGTCAGCCCCCATGCAAGCAAACTCAGCAGCATGATCCACATGAACAAGAGGAGCATCTTGCTCAACATGAGGCTGGTCCTTGAGACGGGGATCGTTAACAGATTTTTCAGGGTATCCTCCATATATTCACGGTTAAAGAGATACGCGGTGACGACCCCATACAGGGGAACTCCTATTAATAACACCGTATACAAATGGGAATTGAACAACAGCTCCTGAAAAGGAACAACCCGCGTCGGTTCTTTCGTCTTGATATGGATATACGTGGAAACGACGACCATAAACGGCGCCACCGCAGCGCCGATCACGCTTAACAGAAACATCCTGGAGCGCTTCAGCTTCAAGAGCTCCGTATATAACAGATCAACCAATGGCGCCGCCTCCCACCAACTTCGCAAAATAATCTTCCAGCCTGTCTTCGCTGAGCACGATCCTCGATACTTCAATCTCGTGCTGCACCAACACTCGATTGATCTGCCCCTGCTGCCCCAGATGAGAATAGACGCGGATACGGCCTTCATCATGCACTTCATAGTCATGGATATGGAAGTGATTTTCCAGCAGCATGGCCGCTCTATTGTCGTTGGATACCTGGAACTCCACATATTTGCGATTGATTTGCCGGAGCTGATCCATCGCCATCTCCTCGAGAAGCTTCCCTTGATGAATAATGCCCATACGATCCGCCAGCTGTTCAATCTCCGATAAAATATGGCTGGAAATCAAGATCGTAATCTTTCTTTCTGCGGCCAGCGATTTAATGAGCCTTCGCATCTCCTTGATGCCGATCGGGTCCAGTCCGTTCGTAGGCTCATCGAGGATCAGCAGCTCCGGATAATGGAGAAGCGCTCTCGCTATACCCAGCCGCTGCTTCATCCCCAGGGAATAGTTCCCCACCAGCTTCCTGGTTTCGTCCTGCAGTCCTACAACCTCCAGCGTTTCGTCAATCGCATGTTTCTTGTGGACACCCATAATTTTGGCATTAATCAGCAGGTTTTCCCTGGCCGTAAGGTTCCCATAAAACCCGGGCACTTCAACGATGGACCCGATTCTGCGTAAAATCTCCTTGTGCTTCGCGAACAGATTTTCCCCGAAAATTTCGATTTGACCGCTGGTCGGCTTGATCAAGCCGACGAGCATGCGGATCGTAGTCGTCTTGCCCGCACCGTTACGGCCGAGAAAGCCGTAGATTTCGCCTTGCCTCACCGTCATATTCACATGATCGACCGATTTCTGATTGCCGTAAATTTTAGTCAGATCGGTAGTTCGGATAACGACGCTTATGATATGAAACCTCCTTCTATTAGCTAATGGTTCCATTATAAGAGGAAGAGTTTAACTGCTTCTTATTTAATTTTTAACTGTTTCTTAAATGCAATGCCGAACGTCGTCTTGTCCCACGGTGTACTTTCCACCCCTATCCTGCCGCCATTCTTCTCTACCAGAGCTCTGGCAATGGCAAGCCCCAGTCCGCTGCCTCCGCCCGCCGGGTTCCTGGATGGATCGCTTCGGTACATTCTTTCGAACACATTCGCAAGATCGGCCTGGGGAATACCGGGGCCCCGATCCCAAACTAGCAGCTGGTATTCATGGGCGGTTTCTGCAAGCTCGATCCCCAATACGTTCCCGTCCTTTCCATAGCAGATGGCATTCTTGACGATATTGCCGATGATTCGCATCACGCTTAGACGATCTGCGAGGATAGGGCAATGCTCGTCCGGAATACGGACATGCAGCTCCATTCCCATTTTTTTCAGCTCCGGCAAAAATGCGATTAGCGATTCCCTGATGATTTCCGCAAAATCAAGGGCTTCCTCCAGTTGGGGCATTTCATCCGCATCCAGCTTCGCCATCGTAAATATTTCATCGATTAGTTCCTTCAAGCCGTTAGATTTCCTGGACAGGATAGCAAGGTATTCCTGTTTCTCTTGTTCGGAAATCGCGATCTCATCCTGCAAGGCATCTACATAGCCTATAATCGATGTAAGCGGAGTCCGGATATCATGCGAAATACTGGACAGCAGGCGTCTTCTTGCCGTCTGGGATTGGACCGCCGCGATTTGAACGTTCTCCAGCTGCTCGATTAATGCATTGACCGAAAAAATCACTTCATTCCATACCCGGTCGTCCTTGGCCAATAATCTTGTCTTCACATTCCCGGTCACAGCCCGCCTTAGCTCCGCAGTCATATGCTTGAGTCCGGTGCGGGAACGGAGCCTGATGAAGATAAGAAATCCCGTTGTCACGCCAAGCGCGGCAACTAACCCCCCGCTGAGCATCCCGGACGTAACGTCATGGAATTGCAGGATCGCCAGCCCGGCGATGACGATCAATTGAACGATAAGCAGCGAGATCTGCTCACGATGATACATCTGGATCACCTGTAAATTTGTATCCAATTCCCCAAACCGTTTGAATCCATTGCGGATTGGAGGGATCGGCCTCGATTTTCTTCCGGAGCTTTCGGATGTGCACCATCACCGTATTATCGTCTTCGATGTAATGGCTGTCCCACACATGGCGAAAGAGCTGTGTCTTGGTAAATACTTGTTCGGGGTGGGAAACGAAGAACTTCAGCAGTTCAAACTCTTTGGCCGTTAGCGCGATCTCTTCTCCGCCGACATGGACGGCGTATTTCTTAAGATCGACCGAGATGCCCTTGTACCTGATCATGGTTTTCTCTTGCGCGATCCCCTCGCTGCCCAGAATCAAAAATCTCCTCAGCAGCGCTTTCACTCTGGCGACCACTTCCCCCATGCTGAAAGGCTTGGTGATGTAATCATCCGCGCCTATGCCCAGGCCTAAAATTTTCTCGCTCTCCTGGTCCTTGGCGGTAAGCATCAGAATGGGAACGTTGGTTTGGTTTCGAAGTCTTCTGCACACCTCGATCCCGTCTATCTTGGGCATCATGAGATCCAATATGACAAGGTTATAGCTGTTGTTATCGAACAGACGAAGGGCTTCTTCTCCATTTACCGCAACATCTGCCCTGTATAACTCCCGCTCCAAATATTTCTTCAATAAATCGCTAATTTCCCGGTCATCCTCGGCTATGAGCACGCGAATGTCTTCCATACTTCACCTTCCTCTTTAACATTTCAATTCGCCCTACTCGCCCAATGATAGATTCATCGGATAGATCTCTTTGATTATAAACGCAAAAAAACAAAGATGGACACTTTTTTGAAAGTCGCCCACCCTTGTTCCTGTTTCAAAATGAAAGTCAATTAAACTGTAGATCGCTCGATAAGTCGAAAATCAAATTCCCGATATTCCGGTTCGTTTTTTTTCTTCGCGATTTGGTCGTGGACAATCCGAAACGCACAGCTTCCCATTTCCATAAGCTGATTATCTATTGTAGTCAGATCGAAAACTTCTGCGATGGGTTGATTATCAAACCCGATAATGGCAAGATCATTAGGCACTTCGATCCCGTTTTTCCTTGCTTCCATAATGATTCCTGCAGCAACCTGATCGCTGGTCACCAGGAGGGCGGTAGGCCTTTGTTCCATTGTTCTCAGCTTGTTTAACACCTCTACCCCATCTTCAATTCTATAGCTTTGATAAAACATCCATTCTTCCCGGAAAGGCTGATTTATGGAATGAAGCGCATCCTTGTACGCTTTCAAACGTGATTGACTGTTAGCGCCGCTATTTCTGCCTAAGCAAAGACCAATATATTGATGTCCCTTTTCAATTAAATAGTTGATACCGTATTTAAAACTGGTGTAGTGGTCGAGGTAGACCGAAGAAACGGGCGATTGATTGACATCCTCACATGCTACAATAGGTCCGTATCGGGTATAGGGTTCAATTTGCTCCAAGGGCATGCTTTTTGAACAAATAATGATGCCGTCAATTTGCTTCATTTTCAACATTTCCAAAACGGCTGTTTCATTGCATAACTCATAATTGGTCTGACATAATATTAATTGGTAATTCTCCTTGAAAGCTTCAGCTGAAATCCCTTCCATTAATCTGGAGAAATAGGCATGGTTAATAAACGGCATCATGACCCCGACCAGATTGGTCTTTCCCTTAATTAAATGAATAGCATTCATATTTCTGGTATATTCCAATTGCTCGATGGCATCGAATATAGCTTTCTTTTTATCTTCACTTACGTACGGCTGATTGTTTAATACACGTGAAACCGTAGAAATTGAAACATTAGCCAACTTGGCAATATGTTTAATATTGGCCATCTGACCTCCTCCTTGCTGTATGCTTCCACTAACGATTGCAGCTCTACTTAACCTTATTAAGTTTAAGCAGAGCTGCTCGGCTCCATTATTTGGGAATCACCATTTCTTCAATCCTAGCAGCTTCTCGCCTAACTCCGTAAGAACAGCCCGCTCGTATTTTTCCCGTTCCCAATTTCGGGGGTCTCCCGGAAACGCGAGTCCCTCCGGAGTCAATCTCTGATCCCAGGAAGCTATTCTCGAATGCAGTAACTCTTCATCATGCTCTTGTGCAGGGAACATGGAAATATATTGAGAAAGGCAGGGTTTGCTAGAAATGTTTTGACGAATGCCATGAGCCAATTTACTGTTAAATATAAGCAGATCGCCAGCTTTCATAACCAATTTCGTCGGAGTAAATCCGGTTGTATCCGGTTTATACGGATTCCTGTCTTTAGGCTGCGTTTTCACCCATTCGTCGAAATTTCGGTATAGCTCAGGAACGACTTGTAATCCTCCCATTTCTTCGTCCGTATCCACTAAGAAGAGAATACCCTGAACATTGACAGGAATAGGGTCCAACGCAGTGTTTACATCCCAATGGATAAACCCGTTCCACTCAAATCCCGGCTTAACAGGAAAATTGATGTTGCATCGATCAATGGTTACCCATAATTTTTCATCTCCCCATATATCCACGAATGACTCATACACCTTTTGCGACGTACGATTGTCCCATAGATACTGATGATGATACAACTCAACCATACCCGTGCCCTGCAGTTCTTTCATTTGAATTTCGCGCCGAGGCGGCGTATACCAAGTGGAAGGATCGCTCGGATTTTTTTCTTCAAATTCCCACATGAGGTCTACCATGCGATCGATTTGATTCTTTGGAATGACATCTTGAATAATGACATATCCGTTTTCATTCCAGAACTGCCAATCCTCTTCGCTAAGGACCTTCAGTGGTTCATTGTTTAAACGCTGATTGAATGGGGTGGTGATTTCAACCATGTTATTGACTTTATTATAAGGTTTCATTCGATAACCCTCCAAGTAATAAGAAGTTTTTTTCAATATTAGAAAGGACTCTTTTTTTGACAATTTACTGTACATTCAGGGTTGGTATTGGAGCGCTTGCAAGCTAGCTTACACTTATGTGCAAATTCGCACGAGGCTTGTAACTTGATCTCCGGATTCATCACATGCAGCAGCTCCTTATTTGGTTGTGCATGTTTATCGCAGGATCGGTTATGATCCATCCTGACTTACCTCCTAGTGTGACAAAGTAAGATACTGTCTGGCTGCTCCAACCGGCCGGTTATAGGTTTCGAGCTGCTGTATTTGTATCTTATTTTGTGAAAAGCATACCATGTCAAGAGCCTTTTATTGCTTTTTATCAAGCATCCAATGGCTTCCCTTCCCCTATAAAAATAGGGGTGCAAAGCGTTCCTTTGCTCCCCCTACGGTTATCTCTATTTTACGGCTCCCATACTTAAGCCCTTCACCATAAACCGCTGAAAAATAAAAGCGACCATGATAACCGGAATAATCCCCACCGTAACCGCTGAAGAAATTTCGCCCCATAAAATGGCATGCCCCGTCATAAATCTTTGCCCCGCCACGGTAAATGTTGTCGCATGCAAATCCGAGAATACAAGGGAGAAAAAGTATTCGTTCCAGCAAGCGGCGAACGTTAATACCGCTACCGCAATGATACCTGGAGCCGTCATTGGAAAAATGACGCTCGTCATGATCTTAAAAGTAGAGGCACCATCAAGCCCGGCAGCCTCATCAATTTCGTTCGGAAGTTCCCGTACGAATCCGCGAATAATCCAAATGGCGAGCGGCAGATTAAAACTTAAATAGATCAAAATGAGACCAAGCGGGGAGTCGACTAAACCGATAACACTAAACAACACATACGTAGGGATAATGAATACAGCCCCGGGCAGCATGCGTGTTGATAATAGCCAGAGCTCATACTTCTCGCCTCCGGTATTATGCCTAGCCATCGTGTAGGCCGCAGGAAATGCAATCATGATCGTAAGGATCGTACCAAAAACAGAAGTCAATATACTATTCTTCAAATAAAACCATACCGGGAAATTCGC
Source organism: Paenibacillus validus NBRC 15382 (assembly GCF_004000985.1). Taxonomy (GTDB): domain Bacteria; phylum Bacillota; class Bacilli; order Paenibacillales; family NBRC-103111; genus Paenibacillus_G; species Paenibacillus_G validus. Next base: position 22,197 of record NZ_BIMH01000008.1, on the reverse strand, counting down.
ATCCTGAAAAATTCGTTCATAATGCTCGATGATGGGTGCAAAGATCCACACGGGCGGTTGAGTGATGATTTGCTGGTTCGTCTTTAAAGAATTTAATAGTGTAAGTAGAATCGGGACATTGAAAACAAGGATAAAACCAGCTATGAGAACATATGCCCATCCATTCTTTCGTATCTCGTTCATGTTGTCTCCTTCTTAGCGGAAAGTGTGCGGCCCATCAATATTCGGAACATGATACGAACGGCCCACGATAGAAGCAGGAACAGAATAAAGGTGACGGCGCTCGCCTTGCCAAAATCTCCGCCTTGAAAAGCCGTTTGGTAAATATAAATGGATAAGGTCCCGAAGCCATCGGCTCCGCCTTTAATAATATAGAGATGGTCAAACGTTCTTATTAAATCCAGGGTACGAAAAATCATCGCTACGGCAAGTGCGGGACGTACCAATGGGAACGTAATCTTCCCAAACATTTGCCATGCGTTCGCTCCGTCGATCGTTGCCGCTTCATATACATCAGAGGGAACCGCTTGAAGGGCCGCGTAGACTAACAAAAAAATAAACGGCGTCCATTGCCACGTATCGATCAGAATAAGAACGATTTGTCCTAACACCCCTGTAAGGAGCGGATCTGAAATACCCAGCAGCGTTTGAATATAATAAGCTAAATTTCCCGTCAACGAATCAAAATGACCAAGATACATAATCCCCACCATCGCCGGAGCAATCATCATAGGGGTCAGGAGAAACGGGAACCAGAATTTCTTCCCGGCCGTACAACGATTAACAAGCAAAGCCAAGGCAAAGCCGAATACGGTTTCCAGCAATAAACAGCCTGCCAAATAAACGGCGCTGAAATTCAAGGTGCTCCAAAAATTCACATCCAGGAATAACCGGCTATAATTGTTCAGCCCGTTAAAGCGGGGTTCGTTAAAGTTATGAATGTTTACGTCCATAAGGCTAAAAAACAAATTAAAAACAAAAGGGTAGAACGTGACACCAAAAAGAATAACGGAAGCAGGTGCCAGCATGCTAATCCTTGCCAGTTTACTCATTTCATTTCACCCTGTTTCGTTTTCTCTAATTGAGTTTTCATATCTTTTTCCGCGCTGCTCAATGCTTCATCCACGGTTATGGCACCGCTCCAAGCAGCGTTTAACGCTTTATTCATGATGTTCGAGCTGATATAGGTCATTGGAAGGATGGGGGGTTCCGATTTTCCGTGCTTGTCTACCTCGTTTGCCAGGAAAGAATAGTAATCGCCATACACTTCTTTCACTTTATCGCTTTTAAATATAGATTGACGTGGAGTTGATCCCCCTCTTAGCGTGTATTCCAGACCCCCCTCTTTTCCAGAGAGGTAAGCGATAACTTGAAAAGCTTCACTTTTCTTCTTAGAGCTGGCATTGATGGCCAGTGTGATCGAATGAACATGGTAACTTCTCTTAATCGATCCGTCTTGTTGCTTGACGCCCGGAATTGGAGCATAACCGACTTTATCCGCTACCAACGGAGATTTATTTTTATTGGATAAATCAGCCCATGCCGCATTCCACTGCTGAATAAAGGCTACCTTCCCCGCTTGAAAAGCACCCAAAGTTTGCGGATACTCGTAGTTGGTATAGTCTGCCGGCACCCATTTATTTTTGACCAATTCGACGCCATACTGCGTCGCTTTCTGTCCAGCTTCATTGTTTATGCTTGGAGCGCCTTCTTTATCAAACAGCTCTCCACCGTATGCCCAGAATAGCTCTTCCCACATATGCATCGGTTCCGCAAACCCTGCCGCAGCGTATAACGTTGTACCGAATTGTGTCGGTGAATCCGAATTCGTGCTCTTGGAAAATTTCCTGGCCGCTTCCAACGCCTCGTCCCATGTTTGCGGAGGGACCGGAAGTAAATCTTTACGATAAAAGAGGACCGGTTCTGACATATCGACGGGAATGCCATATTGCTTCCCTTTATATTTCCCGGTATCCAGACCGGCTGTAATAAAGTCTTGGATGGCGAAATTCGAATCTTCAGCGATATAGCTATCTAAAGGTTCCAAGAAGCCCCCTTGTGCGTATTGGGGTACAAACCAGCTCATGGGATATACAATGTCGATAGTATCGTTTTTGGATAACAATTGACTTGTCAATTTGTCCGCGTACCCGTTCCTTCCGAGCAATGAAAGATTAATCTTAATCCCCGTTTCTTTCGTCTTCGTTTTATTCCAGGCATCAACAACGGGTCGCATAGCCTCACCTTCAGGACCTTCCCACATCTGAAGATTAACTACCGTTTCCTTTGCGGAATTATGTCCAGAAGATGCCGTTTCAGGCTGGGGGCTGCACCCCGTCAAACCTAAACTAACGAATAAGGCCGAAATCAATAGTTTTTTTGCTTTCAATTCAAATTCCCCCTGTAATGAGTTGGTTTCAAATCATTTCTTCCTTTATTTTTGTAAGCGATTTCATTTTTGTTAGATCGATACGCTGCTGCCCGAATTTAGCTACCGGTGTTCCCACGGTATTAAATTCGCAGCAGCAGCGATGATCCCTATCCTAAGAAATGACTATACGTTACCATGACTTCGAGCCCAGCAATTTTTCGCCTAATTCGGAAAGTACAGCCCGTTCGTATTTTACTTGTTCCCAGTTACGGGGATCTCCCGGAAACGCCATGCCGCTAGGCGGGATTCTGTCGCTCCAAGACAAGATTCTGGATTTTCTTAATGCTTCATTTTGCTCCTGTGCCGGGAACATCGATACGTACTGGGCGATACGCGGCTTCGTAGAATGATTTGGACGAATGCCATGTGCCAGCATGCTGTTGAAAATAAGCAGGTCCCCGGCCTTCGCCGTTATTTTCGTTGGGGTAAAGCCGGTTATATCAGGTTTATGCGGGTCTCTGTCCGCAGGTTGAGTCTTCACCCACTCATGAAAATCCCGATACAGCTCGGGAATACATTGGAACCCTCCCATTTCGGCATCCGTATCCACCAGTGACAATACACCTTGAACATTGACTGGAATCGGATTCAAGGAAGTATTAACATCCCAGTGTATGAAACCTTTATATTCATGACCGGGTTTTAACGGGAGGTTGAGATTACATCTGTCGATGCTGGCCCACAGGTGTTCGGTTCCCCAAATATCAACGAAAGCGTTATATACCCGTTCATACGAACGGTTATCCCACAAATACTGATGGTTATACAGCTCAACCATGCCCGTATTGGCCAGCTCCTTCATCTGAATTTCGCGGCGTGGAGCCGTATACCAGGTTTCCGGATCGTTTGGATTTTTTTCTTCGAATTCCCAAATCAGGTTAACCAGTCGGTCGATATTTTCTTGTGGAACGGCATTAGGAATAATAACGTAACCATTGTCTTTCCAGAACTTCCAATCGTCTTCGCTCAGCACTCGCAAAGGTTCATTATTCGGACGTTGATTCAATTTAAAATCAGTTTCAAGAATATTATTCACTACATTTTCCTTTTTCATTTTACTGTCCTCCTAAGAGAAATTAAGATCGCCGTGCCTTACAAAATGAAGCGTAATTGATGAAAACGTTCTCAGGTCAAGAAGTTTTTTTCGTTTATTTAATCGCATTAACAGTCAAGCAGGCTTAATTGTTTTGTTTGTCAGGTTGTTCAAATAGAGCATTTATTTGTGAAATGTGTTCCGTATGCAGCGAGAAATTCAAGTCAGCGCAGCTTTCAGAAATTTGCTCCGGTCTCCTCGCGCCGATGATGACGGACGGAACCATATCCCAACGCAAAGCCCAGGCAATGACAAGCTGGCTTATGGAACAGCCATAGCTTTCGGCGATGGGACGGAGCTGTTCAACGGCTGCGAGACTTTTAGCTAATTGTTCCTGCTTAAAAATCTCTTCTTCGCTTCTCCAGTCTCCCTTCTCAAAATGCGCTACCCCTTTAAATTTCCCTGTCAGGATTCCTCTGCCTAGTATTTTATAGGGCAGAATCGAGATCTGACCCTTAGAAGCGTATGGAATCACTTCATTCTCGGGCGACCTCTCCAACAGACTGTATTCAATTTGATTCGAAACAAGGGGCAAATACTTGCCCGCTTCTTTCATCTCTTCCACAGAAAAATTGGATACACCCACGTAGCGAACTTTACCTTGATCTACTAATCTGCTTAATGCTTCCATCGTTTCTTCAAGCGGCGTCTCAGGATCCGGCCAGTGAAGCTGGTACAGGTCAATTCTATCTGTTTGCAGCCTTTTTAAACTGTCCTCACAAGCTTGCCTAATATAATCCGCTCGCAGGTTTTTTCGAAGATTCCCCTGATTGTCCCACTGCATGCCTACTTTGGTGGCTATAATCACATCGTCTTTATGGTGTTTAAAAACTTTCCCCAATAAGGTTTCTGCATACCCGAACCCATACATATCAGCGGTGTCAAAAAAATTAACGCCCCTATCCCGAGCATGAAAGAGGGTATGCAGAGATTGTTGTTCATCTGCCGAACCCATACCATGCCCGGAGATCGGCCACGTTCCAAAGCCTATTTCAGAAACCTTTAGTTCGGTTTTGTTGATATAATTGTAGTTCATTTCCCCTAGACCCCTTTCAATATCGTTTTTTTCCATAAAATAACGTAAGGTATGAAATGCTTTTCAGGTCAAGTTTCTTTTAAAACAAAGAACAGCAGTCCAGAACAATAAAAATCAGTTCCAGACTGCCGCTTGCTTTATTTTATTGAACGATTACCGTACAGCACATAATCGTTAAAGCCTTTTTCCTATGCGCTAGGCATGCCTTACAGCTCCGCTTCGTACTTCTGTTCGCCTAAAGCCGGACATCGATGGGGAAGACAAAACTCCAACAGCGTTTTGCCCGTTATACAATTCTTTGTAATAACCGTTCAGCTCCATCAAATACTTGTGATTGCCGCTTTCGACAATGCTCCCGTTTTTAACAACAAAAATCGTATCGGCTTCAAGCACCGTTGAGAGCCTGTGTGCGATCATAATGATCGTTTTTTCACGACCTATTTGATAAATCGATTTCTGGACGAGCTTTTCACTTTCATTATCGAGTGCGCTGGTTGCTTCGTCTAATAGAATCAGGGCCGGATCCTTTAAAAAGACGCGAGCGAGTGCAAGCCGCTGCTTCTGACCACCGGAAAGTTTAATGCCTCTTTCGCCGATTTCGGTATCATACCCGTTGGGTAAGGCACAAATAAAATCGTGAGCGAAGGCTTTCTTCGCTGCGGCAATCACCTCTTCATCCGCAGCGTCGAGCCTCGCCATTCGAATATTGTCTTTCACCGAAGAGCTATATAAAAAGTTATCCTGTGTAACGATCCCCATCTGATTCCTTAGACTGGAGATCGAATAGTCCTTGATGTTAACGCCGTCGATAAGAATTTCTCCGCCGTCTGCATCATACATCCGGGTCAAAAGCTGTAAAATCGTACTTTTGCCGCCTCCGCTCTCGCCGACAAATGCGTAGGTCTTCCCTTTTTGAAGCGTGAAAGACAAGTCCTTGATCACCTTATCCTCATTATTGTAGGAGAAAGAAACATGATGGAATGTAATGGAGTCCGTAAACTCTTTTAATTCATAAGGACGATCTTTTTCTTTGATGGTGACGGGAGTGTGTAAAAATTCGAACATTCTTTGCAGAGCAACGCTTCCTTCCGTGATCGCAGGAAAAGCTTGAACCAAGGCCGTGACGGGGCTTCTCATTCGATCTACATAGGCAAAGAAGGCAATTAATGTTCCAAGGGTCAAACCGCCGTCTATGACGTATAAGCTGCCGACCAGCACAACAATAAACGGAGTCACATCGCTTAGAACGTTAACCGAAGCTAAGGATATCGCATTCATTCTGGCTTGATGATCCGTAAGACGTTCATAATGAATCAAGTGTTGATCGAGTTCTTCTTTATCCTTTCTTTCGGCTGAGAACAGCTTGGACCAAAAGGCTCCCTGGATTTTTTCAAATATAAATCCACTGAGAATTGAGCGATAGCTCATCATCTGGCGCGTAGTGGTTTTTAACCGCCTGGAAAGGAGGTGAGCGAGCGCAAATTGAATCCCGACCAGCAGAACGGCAAGCAAGGTTAACTTCACGTTCAAGGTAAGCATCACGCTGACGACGAAACCCAGCACAACCGTTTCGATCCAGATGTTGGAGAAGACAGCGGTCATGAACCCTCTTATTTTTTCGATATCGTCGAAGAGACGCGACCCGACTTCCCCGCTTTTATTCTCAGTAAAATACTTCGTATCCAGGGAATGAATTTTATGAAAAGCATCGGTACGCAGCGCCTTGATGATATTGTTATTGGCTTTATGCATGAAAAACTGCCTGACGTATTCCATCGGCCCGCGAATTAGGAAGAATACAACAAGCATAATAGCGGCAATGAGAAGCAATTGTTGTATCTTTGCTGCATAGGACAACGCTTCGTTCTGAAGTAATTCATCAAATAAATATTTAATAACCAAAGGTACGCAGAGCGGGATCAGAAACCGGAATAAACTGCCGACAAATCCTAATATATAAAGCTTCTTTTGTTTGCTGACATAGGGTAAAAAGTGGTTGAAGCTGCTCAAATGAATAACCCCCTCTACGGAATAAATTTATTCCCAACTCTTCGGTTCCTATAAATCTCCAACAGGTAAACAGCGAAGGTGAATACCAGCATCGTCAGGAAAACGGCTGTGGATATACCCACTATGCGCTTAAGTTCTTCGTTTCCTGTAAGCTCCAGGCAAACGGCCGCACAAAAACATAAGAGTAACCCGATCTGGCTGACAATCCCCATCCAATCCAATATTTGATCTCGCTTCATGGTCCCGCTCCTTATTCAAGTAGTTCTGTTGCGTATTTTTTCGTTAACACGATGCTGTTCCTATAAACATCTTATCGTGAAAGGAGACCGTGCAACGCGCAAACAATGACCAAGGCAGCGCAAAAGATTGCGGTCTGCACGCAAATGTTGAGGAACCGGCTCTGCAAAAAAATCCCCTCCGGCAGCAGCTTTGGAAAGCCGTGTGCCCGGAGGGGAAAACAGATACCTATCAAGTCCGTCGCCTAAGGCTCGCTTGCAGCGATTCAGCCATGCGGCATGGAGACTTTTTAACTTAGCGTCTTGCTGCGATGAGCACAGCACGGTAGCTTTCGCTTCAGAATGAATCGTCTGTCCATATAAACCGCGGCCAGAACAGCTACGGCTAAGGTTAGAAGCAGCGCTCCATAAGTTTCAATAGGGAACGGGTTGCCTTCAAGACGGAAATCGTCAGCCCGAAACTCAAGTCGTTTCACCGCATGTTTAGCGGTTAGAAGGTCCTCTTGCTTCGCTAAATCTTCAAGCTGAACCTCGAACAAAAATCGATTCGGGGAATCGGCATGAACGAACTGGAGTTCCATGGCATTGCCCCTTTCGTTCCAGCTTTTGATTTCCTCCGTTGCCCGTAATTTTGCCTCGGTGCCCGGAACGATCATTTTATCCAATTTCGGGAGATTGGACATCGTATGTCTGGCGATCACGTTCAAACCGTGTTTCGTCACAAGCGGCTGATCCGTTCTTGACACGGACAGAACTCTAGTCGTTCCGGAGTCGGAATAAATATCAAATACGGAAGCCACCGCCATTTCCCCCACACCGTCATACAGCAGCACGCCTGCCTTTGTCTTGTTCCACTGGAAAGCATTATTCAATACATAGGTTGCATAGCGGTAATCGAGATAAAATGGCTCTATTTTCGGGTTTTGAAGGAAGTGGTAAGAAGGATAATTCATTTCCTTCGCTACTTTTGCCGCCATCGGTTCGCCCAGCTTTTGTGAAATGACATAGAGAACGGCATCGATCCCTGACGATATGCCTGCCGAGGATATCATCTTATCGCCATTCGTCACATAACGCTGATCCCATTGCCAGTTTACTTCAGGATATTTCTTGGTAAGGATCCACTTCGTTTGCCAATGCGATGCTGCAATCTTCCCATTCAATAATCCGGTAGCGGCCAGATTGTCCGATCCGGCGCATATGCTTAACAGCGTAGTTTCCTTGTGCTTTAGTATCCATTCACGGACAGGTTCATATTTCTTCGGGTCCCCCATCGTCATGAAAGGGATCGCGATAATGTCGGCGCTTCTTCCCAGCAGTTCATCCAGCTCTTGAAAAGAGTAGTGCGGCACCACATCCAATCCGCCTGTCAGTGTCTTCACCTGATTGTCCGCAGCAACGGCATACACATTGTATGCGCCGGTCATCGAGAACATTTGGTACGGAATCGTGAAATCCAAGCCCTCCGTATTTTCATTCCCCAGCAAAACGGCAACCGTAGGTTTATTGGGATCATGTTCGGGTTTCTGCATTCCTTGCAGAGAAGGAACGGGTTCCTTGCGAACCGAGCCCCAGAACGCTTTCTGAGAACCCAAATATCCGAACGCGGCGACCCCGCCCACAAACACAGCGATCATACTTAGATAAACTCCGACTCGTAATAAAAACTTCAACATCCGGACCATCTCCTTCATGTTCCTTTTAAGATTCAAGATTTCATCGCAAATGATATCCCTTTCAATCATTCCCTAGATGCCGCGGACCTGCCCCTCGATCCGGTTCAATCGGGAGACGAGCGTCTTTGACGTTTCGTCCATTCATTCCACCCTGACGACAAAAGGTACTGTAATCAATTGGCCGTTCCGCTGGAATTGGGCCCATATTTTATAAATCCCGGCACCTGGGAAGCTGGTGACAAACCGTGCCTCCGGACCCTTCGCTTTCTCATCGACCGGGTGAACGTGCAGGTATTCCTCCGTGTCCTCGCTCAGTATGACCACATGGCCGACAGCGCCCAAATAGGGTTCCAAATCGGTTATAGGCTCCTGTGTATTCGCATCGGCAAGCTTGAAAGCCAATTCAACCTCCCCGCCGGTTTGCGGGTGATCGTTCTCAAGCGTTACCTGCACACCATCCACAACCTTCGAATGCTCGCGATCGGGCTTAAGCGGTACGTTATTGGCGGAAGCCCCCTCTACCTTGATCCATTCCGTTCGGGTCGTCTTCCCCCCGCCGGCGGGAACATAGTCGGCTATAAGCTTGTAATCGCCGCCGGCAGGGAAAGTGGTCGCGATCTCGAACTCGCCGCTGCCCTTATACTCGGGATGAATATGATCGAAGTATGACAAATCTTTGCTGACGACGATCAAATGCAGCAGCTTCTCATGGTTGATCTCAAAATTTTGAACCGGTTCCTTCTTTTCGTCCTGTATGTGAATCCGCACCGTTGTTCTTTCCCCGGCCCGGGCATTCTCAGTAGACCACACCGCATCTGTTGCCATTGAAGCCTTACCGTCCTTATCGTTACCATGGCCATGCGAATCCTGCTTCTTTTCCTCCGTTGCCGCTTGATCGGCCTTCGGAGCGTTCTCTTGCTTCCCGAATCCATAACCTGCAAAGAACGACATGCCGACAAGCAAGATAACCAATACGAATTGCATCCTACCGTTCATACCTCTGTCTCCGTCCTTCACCGTTTTTTCCGCATCCTGCAATCGAAGGGCATTCAGTACGACGGACACCGAACTCAGCGCCATAGCCGTTCCGGCCAGCCATGGTTCGAGATAACCAAATGCCGCAATCGGTATGCCGATCACATTGTACGCAAGCGCCCAGAATAAATTTTGCCTAATATTGACCATCGTGTTCCTGCTCATGGAGATCGCGTCCGGAATGCTGTTCAGATCTCCGCGCATCAACGTCACGTCTGCCGACTCCATCGCTACGTCCGTTCCCGTTCCGATGGCCATACCGATATCCGCCGTCGCCAGCGCGGGAGCATCGTTGATCCCGTCTCCGACCATGGCTACTTTCTTGCCGGCCGCTTGCAGCTTCTTCACTTCGCTGGCTTTGCCTTCCGGAAGCACTCCAGCCAGAACTTGATCGATTCCGACCTGGCTTGCAATCGCCTTGGCCGTACGTTCATTATCACCGGTGATCATCACGACTTCGAGGCCAAGCTGCTTCATGCGAGCCACTGCTGATCTGGAGGTTTCCTTGACCGTATCCGCTACGGCCACGAGTCCGGCATATTTTCCGTCAACGGCAATAAGCATGGCGGTTTTTCCTTCGGATTCCAATCCGTTCATTTCCTCATAGGCATGCTCTACATTCACGCCGTGCCGCTCCATCAACTTCCGGGTCCCGATCAGCATTCCCTTACCCTCGACGATCGCCTTGATCCCGTAGCCCGGGATCGCCTGGAACGATTCGGCCCGCGGGATGGAAATGCCTTTCTTACGAATGCCTGCTACGATGGCCTCCGCAAGAGGGTGTTCAGAATTTTTTTCGGCTGCGCCAACCCAAGAGAGCAGCTGCGTTTCATGGAAGGCCCCCTCCACCCGAATATCCGTCAGTTCCGGTTTTCCTTTGGTTACCGTCCCGGTTTTGTCTAATACAATAGTCGAGACCGAGTAGGTATTCTCCAGGTGCTCCCCGCCTTTAAACAATATGCCGAGCTCGGCTGCACGCCCGGAGCCTGCCATAATCGATGTCGGTGTCGCAAGCCCTAATGCGCAAGGGCATGCAATGACGAGAACGGCGATCGCATTCTCCAGCGCTCCGGCGATATCCCCAGGCTCCAGGAAATACCATGCGAGGAAGGTTACCGCGGCGATACAAACGACGATCGGTACAAAGATCCCTGAAATCACATCCGCAACTCGCTGAATCGGCGCCTTGGAGCCTTGCGCTTCTTCCACGACTTTAATGATTTGGGCAAGCGCCGTCTCTTTCCCGACTTTGGTGGCCCGCACCCTTAGTACGCCGTCCTTGTTCAGTGTCGCCCCGAACACAGGGTCGCCGGTTCGCTTGCCGACCGGCAAACTTTCACCGGTCAGCATGGATTCGTCGACGGCGGCTTCCCCTTCTACGACGATGCCGTCCACCGGCACTTTCTCGCCGGGTTTTACGAGGAACATATCCCCTACGACTACGCTCTCTACCGGCATGCGAATTTCTTCGCCGCCGCGAATGACGAGGGCCGTCTTCGCTTGCAGCCCCATCAATGATTGTATGGCTTCCGATGAACGGCCTTTGGCCAGATGCTCAAACAGCTTGCCGAGCAGGATCAACGTAATCAGTACGGCGCTCGTTTCGTAGTATAGCTCTGACGGTTTGTCGCCGATTGTGACGTACAAGCTGTAAAAATACGCCGTCGATGTTCCTAACGCTACGAGCACATCCATGTTAGCGCCGCCGTTACGCAGCGCCTTGAATGCCCCGATATAGAACCTTCCTCCAATTAAGAACTGAATCGGGGTAGCCAGAGCGAATTGAAACCATGGATCCATGAAACGATCCGGAACCCAAATCCAGGACGTGAAAGAGAAATGCCCCACCATCGCCCACAATAAGGGAAGAGTCAACAGTACAGAAAAAAGGAGTATCCATTGTTGACGTCGAATTTCTTGCCGCCGGCGATCCTTGTCGCTCTTCAATTCGGATCGGAGCTCCGCCCGGTACCCCAATTGTTCAATTTTCTTGATGATCTCGGCGGCAGTAACCGTCGACGGAGCGTATTCTACATGCGCCGTTTCCATGGCAAGATTAACTGTCGCTTTGACGCCTTGCATTTTATTAAGCCCTTTTTCTATGCGGGCAGCACACGCGGCGCATGTCATTCCTGATATCGCAAGCGTTCGGCTCTCACTCATATTTCATCCTCCGCTCTTTACGATGTAACGGCAGTCCGAACGATGCTCTCGCGGCTGCCGGACAGCGGCCTCTTACGGCACTTTCACGACAAAGGATACCGTAAACACTTGATTGTCCCTTTGAAATTGCCCCCATACCTTATAGACCCCGCTCCGCGGAAACGTCGTCTCGAAGTAAGCATCCGGTCCCGTTGCCTGCCCTTCATCGGCATGGACATGTACATACCGCTCGCCGTCCTCCGACAAGATCACGACATGCCCGATCGCCCCTAAATAGGGCTCAAGGTCGGTAATCGGCTGATTCGTTTGTTCATCCGCGAGAGTAAAGGTAAGCTTCGACTCTTTTTTAGGTTCCAGTTGGTCAATGGATAAGGTTACCCGTTTCCCGTCGACGATTTTCTCCAAACTCGCATCCGGCACGACCGGTACCGGTTCGGCACGCTTCCCTTCGATCCGAACCCATTCCATTTTCGTCATCGAATCGCCGCCGGCAGGTTTAAAATCGGCAATCAGACGATATTCCCCGCCCGCGGGGAAGTCATTCTCGATCTCGAATACCCCGTCGCCTTTGTACTCGGGATGAATGTGATTGAAATAAGCTAAATCTTTGCCGATCACGATCAGATGCAGCAGCTTCTCGTGATTGAGCTCGAATTTGTCGATCCGCTCGCCGTCGTCCTTCTTGATTTCGATCCGAATCAGCGTCCCTTTCCCGGCCTCGGAAGCTTTCCCGTCGTCAAGGGTCCATACCGCTTTGACGTTGTCTGCCATTATTCGATTGCTTGCAACGGACACGTTCTCGTTCTCCCATGACGGTTCCGGCCCGCAAGCCGTAAGCAGTACAGACATTAATAATAGGAGCAGGATGCGTTTACTCATATCGAAGCGCCTCGCTTAAGCTGGTTTTTGCGGCTCTGGATGCCGGTGTGAAACTGGATATCAAACTAATGAAGATCCCGAACAAGCCGATGATGAGCAGGATGGTCCCGGAAACTCCGAATTGATAGGTTAATGAATGGATTTCCAGGAACGTTGAAGTGATGAATATCAGCAGAATTCCAAATGCGCAGCCGATCACCGTAGCGGCCAGCCCGATGCCGAAACCCTCCAATAAAACCATGCGGATCAATTGGCCGCGCATCACCCCAACCGCGCGCATCATGGCCAGTTCCCGAACACGCTCCATAATGTTCATCATCAGCGTATTCGTGATGCCGATTCCCGAGATCAAGATCGACAGAATCACAAGGAGGTTGATGACGCTGAATGAACCGGTATAGGTTGCGCCAATTACCGACACCCAGTCTTCCGGTCCGAACATTTCCTCGATCCTTACCCCGAATTGGTTGAAAATATTTTCCCTTAATTGCAGCGGCGTGATGTTCTCGTCCTTAAGAACAAGGGCATTTCTTTCATATTTGAGCCCGAAGCGGTCCCGGAAGCGGTCTTCGCTCACAAACGCTCCATAACCGCTATTCTTCATCGTCTCGACAACCGCAACCACTTTGAAGGATACCGGGCCTTGAAGCGTCTCCAGCGAGATGCTCTCTCCGATTTGGCCGCCCCATATCCCGTAAGAAATCTTATCCATAATGATCTCATCTTTATCCAGATCGTTGATGAGCCCGCTGTGCGATGTCCCCGAAACCGCGAACAGCGGGAAACGATCGATCCACTCCGCCCCGACGCCGTAAACAGGGAGTTTGCGTTTTTGGCCCTGCAGATTCCAGATAACGGATTGCAAAGGGTAGGTTACCGCATCGGCCACGCCTTCGGTCTTCTTTAACGACTCCAAATCCGTCTGTTCGATGTGATGAAACATAATATCCAGATTTCCGCCGTAGGAAGAATAAATGACTCTTTCGTAAGTCTGGATGAGGGCGGAGTTCAATGAGCTCATCAAGAGAATCATCGCGATCCCCAAACAAAGGATCACCGAGGTCATCGACGTACGACCCAGATTCCGGGTAAGATTGCGCGTCGCCACTTCGCCGCTAAACCCGAACAGGAGACGATAGACCGGCCTTAACAAGACAACGAACATTCGGAACAGGTAGGGGAAGACTAGCGCAACGCCGATCAACAATGGCAGGATCAGAAGCAAATGCTTGATAAAAAAGCTCGACAGAATCAGAAGCACGCCGATGATGCCTTGCCATTTATTGAGGGAAGCCTTCTCCGACCGATTTTCCTTTAGCACCGCGATGACGCTCACTCGACCGGCTTGGCGGATCGGGTACAGGGAGGCGGCAATCGGCACCAACACGCCCGCAATGATGGATATAACAAACCCCTTTGAGAGCTCCATGCTTCCTTCGTCATGGACATTGAACAACATAAAGATGATGGTCTTTAAAAGATATGCGAGTCCATACCCGATGAACAAACCTGCCGCTGTTCCAATCAAGGAAAGCAGGAACACCTCGAACAGAACAAAAGCTCGCAGCTGCTCGGGCGTATATCCAATCGTCTTCAGCGCGGCAAACTCTTTCTTTCGCTCATTAATGCTCACGTACAGGGAATTGAATATGACAAAGGCGCTTAATGCAATTCCAAGGCATCCGGCGATATATAACGCGAGAAAGAACGTATCCGCATCTTTGAATTGGGAATTGAAATCGATGACGACAGGCTGCATATAGATATTCTCGTAACGCTTTGCCAGTTCATCGATCTTCTGCTGCACAGCTATAACATCGGGTCCGGGAAGGGACTTAATTTGTACGCTCTCGATCTTTCCGGACAATCCGAACCAATCCTGCAGGACGGGGAGCGGGACGGCTACCGACCATGGATGATACTTGGCCATCGTCCAACTGGATGGTCCCATCAATTCAGCCGTATACTTGACGATGGCGGATATTTGAATCTTCCTGATTCCCTTGTCTGTTTCCAGAGAAATCGTATCGCCCACATCGGCTTTCCACACCTTCGCCGTTCGATCCGTGATGATGGCGCCGCCTGTAACCAAGCTTCCCTTGATCGTTTTAAAATTCGTAAGCGGTGTGTCCAAATGGCTGTATCCGCTCAGATCGACTCTTTTTTGAATAGCGGTTATTCCCTCTTCTTCTAAATACAGCTTTGTATTTTGTTTGAGTACGGCGACCGAAGCCGTGTCCCCAAGTTTCTGAACTTCTCTAAACACTTCTTCCGAGAAATAAGCTTCGGTCCCGAAAATCGAATAGTCCGCTTTGCCGAAGGCCGCTTTCAGGTAGAGGGGAAACGCCTTCTTCGCGGAATCGACGGAGGCGATGACCCCGAACGTAGAAGCGACCCCGATGACAATCGACATGACCGTCAACAGCGTTCGAAGCTTTCGGCGCATTAAATTACGCCATGCAATTTGCCAGAGATTCAATGAAATTCCGCCCCTTCCCATTCGCCTTGGACCACTTCTCCGTCCCGGAGCATGATGACCCGGTCCGCCGTTTTCGCTGCATGCCGGTCGTGTGTGACCATGACAACGGTAATCCGCTCTTCTTTACTCAATCGGGACAGCAGCTGCAGCACATCCTGACCGTTTTTCCGATCTAAATTCCCCGTAGGTTCGTCCGCCAGGATCAGGCCCGGCTTTATCGCAAGCGCTCTTGCGATCGCCACGCGCTGCTGCTGTCCGCCGCTCAGCTGTGATGGAAAATTCGATGCTTTCCCTTCTAAATTGACCTCGCGGATCAATCGGTTGACGATCGAATCGATTTCCGCTTTCGGCGTTTTATTCGCCGCTAGAGAGAGCGCGATATTCTCCGCGACAGTCATCATGGGAAGCAGCTGGTAGTTTTGAAATACGAAGCCCACTTTCGTCCGGCGAAACAAGGTTCTATCTTTCTCGTTCAACTGATCCAGCCTGACCCCATCGACAGTGATGGTGCCGGAGGTCGGAAGGTCCAGGCCTCCGATCAATTGCAGCAGTGTACTCTTACCCGAGCCGCTGGGACCCATGATGGCAATGAATTCCCCTTTCTTAATGTGAATATCATTCTGCTTTAAAGCTGTGAAGCTGCCCGATTCCAAAGTAAACACTTTGGACACTTTCTCTAGTTTGATCATCGTTTGTCGTCCTCCTAATGGTCTGAGAATGAGTACCCTTGCTTGGTATGAGACCATCATAATACAGGTAATGAATGGCCAACGCGCAAACGATGCAAGCATCCCCGCAAAATTTTGCGGATTCCGCGCAAATCATGAGCCCTCTTTTCCACAAACAAAAGACCGGTCTTTGACCGGCCTTCAATCATCGTTCGTATAAAATTAGTATAAATCCTCTGTTGGAAGAATCCCCAAACTTTTTGCCTTCTTAATGACCTCCACGCGCGAGCTGGCATGCAGCTTTTGGAAAAGCTCCGTCAAACTATATTCCAATGAGCGCTGGCTGATCATCAACGTTCTGGATATCTCTTTGTTGCTCTTGCCTTTAGCCAATTCCCGAAGCAGCTTATCTTCTTCTTGGGTGATCGTGGTTTCATCATGACCCGTCTCCCCTTGCACAATAATCTCCTGACGCCTCAGCTGCTTAAGCAGCTGCATAGGGACAATGGCCTCTTTCCTTGCCGCGCAGCGAATGGCTTGGATGAGCTGTTCCCGGGTGGATGTTTTGGCAATGAAACCGGAAACGCCTGATTCCATGAGCAAATTGAAGTGCGGCGCGATTTCAAAGCCTGAATAAATGAGGATGACGGCATCAGGTACATACTCCAGAACTTTACGCGTCAAATCGGCGCCGTTCATATTCGGCATGTATAAATCGAACAGCATCACATCAAATTTTTTGAGACGAACCAAGTCAGGCACGCCATACACATCGGTTTCAATCGTGACATTCATGTTCGGCTCGGACTCGATCAGCATTTTCGTTCCCTCAACAACCGAACGATGATCGTCAACCAATAAGATCTCCATATCGTTCACCTTTAAGCTAAATTTTTGGAAAATGAATCGTTACGTGAAAACCTTGCTGCGGGGCTGACTGAAATTCCACTTTCCCTTCCAAGCTAAGCACCCTTTTTTCTATCCCGGCAATCCCCATATGCTGAAATGAGCCCTCGAAAGCGGATAAATCCATCCCGACCCCATCATCGGAATAAGAAAAATGAACATGATCTGCACGGCTGATCAGCGACATCGTTATCTTATTGGCCTTGGAGTGTTTGGAAGCATTGTTCAGTAATTCCTGAACGATTCGGTACATTCCGAGAATTTGCTCCTCGTTCAGTGAAACATTCAACGGATCAGCCGTGAATTCAATCTCATAATTGGAGAACATCCTCGTATACTCAAAGAGACTTTTTAACGATTCGACCAGTCCCATCTTTAGCAGGAACGGCGGCCGCAGCTCGTTGCAAGTAATTCGGATCTGATGAATGGCATCTAATAGACCCTCTTCAATCTGCATCAACTCACGATGTGCTTCCTTCTCGAAGGCTCCGGTAGAACGTAACGATTCCAGCCTGCGATACCAAATAATTAAATCCTGAAGCACCGAATCGTGCAAGTCGCTGGATAGCGAGGATCGTTCTTTTTCCGATAGTTTAAATAACAGTCTAAGCATCCATTTAGGCGTTTCGTTGGTCGTTACCAAGTCCTCAAGCCGCTTCATGAGGTCTTCAATCAAGTGAAGGTTATCGTAAAGGATGGTGACATAGTGAACAGCCGTCTCAAGCCATTCTTCCTCAATCCTAAGCAAGGGATGCTCCATTGCGATTCGTAAATAGACCGGCTGTTGCTTCTCGCCGATTTTAATCCAGGTATCATGCGGACTCATGATGGCAGCTTCCTGCCCCCTCGGCACTTCCTCGATGGAAACAGCCGTGACTTGCAGCACTGTCCTTACCTCATCGATGAGCCGATTCTCTAGCTCGGATACTTTCATGACGTTGGCCAGATCATTCGAGAGCCCATTTAAGCTTTGCTGGAGGAATTTATACCTTTCCTCCCTTTTGATTAACTCCCTCTCCTCTGTTTTTCGCTTCGTAATATCCTTTACAATACCATGAATACCATTTAAGTTCCCCGAAAGGAAGATAGGCACGAACGTGATACTTACAATTTTCTCACCTTGCTTCGCGTTATGGAGGCGGCATTCAATATCCCTGGGCATCCCCTGCTGCATCACCTCGAGAAGCGTTTCGTATACCAGCGGATGATCTTCATCAAAAATCATTCCCATAAAGCAACGATCTGTCAGCTGGGATAACTCCATGCCGGTAATCAGTTCGAAAGCACGGTTGGCATTGACAAAATAAAATCGGTTCAGCTCAATAGAAAAGACCCCGTCCAAATTGTTTTCGAATAAAGACTTATACCTTTGTTCGCTCTCTTCCAATGCCAGCTCCGAACGCATTTTTTCAGTAATATCCAGAATGATACCGTCCAACCGTTCTACTGCTCCCGTATGGTCCAGCCAAGGATGGATGATCAGTCTTCCCCACCTCGTTTCTCCCTCCACATGGATGAATCGAAACGCTTGGCGAACCGGCAACCCCATATCCAGCTTCCTTTTCACTTCTCCCATTAGAACAGCATTATCCGCGGGGTGAATATGATCATGTAAACGAATCGGATTATCGATGAATTCACTCCTCGGTATTCCGGAAATCTTCTCCATACTTTCGGAACAGAACGTATAGCGGGTAAAATCTTTATCGGTTGACCAAACCGCAGCGTTTACATTATCCAGTATGTTCTCCAGCAGCTGCTCCGTCTTTTTACGCTCCGAGACATCCCTTGCAACAGCGACAACATACTTGACATCACCTTTGCCGTCCAACACGGGCTTTACCCGGGCTTCTATGTGTATCGTATGGCCCTCCGCATGTATGACCCGGTACTCCAAATTCACCGGCTGTTTCGATTGTAGAACATTCCAATAGTTGAATCGCACACGGTCGCGGTCTTCCGGATGAATAATATCGAACGCATCCATCCCTTCATATTCATCATTGTTGTAACCGGATAACGAGGTCATGGATGGGGACACGTAACGAACAATGGCTTGATTGTCAACCAGAACAATCGTATCCGATGTATTCTCCGCAATAATCCGGTATCTTTCTTCCCGTTCCTCCGCCTCGAACTCCATCCGCTCTCCTCTCCTTGCCTCTTTTAATAAGACCGTGTAGGCAATCGGGAGATTGTCATCATTCAAAATAGGTGTCACAATGACATTCGGGTTTATTCCAGTCCCATCAGGGTGGATGATGTTGTTATGGTACATTGGCGCATCGGAAAAGCCAAACCTGTTCTCAAAAACCTGATTGACCCAAAGGACACGATCTTCAAGATCAATAATATAGATGGGATCCGGCAAGTTCAGCAGCAATTGCTGAGCCCCCCTGATTACGTCCTGATATTTTCCCATGGTTACTTTCTCCTTATTAACCGCTGTCATAAGTATCCTTCACATTTCACCTGAGCTCATTATAAATGATTTCTCCACCGTTTACCGCGCAAAAAAATAGGGAATGCCCGCAAATTATGCGGCTAGATAAAGAATATCTTCTAAAGCGTGGATAAACTTTTTAATTCCTTGGCTATCCGAGTTAAACTTCTTTGTCTTGCTGCGCTTCCATTCCTTATCACTGCGGAACTTTTCAAATGGAATGCAAGCAGCGACATGAAAATCAAGAACCAATATCTATTCCAGCATAGAAGGGGTAAAAGACAAGGGCTTCTGTTAAGTTCTTTGTTTCTACGCAAAAAAACCTGTCTTTTCGACAGGTTAAATAATCATCAAGCGTGCAGTGCCAAGAACATGGAGCGCCTCATTTCTGTTAAAGAGTCCAGGAGGGAATACCTGCTGGCTCTAAACTTATTCCGGGCGGTTGTTCCCTGAGAGGTCACTGCACAAAATATATATACGACTATGTGAGTTCAATTACTAACAGTACCTTATTATCTTTACGGAGAATGCCTGCAAGTATATGGTTTTACTCGGCAGCCATTGCGTCTGCTTTCGTTTTATGAACCGTACCAAATGGATGCTGAGGCGGGGCATAAATAGAATAAAGTTTAAGTGGCTTATTGCCCGTATTTATTAAATTGTGCCATTTACCAGCAGGTACCATGATTGCAAAATCATCATAAACTCTTTTTTCAAAATTTAAATTATCTTTAGTATCACCCATGCGAACTATACCTTGCCCCTCTTCAATACGCAAGAATTGGTCAACTGTGGGGTGAACTTCTAAACCGATGTCTTCTCCAACTTGGATACTCATCACAGTAACTTGTAAGTTATTTCCTGTCCATATGGCAGTGCGAAATGTACTGTTTTGCTTTGTAGCCTCGTTAATATTCACAACAAATGGTGCTCTTCCAAAATCTTTTAACTCAATTCTACTTTCCATATCTGATGACTGCCGATGACCAAATAGGTTTGTATGCTCTATTTCTTGTGGAATCGCCCAGTACACAGGCTGTCTTACATAGCTATACATTGGGACGTTAACGTAGTATGGATATGGATACATATACCCAGCGTAGTACATTTTGTTTGCTCATTCCCTTCACAGAAATATAAAATATGCTATTCACTATGGCTTGGGAATGTGCTTTTATTTCGCAATCAACGCGAATTGAGAGAACTGGTCCGTTACCGTCGAAGTCTGATTCAAGAACGATCTCGCGAACATAACCGCGTTCAAAAAGTTCTCGAAGGCGCCAACATGAAGCTGGCTTCCGTCGTCTCGGACATTATGGGGCTCTCCAGTAGGGACATGCTTGAGGCCATGGTCGACGGCGAGACTGATCCGGAGAAACTTGCCGGCTTCGCACGCCGAACAATGAAGAAAAAGAAAGAAGAACTCGAGCTTGCGCTCCGGGGTAACATGAGCTCGCATCAACTTTCTTCATATTTTCAACGGGACTATACTTTTGATGATGCTCCATGAGGTCTGTCCCAAATAATTCTACACAGTGACGAACCATATCAAGCGCCGAGTGTCCTAATATTTGTTATACGTGAAAAATATCCCGTCCGTTTAAAATATAGAACTTAGTACTTTTCGATTCCTCACTTTTCGGCATTACTCAGGGAACTACAGCCGGTTGTTCTTCTTTAGACGCTTTTTGACTCGTCTTAAAGTCGATCGGCGCAATGCCTTCCGCGTGCCACACCGTGCCTCTTCGCTCGTACTCGAATAATCTTTCTACGGCATTAGCAATTTGGGGCCCTAACTCACGCTCAACCAAATACAAGGCCACGTCAAGTCCCGAAGTCACGCCTCCCCCGCTCACGAAGCGAGGACCATCTTCAACGACTCTTGCATTCACCGGAATTGCACCGAGAGCTCCTAACGCAGCCATGCCTATTTGATTGGTAACTGCATGTCTATCTTTCAACAAACCATCCATAGCAAGCAGCAATGAACCTCCACATACTGTAGCCACAGTGATATTCTTATTTTCGAAAGCTCGTTTCATCATATCCGGCAAGCCTGTCTCGTTGGCCTGCCTTAATATATTCGCAATGGCATCTTCCGAATTTCCCGCCGGTTTACCCGAGCTCCAGGCACCAAAATAATTCCCGAACGATTTGGGTCTAATGCGGCTTGCGCTTCGAGGGCGGGCCCATTCATACCGCTCGGGACTGAACGCTTACCCTCTGCGGATACCAATTCCACAGTAACTGCCCCTCCTGAGTACATTCCCGCGGCAGCGAATACTTCATATGGCGCTAATGCGTCCAGCAGATCGAAACCATCGAATAATACGATTTGAACATGCATACTTTTGTCCTCGAATATATCATTTTTCTCTTTTGGTTTCGCACTTACGGCAGAGGAAACTAGACTTAGAACTAGAACAAACGACATGAGTAATCCGAAAAATTTTTTCATCCTTATACCATTCCTTTTGGGGAACCACAACCTCTACCGATAGTTCTGATGATCACCTCAGGAATAACGAGCAGCAGCACAATGGAGCCGTAAACGCCAATTGTATAGCTGGTAGCGTAAACCAGACCGAATCCCTGATGAAAAAGGGAGGTGATGAGATGAATCAACATGTTCGTAAAACAAAAGGCGTAACTTCGGATCATCCAGTTCCGGTGCCGGATGATCCGTTTCTTTTTGATTTGAACGAACGCCACAATGGTTATAACCGGCCATATAATATTTAGCGCATTGAACCCCATACTGCTTATTTTTCCTCCGGTTGCGTAAGGAGCCATGTATCCGGAAGTCAGCACGACAAGAAGTACGGACACTAAATAAACATAGCCGTTAATGCGATGGAACTTGCGGCTTTTTTCAAAGATACGATTATAAAAGTTGAGTAGCCCGGACGCCATGGCGATGCAGGCAAATGCAACATGAACGTACATAACGTTTAACCGGACCGGGAGATTAAGCTCACGCTTAAGTCCGGTTTTCTCGCTCAAAAATCCCTCGGCCCCGGGGTCGATAATATAATTGTCCACCAAGGCGGAAAGGATAAATAGAATAGTGACACAGGCCAAAAGTCCGTATAATGTTTTCCCTTTCTTCATGAGATCCAACCCCCCCGCGGCGCCTTATTTA
>NZ_BIMH01000007.1 GCF_004000985.1 Paenibacillus validus NBRC 15382 | reverse complement strand
GAAAAGAAATATGGCTCAATTGATCAGCGGTATTCATCATGTCACTTCCGGTGTAGGAGGAGCGCAGGAAGATATCGACTTCTTCACCCAAATCGTAGGTCAGCGGATGGTCAAGCAGACGGTTCTGTTTGACGGTGCGGAAAGCATCTATCACCTCTATTACGCAAACCGCAACGCTGAAATCGGTACCGTCATGACGACCTTTCCTTACAGGAAGGCAGGCATTAAGGCACGCAAAGGGTCGGGTCAGGTGAAGATCACCTCTTATACCGTCCCCGAGTCGTCACTGGAATTTTGGCTCAAGCATCTTGACAAGCACGGTGTCGGGCACGGCTCCATTGAATCGCGGTTCGGCCAGAAGCGGATCGGCTTCTTCCACCCGTGCGGTCTGGAATTCGAATTTGTCGCCGACGACAGCGACAAACGCGCCGGTTGGATTACGGATGAAGTTTCCGACGCGGAAGCGGTACGGGGCTTTCACAGTGTGACGATGTCGGTGCGGGAAGTTCCCGAGCAGGAACGTTTTCTCGTGGACGGGTTAGGCTTCCGGAAAACGGGAGAGGAAGGACCGTACCATCGTTTTGAAATCGGCGACGGCGGCGCGCAAAAGACGATATTCCTCATTCACGAGCCGGATGTGCCTCAAGGCAGCTGGACGTTCGGTGAAGGGACGGTTCACCACGTGGCTTTTGCGGTTGCAAACGACGACGAAGCGACGAAGCTTAAACTGCACCTGGAAGGAATCGGGTATACGGATGCTTCCGAAGTGAAGGACCGCGATTACTTCCATTCCGTTTACGTCCGCTCCCCCGGAGGCATTCTGTGCGAGATTGCGACCAGCGACATCGGCTTTGAAATTAACGAGCCTATGGATAAGCTCGGGCATAAGTTACTGCTGCCGTCCTGGTTCGAGCATCGCCGCGAAGAAATCGTGGCTGCTCTGGAGCCGATTACAAATCCACAAATCAAGTAACAGGTATTCGCGGAGGATGGCAAATGAAAAATTTTCAATTTGAAAGCCTGCCCGGCAGAGTCCTGTTCGGTGCGGGTACGCTAACCGAGGTTAGCGCAGAGCTTCAAGCTCTCGGCGCCCGCAAGGCGCTCGTTATTGCTACGGCTGACTTAGCGGAATTGGCCCGTGAAGTCGGCGCCTTGCTCGGCGACTTATGCGCCGGCATTCATGCGCAAGCCGTGCAGCACATCCCGTATGAAACGGTGACGGAAGCGCTCAGCCGTGTGCAATCACTCGATGTCGACAGCCTCGTTGCTGTCGGCGGCGGTTCTTCCATCGGTCTTGCCAAAGCCATTGCGTTGGAAACTTCCCTGCCTATTTTAGCCATTCCTACGACTTATGCCGGATCGGAAATGACGCCGATCTGGGGAATAACGCAGAATGGGGTGAAAAAGACGGGGAAAAATCTGATCGTTAAACCGAAAAGCGTGATCTACGATTCCAAGCTTACCGTCACGCTGCCTGTACGCTTGTCCGTAACCAGCGGAATGAACGCCATTGCCCATTGCGCAGAGGGCTTGTACGCCGAGAACGCCAACCCGATTATTTCCCTCTTGGCCGAAGACGGCATACGGGCGCTTCGCGCCAGCTTACCGCAAATTTGCTCGAATCCGAACGATGAGGACGCCCGCTCCGAAGCGCAATACGGAACGTGGCTGGGAGGAACCGTATTGGGATCGGTAGGAATGGCTTTACATCACAAACTGTGCCACGTGCTGGGCGGCAGCTACAATCTGCCGCACGCGGAAACGCACACGGTAGTTCTGCCGTATGCGATTTGGTACAATGCCGGCCATGCGCCGGAAGCGATGAAAGCGCTCGCCCGGGCATTGGGCTCCGATGTGAGCGATGTCGCCGGTTCCATCTACGACCTGTTGAAGTCGATGGATGCTCCAACCTCGCTTGCAGAAATCGGAATGAAAGAGAAGGATCTCGATGCAGCGGCCAAATTAGCCACGCAGAATCCTTATTATAACCCTCGTCCAATCGATGAAAAGTCGATCCGGCAATTGCTGGAGTATGCCTATAACGGCCAGCGGCCGGTGAAAGGAAAGGCTCTTTGACTACAGGCGTATGTCTGAATAAACCTTAGTCCCGCATTCGACGGGGCTAAGGTTAAATTATTATCGTCTACAATCAACGGCTACCCGTTAACGCATGGGAAAGATAATCTGGATCGTACGGATAAGCAAATGACTATGAATTTCCGTATAGACGGCAAACAATGGAGCGTGTGAGATGAGATTGACCGACGAAGAGAAACGGATGCTGGATGGCAGCGACGGGCCCGCGGTGCAAAAGGCGATGGATTTGCTCATACGCTACGGAGAGGCTTTGGGGGCGGAGAAATTAGTGGAAACCTCCAACGTGAGCACAACGGTAGTCGCTTCCAGCGGCTACATGCGGGATTATGCGGCTAAGTACGGATTCGACGCGTTATTTTCCGAGTTTAACCTGGACAGTCAGGAGGCTGTTGAGATTCCGATGGTCAAAACCCACTCCTGTCAGCTGATCACCGGTTTTGATGCGCAGCACTGGGAGCAGATGGGCGGCACCCCTGACCGTGTGAAGTCCATTAAAGAGCATGAAGAATACAACGCTTCGATCGGCATCCAGCTGATGAGCACCTGTACGCCCTACCAGGTCGGGAATATACCGGTGAAGGGGGAGCACTGCGCCTGGATGGAATCTTCTGCCGTCGTGTACATCAACTCGGTGCTCGGCGCCCGCACCAATTGTGAAGGGCGGGAAAGCACGGGGGCGGCGATGCTGACAGGGCGAATCCCTTACTGGGGCTACCATGTGGACGAAAATCGGCTGGCGACTGATCTGGTGGAAGTCGAATGGGACGTCGAGAGCATGCTCGATTGGGGTCTCCTCGGTTACTACGTCGGTGAAGTCGTGGGCGATCGGGTGCCTGTGCTGAGCGGGGTTCGGCATGTTCCGAATTCTTATCGGATCAAGCATTTTGGGGCGTCCGCCGCTTCCTCGGGCGGTGTGGAGCTGTACCATATCCCGAAAATAACGGCGGAAGCGCAATCGGTTGAGGAGGCTTTAGGAGGGAAGAAACCTCAGTTCAGCTTCAAGTTTGGCCAAGAGGAGAGACAACGGGCGTATAACCGGTTGAACATATCGGCCAAAGATACGAAGGTCGATTTCATTATGCTGGGCTGCCCGCACGCGTCCATCGAACAGATCTGGGAAATTTGCAAGCTGCTGAAAGGAAAGCGGGTCCACAGCGGCACGCAGCTTTGGATCTTCACACCGCGGGCGATTCGGGAATTGGCGGACCGGAACGGATATACCCAGATCATTACCGACGCAGGAGGTTTTTTGATGAGCGATACGTGTCCGGCGCTTGGGCAAGTACTGCCGCCGGGTACGAAGGTGGTGGCCACCGACTCGGCGAAGCAGGCGCACTACCTGCCGGCGATTATGGGGATCCAATGCTGGTTCGGATCGCTTGAGGATTGCGTCCGGGCAGCGATAACAGGGAATTGGGGAGGAGAATTGCGATGACGAAAATTGTTCTTCACGGAAGAAAAGTGGTCGGCGGATGCGCGGAAGGAGAGGCGCTTGTCACCAAGGATACGATATCCGGCTGGGGCGGCATTAATCCGATGACCGGTACGATTATTGAACTGCAGCATGAATTGAGAGGCCAAAGCTTTAAAGATAAAGTGCTCGTGTTTCCCGGCGCGAAAGGATCGTCCGGCTGGTCCGCCTATTTCCACATGGCGCGGATGGTGGGGGCGGCTCCCAAAGCGATGATTTTTAACGTGATGACGACGAAGGCGGCCTTGGGTACGGTGGTTTCTCATGCGCCCACGGTTACGGGGCTGGATCAGGACCCGCTGGATATTATCGAAACCGGCGATTGGGTCAAAGTAGATGGCGATAACGGAATCGTAGAGATCACCAAAAAAAATGCGGGGAGTTAGGCTTTGCGCTCATGTAATATGTAACAACCATAACGGAGCTGCGCGGGTTGCGCGGCTCCGTTTGCTGTCTGGGTCCGAAGAACAACAAATCGACGGCTGCATGATAAGGCTGCAAGC
This sequence comes from Paenibacillus validus NBRC 15382, assembly GCF_004000985.1. Classification (GTDB taxonomy): domain Bacteria; phylum Bacillota; class Bacilli; order Paenibacillales; family NBRC-103111; genus Paenibacillus_G; species Paenibacillus_G validus. Next base: position 176,754 of record NZ_BIMH01000007.1, on the reverse strand, counting down.
GCAGCCTTTTGTCGCATGAGACGGGAAAAGGATGAAACATCTCTCAAGGCTGCGGGAAATAAGGCACCTGCCGAAGGAAAACGCTCTCCACCTTCGCTACGATCGGCCCTTCCTTTTCCGTTTCGCTTTTCACTTCTTGCCATTCGGGGTCGTTATAGAAAGACTCAAAGCTTTGATTGCGCGCTTCCATATCGGAAAATTCCATCACGTAGTAGAGCCGGTTGCGGTTATCGTCGATATCTTGCCAAAACTCGGTGACGCGCATGCCGTGTTTGGCAAAAATGCTTAATGTGAAATGAGCGAATCTGTCGTTGATCGCCTGCATTTTTCCGGGGTGGATGTCGTAAATTCGAAGCTCATATATCATGAGGCATTGTCCTCCGGCGGGTATTTGCTGTAATTGAATACGAGAGGGTCATGCCCGGGCAACACAAAATCGGCAATCTCCTCAATCCTCTTGAAGCTTTGGAAGTATTCTTCGAGATCCCAGTGAATCCCGTTGGGGAGGTGGGGCATATGTGCAGTAGGCCAGTTCCAGTTTTCAAACAAGGGGACGGTGTCACTGGCGATCACGTAGGTGCCTTTCGCGGTTTCAACGGCAACGCTCATGCTTCCCGGAGTATGACCCGGCGTCGTAAACAAGAATATACCTTCCGTAAGCTGTTTGTCGCCGTGAAGGATATTGTATTTGGTGTCGGTGATGAAGCTTGGCGACATGCCGATCGCCATCGATTCGTAGGCTTTCATATGAATCGGAAGCGGGTCGATGGCATAACGCAATTCTCTGCCTTGAACGTAAAATTGGGCGTTCTCGAAAAGATGATTGTTGTACACATGGTCCCAATGCAAATGTGTCGTAATCACCGCCTCAACCTTACTCGGATCACACCCCTTACTCCTCAAGGCAACCTCGGGCTCTTGCTCGGACGACCGCGTGAATGGAAAATGATACTTCGTCGAAAACTCCGGGTCAGGAGCCCCCGTATCCACAATCAATTGGCGTTCGCCATCCGTTACGAACCAGACGATATTCGGAACGTACATTTGAACACCGCAATTACGCATATAAGTGAACTCCGATTTATCGACGGTCAGCGTCCCCACGTCTACAGGTACGATCTCCCATTTGCTCATGCCGAAACCTCCCCAAGGTTATTAAACCGCTTTCATGAATAGATGCGGTACAAGTTAAACCATCCGAGAAACCGAGCGATATGGACGTAACACCCCCTTATAAAATCAGCGCAGATTTTTGAAGGTTAGTTGCCATCTTGTCAAGCACATAGTAAAATATCCATGTGTGAAAGTCAATATTTAATTTCTAAGGTTCAAAATTCGGACTTTTCCGGGGAGGTGCACCTATGACCAAAAACAAAGTTGTTATTAAATCCATGAATATTCTGCAATTATTCGAGCATTCAGAAGCCTTGTCTATCAATGAAATGGTAACCATAACGAATTTACCTAAAACATCGGTGATGCGTATGGTGAGCTCTCTGGAGGATATGGGGTTTTTGTCTAAACGAAGCGACCGAAGATATGTTCTCGGGCTCTCTCTTCTTCATTACGGTCATCTCGTTGCCGAGCGTCTGGATTTAAGGAAGGTTGCTCTGCCGCTGATGAACCAGCTTCGCGACGAAATGGACGAAGCCGTTAACCTTTCGGTGCCTGAGGAAGAAGAAGCCATTTATGTCGAAAAAGTAGATGCAAGAGCCAGCCAAATGGTTCGTGTCTTTACGCGTATCGGCCGCAGGGCGCCATTCTATGCCGGAGCCTGCCCGCGAATCATTCTTGCCAATATGGACGAAGACCGCGTGAACGCGTACCTGGAATCGATTCAACCGGTCCAGATTGCTTCCGGCACCATTACGGATAAGTCACAATTGCGCGAGGTCCTCGTTAAGTGCAGGCAGGACGGTTATTCGATCAGCTTTTCAGAATTGGAGAATGGTGCGGCTGCCATCGCTGCGCCGATTTTTAACCACAAGGGCGAGGTTATAGCAGGCCTTAGCATTACCGGACCAGACTACCGGTTTAGGGAATACCTGGTAAGCGATGTCATTCAACGCGTGATGCATACAGCAGCGGAAATATCGAAGCGTGTGGGCTGGAACCCGGACACCCTAAAGCAAATGGGGTAAAGGGAGCCTGCGGTTTCGGCTAGTAACGCTGCTTTACCGGCTTTGGTGCAGCCTCTCCCGCCAAACACCCTACCTAAGGGAAGGGAGAGGCCCGGACCGTGAATCTCTTCCATCCTCCCTGCCTTCATCTCCTGCGCCCAGCGCAGCCCGCCTTGTCATTTCGCCAATATTCCTGCCCGAAGAACGAACGGTTTTAACTCCTTAAAGATAGGGTGGACATTCATTTATTTTATGCTGAGCTTGCGGCAGTATGTCCATTTTTTCAAAAAAAGTCCGAAATTCGGTTTTGGAAAATTAAATATTGACTTTCGAACAGGTGTAATTTACTATGTGCTTAACACGATGACCCCGAGCGTAATTCATGGCTTTCATGGATCAGCAGGAGAGCAAATAAGAACTTTAAAGGGGGCGTTCAGTCTTCAGAACGGAAATCTTATTGGCGAATAAACAATGTGATTTATTATTGTAAACGCTTACAAAATTAAGATCGTTACACCAACTGCCAAATCGAAATGCAACTTGTTTTCTGAAACTGCTTACCCTCAAGTAATCCAGGAGTTCATAAGGGAAGGTGGCTCGATATGTCAAATTTACAACCTCAGACGGGTACGGGGACGCTCCCTGCGCGACGTGGTTACAAATCGGCATTCATAGGTGCACTGGTGGGCTGGATTTTTGATTATTATGAAGTCGCGCTAATGACTTTTCTCATCGTTCCTATCGCTGCGGCATTTGGCCTGTCTGGGGGGCAAACAGCGCTTGTGTTTTCGATTCAGTTGTTGGCGATGGCCGTGGGCGGCATCGGATTTGGCATGTTGGCGGATAAATACGGACGAAAAAATATTTTGTTCTGGACCATCGTCGTCTATTGCGTAGGTACGTTGGCCCGGGCTTTTACCTTCAACTATGAGTGGCTCATCATCTGGACCATCATTGCCGGACTTGGCATCGGCGGCGAGTATGGCGTCGGCCAAACGCTGGTGTCGGAAGTCGTGCCGAAGGAGAAACGCGGCTGGTGGGGAGGGCTGCTGTATGGCGGTATCTACTTCGGCATCGCTCTCGCCGCCGTTGTCGGGGGTTATGTTGCGCCTGCGATCGGCTGGCGCTGGACCTTGGTGCTTTCAACGCTTCCGATCCTGATTGCGATCTATATCCGCAAAACGACACCGGAGTCGGAAGTGTGGCAGAAAAAGGTCGAAAAGACCGGCGTTGACTGGAGTCAAATTTTTAAAGCGAGCTTCATGGTTCCGTTTTTCAAGTGCCTGATCGCTGCTTGTCTTCAGTTCTTCGCCTACTACGGGATCACCACATTTCTGCCGACCTATCTGACGAAACAGGGTCTGTCCATCACGCACGCCTCCTGGTGGGTCTTATTCTCCGCTTTGGCCGGCCTTGTGGGCAATGTAGTCGCTTCCTACACGAATGACCGCTGGGGCAGACGTGTTACGTTATGCTATCTCGCGGCCACCGCTGCGGTCGGAGGCATTATTCTTTTCTTGACTTGGCAATACCTCCTTACCTCTTCCTGGATTCTCCTTCCTTTCTTCATCCTCTACTTTGGTTGTAATGCCGCAACCGTGTTTGGCGTCCTGTTTAGTGAGATGTTCTCTTCTGATTTGCGCTCCACCGGTGTTTCGGCAGCTTTGCAGATCGGCCGTGGTCTGGCGTTCTTCCCTCCGCTCATTGCGGCGAGCATGTCGGCTGCATGGGGATATCAATCCGTTGTTCTGGTAGGCGCGCTTGAGTTTTTGGCACTCGCCGCATGGGCTTGGGTGTTCAAAGAGACGCGCGGCATCAAGCTCGATTAACCCGGGAGTCGCCTGACGCTCCTGTGTTCGGGCTCGGGCGCTCCTCACGCTCGCAGTTACACGTTGTCCATCTCACTTAGAGGAGGGGGTAAGCGATGAGTTCGCAAACGCCGCCAATTACACAAAAATCGAATCGGGTCGACGGCTTTCAGAAGGTTCGTGGCGAAGCGCGGTATACGGATGACATCACCTTGCCGGATATGCTCTATGGGGCCGTCTTGCGAAGTCCCTATGCACATGCGCGTATCGTATCGATTAACACCGAGGAAGCCGCCCGATTGCCCGGTGTTGTTGCCGTTATTACGGCAAAAGACATTCGAAGCGGCACATTTGGCCGGATCGTAAGGGATATCCCGGTTCTTGCGAGCGACAAGGTTTTGTTCGCGGGCGATCGCGTCGCTGCCGTCGCCGCCACAACAAGAGACATTGCGGAAGAAGCCTTGGCGCTCATCGAGATGGAGTACGAACCGCTTCCGGCCGTTTACGATGCCAGAGAGGCGCTGCAGGAGGGGGCGCCTATCCTGCACGACTCTCCATGGAATTACAAGGGAGCCGTCACGAAGGATACCGATGCTGCGAATTTGCAATCCCGCATATGCTTGTCGAACGGTGGAGACGTATCCGAGGCGTTGGCCCGTTCGAAGTATGTCTTCACTGAAACGTTCACAACGGCGGCTCGTCACCAGGGGTACCTGGAACCGCACTCCTGTATCGCCCGAGTCCTTGGAGATGAGGTTGAAATTTGGGCGCCGAACAAGTCACCGTACCGGCTTCGCCAGCAAATGGCCGATTGGCTGGCGATTGACGCGTCGCACGTTCACATTCATCCTGTTTTTGTCGGCGGCGACTTTGGAGGTAAAGGCTCTCCTATGGAAATTCCGTTAACGATCGCCCTTGCGAAAGCTACAGGGCGCCCGGTGAAGCTTCGAATGACCTATGCCGAAGACCTGATGGGAACGAATCCCCGGCATTCGGCTTCCGTTAAGGTTCGTCTAGGTCTCGATGAGCATGGCAAATTTACTGCGCTCGATGTCGACGCGGTGTTGAACGGCGGCGCTTATGCGGGGTACAAGGCAGGGGTTAACGTGAACCTTATCGGGATTCCGGACGCGGGTTCCGCTTACCGTATTCCGGTCGCCCGTATTCAAAGTACGATCGCCTATACGAACACCGTCCCCCGTGGCCATGCCCGTGCGCCAGGCTCGGTTCAGATGCACTTCCCTGTGGAAAGTGTGATCGATATGGCTGCACGCCAGCTTCAGATCGATCCGCTGGAGCTGCGGGAGCGGAATATGCTTCAGGATGGAGACCCTTCTCCCACCGGCGATCACTTTCTGGAGGTCCGTTCCCGGGAGACGCTTGCAGCCGTGAAGGAGCTTGCGGACAGCGTGCCTGTTCGCCCGCTTCCGAAGGAGGGAGAGTGGGTGCGGGGCACCGGGTATGCCTTCTATCAAAGGCCGACACACGGCGGTATAACTGAAATCGGACTGGAGCCCACGAGTTCCGGACAATTAGTTGTGCATGTTCCGTTCCCTGACCAAGGGGGCGGACAAATGACGCTCGGCCGCAACATTTTAAGCCGGCTGTTATCACTTCCGGGCGAGCTGATTACCGTTCGCCAAGCTGAGACCCATGAACTGAACTACGATACGGGTTGTGGGGGAAGCCGTGTGACGGTCACGGCCAGCGAGGCGTTTCACAAGGCAGCCAAGCTGCTTGTGCAGGAGCTCCAAAGCCGGTTCGGCTTGCCGGGCACGTATGAGCTGCCCGATCTTCGGGCCGCCTTGGCCCGGTTCGCACGGGAGAGGGAGGGCGACTGGCTTCGTGTCGGTCATGATGCCAGTGAAATCGAACATGTCTGTTCCTACAACGTAACCCTAGCAAGAGTTCGCGTTGACCTTGGAACCGGTCAAATTGTCGTGGAGGATCTCATCGCAGCGTACGACGTGGCGGGCATTATCAATGAGGCGTCACATTACATCCAGTTGGAGGGCGGCGTTGTTTTTGGCTACGGCGAGGCTGTTCTCGAGGACTTGGTCATTGAGGAAGGCCGCGTTACCCACGCCAGTCTGGGCGAATATAAGCTGCCGTCTCAAGAGGATATTCCAGCCGTTCACATGTCTTTGGTCGAAGGCGGACGGGGCATTGGGGCGGAAAATATTAAGGCGGCAGGCGAATTGTCCAATGTAGCGGTCCCGGCCGCCATTGCCAACGCGATCGCGGATGCGGCAGGCGTGCGGATGAAGCAATTGCCGATCACCGCCGAGAGCGTGTACTTCGCGCTTCGCGGGAAGGAGGAGGCACAATGACGCAATCGATTCAGCTGCAGGTAAACGGCCGCCGTATTTCGGCCGAGGTGGATGAGGGCGAGCTATTAATCGACTTTCTGCGCAATCAGCTTCAGCTGACAGGTACGAAGGAAGCATGCTCCATCGGAATTTGCGGACTATGCACGGTGCTTGTCAACGGGAAAGCCATCAGCTCCTGCCTGATGCCGGCCGTATTTGCCCATGAAGCGAATGTGTTTACCGCGGAAGGGCTTCGTATGCTCACGGATCAGGATACGCTTCCGGAAGCTGCGCCGGATCCGAGGCTGTGGGCCATTGTGCAGGAAACATTCGTCGAATGCGAAGGACTCCAGTGCGGCATCTGCACACCCGGGCAAGTTATGTCGGCCGTCAGCCTGCTTCGCGAGCATCCCGATCCGACCGAAGAGGAGATCCGCCGGTACATGGCCGGGAACCTATGCCGGTGCACGGGCTACTTGTCGATCATACGGGCGATTCAACTTGCTGCGCAGAAATGGGGGGCTGAACGTGCCGTCCTTTAAGCTTACTGTTCCGAGCAGTCTTGACGAAGCCTTATCGTTGTTGAATCCGGACGACGACGTCCTCTTGTGGGGCGGCGGGGTGGCGTCGACGATTCTTATGAAACAAAAGCTGCTTGCGCCCTCCGTCGTGATCGGTTTAGAACGCGTGCAGGAATTGTACGGAATTACACAGGAGGAAGACGGGAGCCTCCGGTTGGGGGCCATGGTACGGCTGCGTGACATGGAGCTCTCTCCCTTGCTTGCCGGGTTGCTTCCAAGCTTGTCCGAAACGGCCAAAGTCATTGCGAACGTCCGCGTCCGGAATGCCGCCACGCTCGGCGGCCACCTCATCCACGCGGACCCGGCGCAAGACTTGCCGCCTATGCTGCTGGCCTTGGATGCGGCCGTGAAGCTCCAATCGAAGACGGGTCAACGCATCGTCGCGCTGAACGAGTTTTTTGCAGATACGATGGAAACGGTCATTCGTCCCGACGAAATTCTGGTCGAGGTCGCGATTCCGGCCAAGGCATTGGCCCGGGCTTCCCGTTATGTAAAGTTTCGGCCCCGCAGCCAGGACGATTACTGTACGGTCGGGGTCGCAGCGAGCATCGCCTATGAAGCGGACGGCAGCACGGTCCGTGAAGCATCCGTTGCTGTAGGCGGTGCGGGACCGGTTGCGTGCAGATTTCCCGATGCGGAAAGGCTCCTGGTAGGCAAATCCTTAACGAAGTCCCTGTTAAACGAAGTCGCTGAGGTTGTTCATGAGCAAGCTGAGCCATGGGACGATGCGCGAGGAAGCGAAATTTACAAGCGCGACATGGCGGCTGTCTGGACGAAGCGCGTGCTTGCTTCGTTGGCTGGAGATCCGACAAGTGAGGAGACGATCGCGTGAAGTTTTTGTATAAAATCGCTGTAGCGAGCGAAGCTGCGCAGACGTGGGAGAAGATGCAGGATACGCTTGCGATGGTTCACTGTATCCCGGGCGTTGAGGAGGCCGATGAAACTTCGGAAGGCCATTATGACGTGAAAATTGTGACGAAGCTCGGACCGGTTTCGCTGCGGTTTAACGGCAGCGCAGAGCTGGAGATTCATCAAGAGGAGCGGGCCATGCAAGCGGGCGTTACCATGAGCGATTCCCGCTCGGGTAATGTGTACGGTCAATTCACGATGAGGCTGGTTCCGGATGAGGCCGGCAACGGCTCGATCCTTCAGATCGACGCCGATATTGTGATAGCCGGCAAACTGGGCGAGCTTGCACAGCCGCTGATCAAGCGAAAGGCAGACCAGATTGTCCAGGAGTTTTCCAAAAAACTGACCAACTACCTCGAAACGGCACAGTAAGCATCGCGTGGGCAAAAACAACCAAATAAAAATGACCGGGGGAGTGACGAATCTTGAGCAATTCGAATCGGGTATGGTTTACTGATGTGGCGGCGCGTGACGGATTTCAAATCGAGCCCCAGCGGGTATCGACGGAAACGAAAGTTGAGACGATTAACGCGCTGGGCGCGGCCGGCGTGCCGTGCATTGAAGCTACTTCCTTTGTCCATCCCAAGGCCGTGCCGCAGATGGCTGACGCCGAGGAGGTCATGAAGCGCATCACCCGGTATCCGGGAACGCGCTATACCGTGCTTGTGCCCAATTTACGCGGCGCAGAGCGGGCTTTGGCGTGCAAGCCGGACATGATTACAACCGTCGTTTCGGTGAGTGACAGTCACAATCGAGCCAATATCCGCCGCCGCACCTTCGAAACGTTGAATGAATTCGAGCAGGTGGCGCACCTCGTCCATTCGGCCGGCGTCACCCTGCAAGGGGCGATGAGCACGACGTTCGGCTGCGCCTTTGAAGGGCGGATTCCGCTGGAACGGGTACTGGAAGTCGTAGAACATTACGTGGCGCTTGAGGTGGATGGGGTCGTCTTGGCCGATACAACCGGGATGGCTAACCCGGCCCATGTACGTCAGGTCATTCGCGCGATTCAGGATCGTTGGCCGGACCTGGAATTGCATCTGCACTTCCATAACACAAGGGGGATGGGCTTGGCTAATGTGTATGCGGCCTACCTGGAAGGCGTCCGCCACTTTGAAGGCTCGCTCGGCGGGATCGGAGGCTGCCCCTTTGCTCCGGGGGCCACTGGAAACATTTGCACCGAAGACGCCGTGCACATGTTCATGGAGATGGGAGTGGAGACCGGCATAGACTTGGATAGGCTGCTGGAAGCATCCCGGGATATGGAGCGGGCCTTGGGTCACGAACTGCCGGGTCAGGTCATGAAGGCGGGCAGAACGCTTGATCTTCATCCCTTGCCGCCTGGTGAGGCGGGTTAAGCGCGGTAGGTTCAATCGTACAAGGAGAGGTGAAAGCTGTGAGTGAAAAATACTATGAGGATGTCGACGAAGGGCAAATATTAACCCCGCTGCAGCGAGGCCCGATGAATACGATGCTGATGATGCGTTGGTCCGCATTTCAGGAAAACTGGCATCGTATCCATTACGATTATCCATTCGCTACCGGGCATGACGGGCTGCCTGACATCGTGGTCAGCGGCTCATGGAAGCAGCATATGCTCGTTCAGATGTTGAAGGAGTGGGCTGGACCGCTGGGCTGGATATGGAAGGTCAAGTACGAATATCGCGGTTGGGATGTAGCCGGGGACGTATTGACGGCGGGCGGCCGCATTGACCGGAAAGAAGTTCAAGACGGGCTCGGCTGTATTCATTGCACCATCGGGATCGAGAATCAAAGAGGGGTGCGTTCTACAACGGGCGAGGCCGTTATTGTTTTGCCCATGCGGGAAGGCCGGAAGATTCCGTACCCGTTCGTGCCGCCCCGGCAAGCTGCGCAGGACGGAACGCTGGAATAGCCGTGAAGCATGGACGACAACAGCCGCATCATTACCGTAAGGAGGATCTGTTGCATGAATTATATAACTTCAGAGGTTCGCTCCTTTATCGGACGCGAATCGGAACCGGTTGTCGCTTGGGACCCTGTGGAAACAGGCGCAATTCGCCGAATGGCTCAGGGGATTATGGACGACGATCCCGTCTACTGGGATCAGGACTATGCCAGCACCACGAAGTTTGGCGGCGTCGTTGCCCCGCCGCTTTATCCTATGCACGCGATCCGGCGACTTCCCGGCACGCCCGATCCCTTGGTGTTCAGCGATGCGGACCCCGACTTTGACGGTGCGGGTCAATCGCACGGGGAAGGGTTGGGGCTGCCTCCCGTCCCGATTCCTTTAACGCGATTGATCAATGGGGGCAACGAGGTCGAGTTTTATGCCTTTGCGCGCCCGGGCGATCGGATTGTGGCGACAAGCCGGTACCGGGATATTTACCAGAAGGAAGGATCGTCCGGTCCGCTTGTGTTTGTAATAACCGAAACGTCCTATACAACCGAGAAAGACAGCACGCTGCTGATGATCAGCCGGCGCATTCAAATTTTTCGTTAACGCCGAGAACGCAGCATGGAACCGGCGGTGCAGGGGAGGTTAGTCGGATATGTATCCGTTATTAGAGGGCGTACGGATTCTGGAGGTAGGAAAGAGCGATTCGGCGCGATATTGCGGTAAAATTTTGGCCGAATTGGGTGCGGAAGTGTCGATGCTCTCAAGCATCGGGACGGCTCGCGCAGAGCAACGCGACAACCAAAGTCAACCTAGGCGCACACGGGAAGTGTTCGACCGCTACCTGAACCAAAACAAGGCAGTCCGCACCGGAAGCGGGCGGCTGGCGGACGAAGAAGAAATCAAACGGTGGAGCGAAGAAGCCGAGCTGTGCATTCTAGGTTATGAAGCTGCCGATATGGCACACCTGCCGTCAGCATTGCTGGCCGGAGGCACGAGTGTCCTCGCCATTACGCCGTTCGGGCTGACAGGGCCGAACGCCCATGCTCCCGGCGGAGATCTTATAGCCAGTCACGCTGGAGGATATGCTTATCACCTGGCCTTTCCCAGCAGCTCTCCCGAGGACAATCCGCCTACACGCGGTCCGGCCGGACAATCGCTATTATTCGCCGGGCTCATCGGCGCGGTAGCGGCCATCGGCGCTCTGCTTGGAACCGGGCGAGGCCAGCCATCAACATTCATGGACCTGTCGGAGCAAGAGGCCGTTGCTTCCTTATTATTCGAGGAATTAGCCGCCTACAATGAGGGCCATCTGCCCGCTGCGAGGCAGGTGGAGAACGCGGCGGAAGGTACGCCGGTTGCCGGAGGCTTGGTAGGCATTATGCCATGCGCCGACGGATTTGTCATGTGTTCCCCCCGCGAACAGCACCAATGGGATCGGGTTGTGGAATGGCTGGGTCGCCCCGGTTGGGCTGCGAGGCCCGAATTTGCAAGCCCGTCGTCAAGGATGCAGCATTGGTCTCAATTACAGGCCTATTTGAGCGAACAGACCCGTCACATGACGAAGCGGCAAGTTCACGAGGAGCTGCAGAAAAATAAGGTGGCGTGCTTCCCTGTCAATACGATTAAAGAAGCTTTTGCTATTGAGCAGCTTGACTTTCGGAAGTTTTGGCACACCTTGAATCCGGAAACAAGCGGACCTGCCGTCGTCTTGCCGGGGCTGCCTTTTTTGTTGAAAAGTACGTAGGTCTCGTTGATTGGCGACTCCTTTCATAAGGCAAGATTGCTCCAATCGAAGGGGAGGTAAGCAACCTGATGCTGCTTAAAGGTATCCGTGTGGTCGATTTTACTTGGGTCGTAGGAGGGCCGATTGCTACGCAATATTTAGGCCTGATGGGGGCGGAGGTCATTAAAGTGGAGTCAGCTACCCGGCCGGAATATCGGAAGCGAAGCGGATGGTTTCCTGCATTGAATGGTTCCAAGCTTAGCTGTACCCTCAATCTTAAGGAGCCGGAGGGCCAGGAATTAGTTAGAGAGCTGATTCGGAAGAGCGATGTGGTGGTTGAGAATTTCTCGACAGGGGTTACCGAGAAGCTGGGTATTGATTACGCACGGCTCCGTCCGATCAATCCGCGGCTCATCATGCTGTCGATGTCCGGTTTAGGGCGGGAAGGCCAGGCGCGGGATCTTCTCGGGTACGGATCGCTGCTGCAAGCGTACAGCGGGTGGACGTCATTGGTCAAGGAAACGGACTTGAGCGTCGAAGGGATGGGCGTCCGTCCGCCGTTGACGGATCATGTTGCAGGCGTTATGGGCGTGCTCGCCATATTGGCTGCGTTAAGGCGGCGCGACCAGTCCGGGCATGGAGCGTTGATTGACTTGTCCCTGCTGGAGTCGATTATGACGCTGCTGGTCGAGCCGCTGATTGAGGTGTCTTTGACCGGCGAATCGCCCCCGGTGGTCGGCAACGGTTCGCCCCATGCCGCCCCGCACGGTTGTTACGCTTGCTCGGGCGAGGACCGGTGGATCGCTTTGGCTATCTATGATGATGACGAGTGGGAGCGATTGGCCGATTTGATGGGGAACCCGGAGTGGGCACGGTCTTACCGCACAGGCGCGGAACGTTTGGCAAATTCGGAGCTCATCGATCGCACAATAGCGGGGTGGACCCGGTCCTGGGATTGTCATCAACTGGCAGAGCGTCTCAGGGAAATTGGAATTGCCGCTGCAGCGAGCAGCTCTTTTCACGACTTAGTCGCGGATCCGCATCTCCTGGATCGGGGGTATTTCACTCCGCAAGGCGACCAGACCGGCACATGGGTCAGGGGGCTCCCCTGGATCGATTCGCGCATGCAGCGCGGACATATACGGCCAGCCCCCGGTTTGGGCGCCGATAACGAATATGTGTTCAGGCAGCTATTGCAATTGAGCGATGCACAAATGGACGATTTGCGTTTCCGGGGCGTCTTGACATAAGGCGCAGCTTCCATTCCGGTCAAACCAAGGGAGGGTCATGTCATGGAAAAACAGGTTGACTTCGATATTGTGATTGTCGGCTGCGGCGTCGCAGGAGCGGCTGCCGCTCTGTCTGCAGCGGAACATGCCAAGCAAACCGGAAAAAACGCGCGCATTGCCATACTGGAGCGGACCGATTATCACCATCGGGGCGGAAACTCCCGTTGGACGGCAGCATTCCTGCGCATGGAGAGCCTGGAACGGACAGCAGACAACTTTGTCGAGGATATGCTGTCGTTCTCAAGCTATTATTCGGATAAGAAATACATCGAAACTCTGGCTGAACATGCTGGCGAAACGCTCAAGTGGGTGCATGAAAAAGGCGTCGATTTTGACCACCTCCCGACGATGTTTCTCACTTCTTCCAAACCGCGTTTACTGCCCGTCGGCGGGGGGCGCGCCATTATCGATTGTCTCTTGCGGCGTGCCGAAGCGCTTGGCGTACAAATGATTTATGAAACGACCGCCTGGCAGCTGCTGCTGGACGATGAAGGCGCGATAGAAGGGCTTATGGTCCGCGTTAAGGGCGGAACCTCGTACCGGCTCGGAACGAGAACCGTCATTCTCGCAGCCGGCGGATTCCAGGGCAATCCCGAAATGATGGCGCAATATATCGGCAGAGACGCCCATCAAATTCCGACCATAGCGGAAGGCGGGCTGGCCAACAAAGGGGAATGCATCCGGATGGCGATGGCCATAGGGGCCAAAGGGGCAGGTCAGTGGGATTCCTTCCATGCGGAGCCTGTTGACCCGCGAAGCAAGCGGGAAGAGGCTACCGTCATGACATACCCGTATGCCATATTGGTGGACCGGAACGGCAGGCGTTTCCTGGACGAAGGGATCTCCACGGTGGATGAGCAATACGAATCGGTTGCGCGAACGATCTTCTATGACTTGCCGGGCCGAATGGCTTATATGGTGTCCGACCAAAAGATGTTCGCCATTCCGAATTACGAACGGGCGCTGCAAACCGAACAACCGCCCATCGAAGCGGACACGATTGAGGAGCTTGCCGGGAAAATCGGGGTACCGCCGGAAAATCTCGGTGAAACGGTGCGGGCCTTCAACGAAGCGATCCAGCCTGGACCTTTTTACTGGGACCGGAAGGACGGTAAACATACCAGCGGGATTACACCGCCCAAATCGAACTGGGCGATTCCGATCGATCAAGGTCCGTTTATCGCCTACCCGGTCATCTGTTCCAATGTGTTCTCCTACGGCGGCTTGTTCACGGACACGGATGGACGTGTATTAACGGGCGATAACGATGCCATTCCGGGTTTATATGCCGCCGGTGAAATAACAGGTCTTTATTACGGCAAGTATCCCGGGGCCACGTCTGTCCTGCGCGGGCTTGTGTTTGGCCGCCGGGCCGGGGCGCATGCGTTAGCCTATGGGCTAAAGTAGAATCGGTATGCGATTCCGCGTGCCGCCCTTCATGCCGCATTTGATGCGGCAAGGCTGCTCTTAATGGACGGAACAAGCGAGCGTATTCCGATGCTGTCCTGGGAAGACCGGCAATCACTAGTGAGATTCCCGGAATTATCGGAGCTTGAGAAGCGGTATCAGGATTAAAACCGGAGGTAGAGTGACCATGAACGATGCTTACCGGATTTTAAAAAAAATGAAAGAAAAAAAGGAACAAACATTTGCTCTGGCGACGATCGTTCATGTGGACGGTTCGGCTTACCGGCATGCGGGAGCTAAAATGCTGATCGGGGAAGACGACAGTCTATACGGGACCCTTAGCGCCGGATGTCTGGAAGAGGATTTGGCTTATCATGCCCGGGAGGTGCTTCAGACCCGGCAGCCGCAGACGTTAATTTATCATTTAAAGGCCGAGGATGATTTATCCTGGGGGCAGGGAGCGGGCTGCAATGGGAGTATTCAGGTGTATGTGGAGCCTTGCGAATGGGAAGCCAGGCCGCGCTTTCAGGATGAACCGGTATGGCCTCAAGTGGAATCGCTGCTGGATTCGGGTAACAAGGTCGCAAGTGCAAAAATAATAGGCGAAGATAACGGCCAAAGCGTACCGCTCTTTTATGCGGACAACGGCACGGTACTTGGGGACGCGGATCAAGAAACGAGGCGGAGAATCATCCCCGGACTCAAGAGGTTTTTGCAAAGCGGGCAAAAGCTGCAGGTCGTTAAGCCAGCCCATGCCGATGCCGATCTCTTGTTCGAATTGTATGAGCCCCGGGAGCAGCTCTATCTATTCGGAGCAGGGCCCGATGTAGAACCGATTGTCCGGCTGGCCTCCAGCCTGGATTTCTATGTTACCCTCATTGATCCCAGAAGCAGCCGCTGCAACAAGACGGTATTTCCGGCGGCGGATCGATGCATACCCGAACATCCGGAAGCTTATTTGCAAACGAATCCGATACCGGGGAAAAGCTATGTGCTCATCATGACGCACAGCTTTCAGCGGGATCGGCATATTTTACGTCATCTGCTTTCATCGCCCCCCTATTATGTAGGGGTACTCGGGCCTAGACGAAGGACAGAACGTCTATTCTTGCCCGATGCAATGCCGGACTGGGTTCATGCTCCGGTAGGACTGCGCATCGGCGCCGAAGGACCTGAAGAGATCAGTGTAAGCGTCATGGCCGAGCTGCTCCAAATCAGGAATCGAAGGTAACGCGAGTAAGGAGTGAAACCATACCGGATATGGGCGCGATCGGAGCGGTTATTTTAGCGGCGGGGATGTCAAGGCGAATGGGACAGCCCAAATTGCTGCTGCCTTTTTTGGGGAAGCCTCTTTTTCGTTACAGTGTGGATGCGGCTATCCAGGCCGGTTTGCAGCCCGTAGTGATAGTCGGAGGCAGCCGCATGGAGGAGCTGCTTCGGCATGTCGCGGACTGCGCGGACATCGAAGGCATCGAGAACAAAGATTATCAATCGGGGATGGCTTCTTCGCTTCAAGCCGGCCTGCAGGCGGTAAAGGGGCGTGCCAATGCCGCGATCGTATTTTTGGCGGACCAGCCTCTCGTAGCTCCTGTCGTCATCAACGAGATCGTACGGCATTATAATCTTCATCGCCATGAGGGGATTCGTATTGTACGACCCGAGTATCAAGGACGTCCCGGACACCCCGTTTTGTTCGATGCCGATTTGTTTGCTGAGCTGGAACATATCCAGGGCGATGAAGGCGGAAAATCCATCCTGATCAAACATCGTTCCCTGCTGCACGTCGTTCCATTCGCTAATGAGCAATGGGGGATGGATATCGACACGCCCGACGATCTGCGGAAGCTTGAAAAAATAGCTTATGCGGCTGGCGGTGAAGACGGGCCGAAGTGAGCTTCGGCCCGGTTATAGCCTTCATCGTTATAAGCGGTTGTCCGGCTATTCTTGGCGCAAATAACGCTTGTCTTTCAAAAACAGTTTCCAAAACAGGTAGAAAGCCGGGCCGAGAATGAGCAGTCCGATGACATAGGCGACAAGCAGAGCCCGGAATGTGCTGGGATTGGTGAACCCTTCCTCCACCGTCAAGTACGGATAGATGATGTACGGAAGATGCGAGAGGCCGTAGCCGATGCTGGCGAAGGCGTACTGGACGATAATCGCCGTGAACGCGACTCGCGGCACACCCGGCCCGCCATCCGGCCGGCCCCACAGCAAAGCCGTGTATCCAAAGACGAATGCGAGAATCGAGAAGATGAACCACAGGCTGTTGCGTTCGATGGCTTCCACGATCCAGTACGCCTCCGGCACCATGCCAAAGGTGGTGATGACCGCAAAAAACAGCGTGAAGGGACCGAGCCAAATCGCTGCTTTGCGGTACAGCCTGTAAGCCCCGTTGTCTCCCGATTCGTTGGAGTAATCGGCCAGAAACAACGCGGCCAGGTAGAGCTCGGTGGACAAGCCGAAGCCCAGGTGGGTCCAAAGCGTCCGGGAAGCCAGCAGCTGGCCGAAATGCAGCGAAGGCACGCCATCCACGATGTCGATGAAGCCGCCTAGCGAAATCGGCAGTACGGCTACAAGCAATCCGGGGATAAGAAGACCGGTCACGCCGGAGACGACGTTAAGCTCTTTGCCGTATCTTTTGGAGGAATAAGCGTATACCATAAAGCTGCTTCGGATCAACAGCAGGATCAGAACCAAGCTCACCGGCAGCAGCAGGGCGGTTCCCAGCATGGCGACGGCCTTCGGGAAAAAACCGACCAGCGCGACCACCACCAGAACGAGAAACGTATTGGTCACTTCCCAGGTTGGCGACAAGAATCGGTTCGCCAGCGCCCCCGCATTCGTCGCGTCGCTGCGGCCGAATACCATCCCCCAGAAGCCAGCCCCGAAATCGATGGAGCCCAGAATGGAGTATACGAATAACAGCAGCCAGACGAGCATAATCGCGAGTGTCGGTTCAGACATGAGTCCGTACCCCCTCATCGTCCAGCACCGGCATCTGCGGGTTCAGCTCTTTGGAGGCCGGATGGCGCTTGAAGTAGTAGAGCAGGACGAAAGCGGTCAGAAACAGCAGAATCACGTAAATGCCTACAAATAGCGCGAACAGCAGTCCCAGGTTGCCCGTTTTGGTGGCGGCATCCTTCGTGAGCTGCATGTGGTAAATCGTCCACGGCTGGCGGCCGGTGCAGCTGAAGATCCAGCCCGTTTCGATGCCGATAAGAGATAGCGCGCCCGAGCTTGCGAGAAGCCACAGCCCCCATCGGGGCAGCGTCCGCTTCAGCACGTAACGCCAAACCAGGGCGCCGAAGGACAAGCCGATGAGCACCATGCCGATCACGACCATAATATTGAACAGCGTATGAATATAAAGCGGCGGCCACAGCTCTTCGGGGTATTCGTTCAATCCCTTCACGACCGTATCGAAGCTGTTGCCCGCCAGGAAGCTGAGCGCCCCCGGAATTTCGATGCCGCCCTTCACTTCTCCCGATTCCGGGTCGGCCACCCCAAATATAGCGAGCGGCGCATGGTCCGTCGTTTCGAACAGTCCCTCCGCGGCGGCCAGCTTCTCCGGCTGGTAATGGTGCAGCATTTGCGCGGTGGCGTGCCCGTTCAACGCCGTGAACAACGAGAGCGCCCCGCCCACGACCAGCCCGAGCAGCAGGCTCCGGGAATGGTATTCGCGCTCTTCCGCCGATCTCCCCCGTTTCAACAGCTTATAAGCGGCCAACGACACGATGCCGAACGCTCCCGTCATATAGGCGGAAGATAGGACATGCAGCGCCGTCGTATAGAGGCTCGGGCTGAAGATCGCCGCGATCGGGTCCACGTTCGAGACTACGCCGTTCACGAGATCGAATCCCCGCGGCGTATTCATCCAGGCATGGGCGTCTGTGATGAGGACGGCGGACGCACTGGCTCCCAAGGCAACGAAAAAGACGCTGACGATGCGAAGCAGCGGCGAGAGTCTATCCGCGGCGTACACATAGATCGACATGAATAAAGCTTCAAGCAGGAAAGCCCAGATTTCCACCTGAAAAGGCACGGCGATCACCTGGCCCACGATGGCCATAAAGCCGGGAAACAGCAAGGACAGCATGACCCCGACGATCGTGCCCGATGGAATCGCCACCCCCAGGATGATAGCAAAGCCTTTGGTCCAGCGCTTTGCCAGAATGGCATAATATTTATCTTTCCGGATATGGTACATCAGCTCCGCGAATAAGACCATGATGGGGATTCCAACCCCGAGCGTCGCAAAAATAATATGAAATGCCATTGAAGTGCCGAACAGAGCGCGGGCCAATACAACGTTATCCATTGTTTAAACGCTTCCCTTCAAACCACCGTTGGAATGTGTTCCTTCATCGAAGTTAATATGAACGGAAATGTCCCAGAATATGCATAAATATCCTGTAACGGATTTTCAAACCAACAAAGCTCGAAGAGATGATGATTGTTTATTCGGAACGAGGAGGATAGAATAGACAGAGAATGATTTTCGGGGAAGAGACGGAAGGGACGAGGGAAGTTCATGCTAATTCCAGTAGCAAGTCATATCGATAAAGTGGTCATTGCATTCCCGCAAGGCGGGGACGTCAATTGTTATCTCCTGAAGGGGGAAAGCGGGTACACCCTGGTCGATACGGGAATTCATTCCGAATCGGCGATCCAGCAATGGGAGAACGTGCTCGCGAACGGACTGACGATCGACAAGGTCGTGCTTACGCACACGCATCCCGATCATATCGGATTGGCAGGCTGGTTTCAGAAGCGCCTGGGGGTTCCTGTTATCATGTCGCGGATCGGGTACGAGACGATGCGCAAGGCCTATGAGCTATGGCTGGCCTATGCGGACGGCGAGAATGAGCCGTATCGGTTTTTACTGAAGCATGGCGGACCTGCCGTGCCGTACAAGCGAATGCTGAAGCAAGCGAGCGCCGGGTTTATGGAACCTGACGGACTCTTCGAGAACGGAGAGGAAATCCGCCTTGGCGACGGCATGTATGAAGCGTTATGGACACCTGGACATGCATTCGATCATTATTGCTTTTACGATCGCGAGAACGGCCGCCTGCTTGCAGGTGACCATGTGCTCGGCGATATTTCGCCCGTGATCACGCTTTGGTCCGATGACGGGGGAAATCCGCTTGAAGATTATTTCCGATCCTTGGAACAGATAGAGAAGATTTCGGCAGAGCTTGTCCTTCCTGGCCATGGGGGGCTAATTTCCGATTTGAAGCAGCGGGTATCGGAGATCCGGGACGGTCATCATGTTCGCATGCGCCAAATTATCGATATTCTCGGAGAAGAGGAAATGACCGCGGGAGAAGTGAGCCGAATCGTATATAACAACCAGGATGACAACGCCCGATTCATGATGGAAATTCAGTCGTCGCTCGCCCGTTTGACTTACCTTGAATCGCGGGGAGAGGTGTCTTCACGGCTTCAGGACGGGAAGGTGTTATTTGGCATCGCCCGATCCTGATGTTGTTTTGTAAATCCAATGTCAAAAAATTGTCCAGGACTTGGGGCCGGTCGCCAAAAAGGACCGTTTCTGCAAGAAACAACCCTTTGGCTAGAGAGCAAGTTGCCGATTGGATGGAAGAGACAATGAATGAAGTGGGGGGAGACGGCTTTCTCTTAAGTCCAGCCTATTTGCCCGGTTCGGTGGAAGAGTTTGTGGAGTTGGTTGTGCCGATTTTACAAAAACGCGGGTTGGCCAGGACGGAATATGTTGAAAACGGAACATTGAGGGATAATATGAGGGCGCTTAACGCCTAAAAACGCATTGTATCTACCAGAAGATCAAACAGGAGTTTAATGGCAGTAATTTGAAAAACCTTTGCCGGAAATATGCGCCCGAGCGATCGGCAAGTGCGTCATATCCTTAACACGCCATAGTATGCGAATCGCCTGAAAAGCAGGGGTGCAAAGACACCCCTGCTTTCACTTCGATTTTGACAGCTATTTTGAGAAAACAACCCTCCGGAATAATTAATGCTTCCAATTCCAAGGGTCGTTATATTATAATTAGCAAAAAAGAAAGCGCTAACAGAGGAGGCGGGAAGATGGAACTAGCGTTGACGTCCGCGCAGCACCAGAAGCTGTCGATCACGCCGCAGCTGCGGCAATCGATGGAAATTTTGCACATGTCCTCGCTTGACTTGAGCGAGTATATAAGGGAGCACACGGCCGATAATCCTTTTATCGAAATAAACGCCGATCCCTATAAAGCAAAGTTCGGCCCATCTATGAAATATAGAAGCCTCTCCCCGAATGAATGGTGGTTAAATAGGAATCACAAGACTGAGAGCACCCTGGAGTCGGCTCTTCTGGAACAAGTGAAATATTTGAACCTCGACAAAGTAACCTTCGAGTTATGTACGCTTGTCATCGGCAGTCTGGATGAGAGGGGATACTTGCTTCAACAAAAGGAATGGATCGTCGAGCGTCTGGGCGTTTCGATCGAACAGGTAAACCATGCGGTGCAAATTATACAAAGCCTGGAGCCCTATGGTCTGGCTGCTTCTTCGCTGGAGGAATGCCTGCTTATTCAATTAGACCAGCTGGGGGATACGGATACGTTAATTCGCGATTTGGTCCGGTATGATCTGATGAGCATCGCCAAAGGCAAGATCCAGCAGTTGGCTAAAAAATACGCGACGGATGCTGCCGACATTCAGCAAAGGATCGACCGGATAAGCAAGCTCAACCCAAAGCCAGGCTCGATATTCAGTAATGAAAATCCTCATTATATCATTCCGGATCTTGTTCTGAAGAATACCGGACATACGATACAGCTATTCATCGAAGAACAATCCCTTCCCCAACTTTCATTAAATACCTACTATCTCGACATGATGAAACAAAACGATTCGAAGGAAGTATCCGGTTACCTGAAGAAAAGATGGCAAGCCGCCAAATGGGTGATGCAATGTATCGATCAAAGAAAAATGACGCTCTTGAGAGTAGCCGGCGTTATTTTTGAAAGGCAATCCGAATTTTGCAGGAAAGGTCCGTCATTTATTCAGTCCATATCCATGAAGCAAGTCGCCGATATGCTGGACATCCATGAATCGACGGTTAGCCGCTCGGTCAACAACAAGTATGTCATGACGCCATGGGGATTGTATGAATTGAAGCATTTCTTTACCTCCTCCATTAAGCAGTCGGACGGGGAATCCGTATCCGCGGTACAGATGAAAGAACGGATTCGCGAAATCATCCGACAAGAAAATAAGTTGGCCCCGCTGTCGGATCAAAAAATTGCCGAGTATTTGCAAAAGGAAGGGCTCACGATTTCGCGACGAACCGTCACGAAGTATCGGGAGGACTTGAACATATTGTCGACCGCCCAGCGGAAAAAGTATTGAGCGGTTGCAGGGTTGGCATCGGGCAGCCGCCGTCATCCATAAGAAGAGCCGTTTTCTTCCTTCCATGGGAGGCTGTTACCGGCTCTTCTTTTACGCTTGAAGGAGGGATCGAGTTTGTCTACGGTAATTTTTACTTCGCCCTATCATGAAATGACGGTCATGGCCCATAAAGTGGCTAAAGAACTGAAATTGGAAATGACGATTGTGGAAACGGCGCTGGACGAAGCGGTGGAGATGGTCCGACCGTTCGTTCATCGGGACGGAGATGCCATTCTGGTGAGCAGAGGGGCCACGGCCAACCTGTTGGAAAAGGAATTTCCCGCCGTGAAGCTGTTAAGGGCGGAGTCGACGGAGTTCGATGTCATCTGTGTGCTGCATGAAGCCAAGAAAACTGGGAAACGGACAGGTTTGCTCTGGTCCAAGGAAGAGGAAATGAGATATAAATTGGACCATCTCATCCAAATTATCGGCATGGAGGTTTCTTATTATTTTTTTGAGAATTCGCTTGACTTTGCCTATCAAGTGGACCGGGCTAAATATGACGGCATGGAGATTATGATCGGCGGAGGATTGCGCGGCAAGCAAATGTGTGCGGAACGGGGAATCGGCCATATCAACGTGATTCCCGGTCTATCGACGATCCAGCAGGTGTTAGCCAGGGTTTGCGATATTTTGCATACAAGGGCGAAGGAAAAGCAGGCCTCTGAATTTATCCAAACCGTCATCGATTTGTCTCATGAAGGAATTATAGCCATCGACGAGCATGAACAGATTGTGGTGTTTAATCCGAAGGCCGCGCAGTTTTTTGGCGTTCAGGCTTCCGAGGTGTTGTACAAGAAGTTGACCGAGATCCATGAATCCGCGAGGTTCGGCAAGCTGTTCGGCGGGCCGGTGAACAGTCTGGAGGAAATTCAAGAAATATCCGGCATCACGCTTTTGGTGAATCGGGCGTCCTACATGGTCACCGGCGAGAACAAAGGAATCGTCGTCACCTTCCGGGATGCGACTCAAATTCAAGAATCGGAGCAGCGCATCAGGCGCAAGCTGTACTCCAAGGGGCTAGTGGCGAAATATACGTTTGACGACATCTTATATACCAGTGTGCCGATGAACCGGCTCATCCAAAAAGCGAAAAAATATGCTCATGTCGATTGCAACGCTTTAATCATCGGCGAAAGCGGCACCGGCAAGGAACTGATGGCGCAAAGTCTTCACAATGCACATCCCGAGAGGAAAAACGGACCCTTCGTCGCCGTCAATTGCGCCGCGCTAAACGATCAATTGCTTGAAAGCGAATTGTTCGGATATGAGCCGGGCATGTTCACAGGCGCGCAAAAGCAGGCCAAGCCCGGTTTATTCGAGCTGGCGCACGGTGGAACTATCTTCCTGGATGAGATCGGTAAAGTTTCCATGGATCTTCAGGATAAGCTGCTGCGGGTGATCCAGGAGCGGGAGATTCGCCGGATCGGGGGGGAACGTAACATTCCGATAGATGTACGGGTCATTGCGGCCGTTAATGACGATATCCATGAGCTGATTGAGAAAGAGAAGTTCAGGTCTGACCTGTATTACCGTCTGGAGGTGCTAGTCTTGCCTATCCCACCGTTGAGGGACAGGATTGAGGACATTCCGGATCTGGTCAATTTCATGTTGAAAAAATATGCCCTCAAATACGGCAAGCGCGTTGCGCCTCTGCGGGAAGACCTGATTCGCCAATTGTGCGCTTACAACTGGCCGGGAAACCTGCGGCAGATGGAGAATATCGTAGAACGGTGCATGGTTATGGCGGACAATTCGGACGAATTGTCCACGGTTCTGATCCAAAACTTACAGGATGAATTCGGCAGAAACGAGGTCCGACAGGCTGATCCTCCGAAGGTTGACCAGCCTGACCCGGCCGATTCCCATACGCTTGCGGTAACCATTGGGACAATGGACGACATGCAGCGAAGCTTAGTGAAGCAGCTGCTGGAGAGAAGGGAGTATACCAAGACTCAATTAGCCAAAAAATTAGGAATCAGCAGAACAACCTTATGGAAATTGCTTCAGGAAGGCGACGATATCCTCATGCTGGACGGCTAGGCGGGCCTAACTGTTCGGCAGACGGTATGACCATGGTGCGGTGATCTCTTCCCGGTACATGCCACGGAGAGGTCACTGTTTTTTTTCTTGGCTGTTCACTTTATTGACAAAGCCGAATCCTATTCACAATTTAAACAATAACCGTTTGTATGTTCATATATTTAACAGAATATGTTTAAAATGAGAACAATTCTGTTGTGAATAAAAAAATCCCGGTCATTTTTGTTGGCATGCTACTTGCTTAATAATTAGTATTAGAAGAACTTGCTTTGATAAAAGGGGCTTCTAGAGGAATGGGGGTGACGTTAACCAATTTGATAGCGCTTTCAATTCTTTCTTAAAGGTGGAACGACTGACTTGATGACTAGAGGAACAGGCAGGCAAGCGAGCGGGGAATTTCATTAAAATGGAGGTTCTGAGATGAAAAAGAATACATTATCCAAGCTTTTGGCTGTCGGTCTGGCAGCGGTGCTGACGTTAACCGCTTGTTCGGGGGGAAGTCCCGCAGGCGGCAGCTCCAAGAGCGGCGGCCCGCAAAGCGGAGGAACGGCACAGCTGGCCCAAGGGGTCTCGGAGAAAGAGATTCTTGTCGGTCATCTAGCGCCCCAGAGCGGTGTTTCCGCTGTCTATGACTTGATCCGGCAAGGGATTCAGGCCTACTTCAACTATACAAACGAACAAGGAGGCGTACACGGCCGCAAGCTTAAGCTGATTGCTTATGACGACGGGTATCAGCCGGCGAAAACTGTACAGCTCGTCAAAAGACTCGTAGAAGAAGATAAGGTATTTGCCTTGCTGGGCAGTGCATGCACACCGTGCAATGCGGCCGCACAGCCTTATCTTACGGAAAAAGGCACGCCCGTCATCATGGTCAGCACGGGAGCCAAGCGCTTCGTTGACCCGCCGGTTAAAAATTACTTCGGCTCCTCCTTTCTCAATTATCGCG
The DNA here is from genome assembly GCF_004000985.1 of Paenibacillus validus NBRC 15382. GTDB lineage: Bacteria > Bacillota > Bacilli > Paenibacillales > NBRC-103111 > Paenibacillus_G > Paenibacillus_G validus. Next base: position 152,328 of record NZ_BIMH01000007.1, on the reverse strand, counting down.
TAGAAACGAAAGTGTTTATGGACTACACCGTGAATAAGCTCGGTAAAAAACGGATCGCGATCGTGTATCAAAACGACGACTTCGGAAAAGAAAATTTGGAAGCCAGCCATGAGGCCGTGAAAAATTACCCCGGTGTTGAAATTTTAGGAGAAATTCCTTTTGTCGTATCCGATCCCGATATGAGCTCCCAAGCGCAAAAGATCAAGCAGCTCAACCCTGAGGCCATCATCATGTTCGGCCCGCCCAACCCGGTGGCCAACTTCAAGAAAGAACTGCATAAATACGGGATAAAAGATACTCCTTTTATTGTTTCTTCCATTGGAGCGAACGATCTTAATTTATTCAAACTGGCAGGAAGCGACGTCTGGGCGGGGACCATTAGCTCCGCGGTCATTCCTATGCCGGACGCCGTGGACGATCCGGGGATGAAGCTGTACGTAGAGCGTTTCTCGAAGGACTTCCCGGGCTCCTCCTACCATGGATTCGCCCAGTGGGGATGGTCCGCAGCGCAAGTCATGGTAGAAGGACTGAAGCGAACCGGACCGGACATCACTTACGATAAATTTTTCGACGCTATGCATACATTCGATAACTGGAAGGGATCCATGTATTCGGGCGTCACCTTCGCGCCGGATAACCATTACGGACTGACGAGTATGTTCATTACACAGGCCGTCGACGGGAAGATCATTCCGATTTCCAAAACGATCAACTTCAACCCGAAAACCAATGAGATCACTTATGAAAAATAAAGCATAAACAGAGCATCGCGGAACGGAAAGGAAGTGTCCGGTCTTTCAACGGACCGGACACGGCAGCAAGGTTAATGAAAGGCGGGATGGACGCATATGCTTCAACTCATTGTGAGCGGTCTTATTTTTGGCTGCATCTATGGACTCGCGGCTTTGGGGATTGTGCTGATCTTCAAAACCACGGATATCGCCAATTTTGCGCAGGGTGAAATGGCCATGATTACAACTTTTGTCAGTTTTATGTTTTTGACGAAGCTGGAACTCCCGTATCTGATTTCGTTTATTTTAGCTTTGGTTTTTGCCGGTATATTCGGCACTGTTGTCCACCGGATATTTATGAAACCGATTCAATCGGCGCCGCCCTTGAATCAAATCGTGCTGACGCTAGGGCTGTTTCTGGCGTTCAACGGGGTGGCCGGTTTGATCTGGGGGCACACCCCGGCTCCATATCCGCCGGCCTTTGCGGGAGACCCGTATGATCTGGGCGGCGTGTTCATCTCGATGAACGAAGTTTTCGTCATTGGCGTTACGGTGATCCTGATGCTTGGATTTTTCCTGCTCTTTCGCTTCACGGCAATCGGGCTCGCCATGCGCGCGTCCTCACAGGATAGCATGGCGTCGGAGTTGATGGGCATCAAAGTTTCCAGCGTCTTTACATGGACCTGGGGAGTAGGAACCGTCCTCGGCGGGGTGGCGGGAATGCTTACCGCTCCGTTCACCTTTCTTCAACCGAGCATGATGGCGGACGTGCTGATTATGGGGTTTGCGGCAGCGGTATTGGGAGGTTTCATCAGCCTTCCCGGAGCGGTTATCGGCGGCTTGATTATCGGCGTTTTTGGCAATTTGATCAGTTTTTATGTATCGCCCGAGATGAAATTGGTTTACACGTTCCTGCTGATCATCGTCGTTCTGTATATTCGACCGACCGGCTTATTTGGCGGAAACCAGTACTTGAAGAAGGTGTGAAGACATGCTGAGAAACCATTGGGTCAAAAAGGTCTTGCTGGCGCTGGTTGTCCTGCTGATGGCGGTCTACCCGCTGCTCGTTGGCTATTCGAACTATTTCCTGACGCTGTTCAGCATCACCTGCATCTATATTATTTCTTCGTTATCGCTCAACATCCTGGTCGGTTACGGGGGGCAGGTGTCCGTTGGTCATGCGGGATTTCTGGTGATCGGGTCGTATACGGTAGCCATATTAGGGGAAAGAGGAGTTCCATTCTTCGTATCCTTCCTGATGGCGGGCATCGTCAGCGGGGTGATCGGGCTGCTGATCGGCCTGCCCGCTGTGCGGCTTCGCGGTCACTTTCTGGCTGTGGCTACGCTCGGCTTCGGGCTGTCGGTGCCGTTGCTGGTTCTGAACTGGGATTCTTTAACGAAAGGCTATCAAGGCATGGCCGTATCGAGACCCGTTTTTCTATCCTCCGATATCGAATTTTTCTATGTGATCGTCGCCATGACGGTTCTCGTCACCTGGTTCATCCGCAACATTGTCGCAAGCAGTCTGGGCAGGGCTTTCGTGGCCATCCGGGATAGCGAGGTGGCGGCGCAGGCGATGGGCATTCATGTCGCGTTGTATAAAACCGTCATGTTCGTCATCAGTGCCTTCTTCACCGGATTGGCGGGCGGGTTGTATGCCTACTGGCTGGGCTACATCAGTCCGAGCGATTTTTCGGTGACCACATCCTTCCTCTTGCTGGCGATGATCGTGGTTGGGGGACTGGCCTCCATACCCGGCGCCATCATAGGCACGATTTTGTTTTCGGTGCTCCCTCATTTCACAGAACATCTCATTGGCATGCACAGCATCGTGATCGGTTCGGCGATGGCGTTAATTATTTTATTACGGCCGGCAGGGCTTGTGTCCTTGAAGGGGCTTTTCAAGCGGAAGCTGAATAAAACCGTGGCGGAAGACCGTAACTCATGGTTATCGCAACAGGCAGGAGGTGAATAGGCGTATGCTGACGTTCCGTCATGTAACGGTAACTTTCGGGGGAATTAGAGCGATCAACGACCTCTCGTTTGAAGTGCCCAAGGGGGTAATTTACTCGCTCATCGGACCTAACGGGGCTGGCAAAACGACCGTGTTTAATTGCATCAGCCGATTCTATACGCCGATGTCCGGGGAGATCGTATTCAACGGGGAAGATCTGAACAAATACAAGCCGCATCAAGTCATCCGGAAAGGGATCGCCCGAAGCTTTCAAAATGTGGAGTTGTTCAAAAAAATGACGGTCATGGATAACCTCCTGACGGGTTACCATCCCAGAATGAAGAAAAATATCGTCTCCATCGCTCTGAATTTACCGGCCAATCGGGCCAGTGAACGAAATGCGGTGAGAAAAGCGCATGAAGTGTTGGAGCTGCTCAATATTTCCCATCTTGCCGGTGAAGAAGTATCGAACCTGTCCTTCGGCTATCAGAAGATGGTTGACATCGGGCGGGCGATGATGGCCGACCCGAAGATGATTCTGCTTGACGAACCGGTAGCCGGGATGAACCCGGTGGAGACGGAGCGTATCAGCCATCTCATTGTGCAATTGAAGAAGGAGATGGGTTATACCGTTCTGCTGATTGAGCATGACATGTCGTTGGTCATGAAGGTTTCCGATTATGTCACGGTCATGAACTTTGGGGAAAAAATAGCCGAAGGCCAGCCCAAGGAGGTCCAGAACGATCCGGCTGTCATTGAAGCGTATTTAGGGGAGGTGGATAGCTTTGTTAAAACTTCATGACATCCATGTTTACTATGGGCATGTCCATGCCTTGAAGGGTATTTCCCTGGAAATACCGCAAGGAAAGATCATTTCCTTGCTCGGGGCCAACGGCGCCGGGAAGTCGACTACCTTGAAGATGATTTCCCGTCTGATTCCGCCCAAGCAGGGAAGCTATGACCTGGAAAGCGAATCTATGCTGAAAAAAACGCCCAGCGATCTCGTGAAGCGCGGGGTGATACACTGTCCGGAAAACCGAAGGCTGTTCCCGCTGCTGACCGTTGAAGAAAACCTCCGCATCGGCTCTTTTACCCGAAAGGACAAGAAGGTGGCGGCCGATCTGGAGAAGGTGTTTGCCTACTTCCCGCGGTTGAAGGAACGGCTGAACCAATACGCCGGCACTTTAAGCGGCGGCGAGCAGCAAATGCTTGCCATTGCTAGGGCTTTAATGGGAAATCCGAAAATTTTACTGCTCGATGAGCCATCCCTTGGCCTCGCGCCCAATATCATTCGTGACATCTTCCAAATCATTATGAGAATCAATGAGGAAGGGACGATGATTCTGCTTGTGGAGCAGAATGTCCATTTGGCGCTGGAAATATCGCATTATACGTACGTGCTGGAGAACGGCAGAATCGCACTGGAGGGCGAATCCCGGCACATTAAAGAAAACGACAAAATTCGCCAGCTTTACCTTGGGGCATAAAGGATGAGGTGCTAGCACATGAAGGGTAAAATTGTTTATCAGACCGAACCGATGAAAATTGAGGTTCGGGAACATGAGTTTTCCGAGGAAGTCGAAGCGGGCTCCGTGCTGCTGGAGGTGCTTCAAACGAACGTATGCGGTTCGGAACTGCACGTGTTTAAAGGCCATCACCCTACCTTGAAGTGCGGAGTCATCGGTCATGAAATGATAGGCCGGATTGCCAAGCTGGGGGACAACGTAAAGACGGACAACGCGGGCAATCCGGTGCAGGTAGGGGATCGCGTCGTGCCGGTCTATTTTGTAACCTGCAATCAATGCAGAGAATGCTTGGCAGGTAATCTCCATCATTGCATTCATATGTATAAATACCAGGGGCAGAGCGGAACATTCGCCTCTTATTACATGGTTCACCACGATCAATATTTTTTCAAAGTGCCTGACGGCGTGTCCAATGCGGAAGCGGCCAGTGCGAACTGCGCTTTCGCCCAAATCTTATTCGGCCTTGACAAAATCCATATCAACCCGGGCGATTCCATCGTTATTCAAGGGGCCGGCGGATTGGGATTAACCGCTTGCGCCGTCGCCAAGGAGAGGGGGGCTAAAGTGATCGTGATCGACAGCGCGCCCTCGCGTTTAGTTACGGCTAAGAAATTCGGAGCAGATGAGCTTATCGATATGAACGCCTACGATACGCTGGATGCAAGAGTGAACCGCGTCAAGGAGCTGACCGGCGGCTGGGGGGCCGATTTTGGCTTGGAGGTAGCCGGCGTCCCCGATGCGTTTAGCGAAGGCATCCACCTTGTGAAGCAGAATGGCAAATATGTCGTCATGGGAAATATTACGCCGGGGCATACGACGGCATTTGATCCCGGTTTGCTGGTCCGGAAAGCCATTGAGATTATTCCTGCCAATCGCTATAACCCGGAGTATCTGTATAAGTCCTTGCAATTTTTAGAGAGAAACGCAGGGAAATATCCGTTTGCCGGCTTGTTGGACGCTGCATTCTCCTTGGAAGAAGCGACGCTTGCTCTGGAGAAATCCGCAAACCGTGAAGTAACGAGAGCCACAATTCTAGTAAATAAATAATAAGGAGTGAGGGCGAATGGATCGACAAATCGCTTTGCAGGAAACATATGGGCATTTCATTGGCGGTCAATGGGTGGAGCCGGCCAATCATCAATATTTTGAAGGGGTGGACCCTTCTACCGGGAACAAGATTGCGAGCTTTGCCCGCGGGAACAAGGAGGATATCGAGCGCGCCGTCCGCAGCTCGGAAGAAGGGTTTCAGGCTTGGTACGCCTTGAAGCCGAGTGCCCGCGGACAAATTTTAAACCGCGTGGCCCAGCTTTTGCGTAAATACAAACAAGATTTTGCTTACATGGAAACGATCGATACCGGGAGACCGCTCGTTTTTTCAGCATCTTTGGTAGAAACGAGCGCCAGGTATTTCGAATATTTGGGCGGGGCGGCGGACAAAATTTTCGGCGAGGTGATCCCGGCCAGCAACGAACACCTGACGTATACATATCGCGAGCCGTATGGGATAACGGGACATATTACGCCATGGAACGTGCCCATTACGCAGGCGGCGAGAGGAGCGGCCAGCGCGCTTGCCGCGGGGAATTCCGTCGTGATGAAGCCTGCCGAGCAGGCCTGCCTTTCTACGTTGGAGCTGGCTAAGCTTTGCGTAGAGGCGGGGATGCCGCCCGGCACTTTCAATGTGGTCACGGGCTACGGCGAGGAAGCAGGCGCCCCGCTCATCAACCATCCTGCGGTACGGAAAATCGCTTTTACAGGCTCGGTCGAAACCGGACAAATCGTCATGCGGGCCGCCGCCGATCGGATTGTTCCCGTTTCCCTGGAGCTGGGCGGTAAATCGCCGAATATCGTGTTTGATGATGCGGATTTACATCCGGCTGCGGCAGGTTCCTTGCGAGCCTTTACATTTAATACCGGCCAGGTGTGTTCGGCGGGTACGCGCTTAATCGTCCAGCGTTCGATCCTGCCTGCCTTTGTCGAACAATTAATTGAAGAAGCCCAACAAATAAAGATCGGGTATGGCATCGATAATCCGACGATCGGTCCTTTGGTTTGTGAAGAGCAGCTGCACCGCGTGCTCCGGTATGTGGAAATCGGCAAACAAGAAGGAGCCCGGTTAGTTTACGGCGGCAGCCGCATGCAAGAAGAGAAATTGAAAGACGGCTATTTCATGCAACCTACCATTTTCACGGATGTTACAAACACGATGACCATTGCCCGGGAAGAGATATTTGGCCCTGTCGTCGTCGTCATTCCCTTTGATACCGAGGAGGAAGCGATTCGATTGGCCAACGATACAGAGTTCGGTCTGGCGGCTGCAGTATGGACGGAAAATATACACCGGGGGCATCGTGTCGCCAAACAACTGCAGGCCGGCCAAGTTTATATTAACGATTACAGTCCGATCGATGTGGAAGCCCCTTTCGGAGGGTACAAGAAAAGCGGAATCGGCCGGGAAAAAGGCTTGGAATCGCTGCACACGTATACCCAAGTAAAAGCGATAAGCGTTAAGCTGTAAAAATTTCTTATACGCTCCGGTCTGGAGGGCGGTGGAGGATGGATCGATATGAGCTTGGTTGATGAGATGGCGAAGTTTACAGTAAGCGAAGCAGTCGGGAAGATCGGGGAGAACCACCGCCGGCGTGCGATTGAGCATATCCTGGATACCCTTGGCGTCGGATTGGCCGGAAATACCGATCCGATCGCTTCCAGCCTGCTAACCTATACAGAACGCCTGGGAGAGCGGGGAGGCTATACCCTGCTGGGGAACGCTGTTTCTGCATCGTTGTTACAAGCTGCGTTTGTAAACGGGATTCTTTGCCACGCCCTGGATTATGACGATTCGTCCTGGCGGCTGATTGGGCACCCGAGTGCCGTCGTTCTTCCTTCCGTCATGGCAACGGCAGAAAGCATGGATGCCGGCGGACGGGAGCTCGTAACGGCTTATTTGATCGGAACCGAAGTTTCCTGCAAAATCGGGGCAGCGGCGGAGCCGGAGCTTTATCAGGCCGGCTGGCACGCGACCGGCGTCGTCGGCGTTCTGGGCGCAGCGGCGGGAGCGGGGTATTTGCTTGGTTTGAGTCTCGACCAGATGATCCATGCTTTGGGGATAGCCGCGTCCTCGGCTAGCGGCTTGAGGCAAAATTTCGGCTCCATGACCAAGCCGTTCCACGCCGGAATCGCCGCCCGCAATGGAGTTAACGCCGCCTATTTGGCCCAATGCGGCTTTACCTCCAATCCGGAAGCGTTGGAAGGAAAAACAGGTTTTTTCGCCAACTTCGCCAATAAACAACCGGTGTTGAAAGAAAGCATGGGAGAACCCTTCGACCTCTTGCAGCCCGGTTTTTTTGTCAAGCCGTATCCGTCGTGCGCAGCTACCCATACGGCCATTGACGCCATGCTGTCGCTGGTCAAGGAGTATGGATGCCAAGCGGACCAAATCGAGAGCATCTATGCGGGCTGCGGTCCGGTCGGGCCGATCATGCTGGTTCACAACCGGCCGCTTCAAGGGACCGAGGGAAAGTTCAGCATGCCCTTTGTTCTCGCGGCCGCAGTGGCGGACGGCGAGGTGGGGCTGGATACGTTTACCGATGACAAAGTGAACGATCCGGTCATTCGGGCGCTCATGGAGAAGGTGGAATTTGGAATCGATGAGCAATATCGGACCCGAAGCGTGGAAGAGGCCCCTGCTCTCATTCGGGTCAAGCTGAAGGACGGGAGGGTGCTGGAAAGGAGCAAGCAAATGGCCGACGGCAGCCCGGAGCATCCCCTTAGCTATGAAGCGTTAATCGGCAAATACCGGGATTGCGCAGGGCGGGTACTCAGCCCTGACCGTGTCGAACGCAGTCTGGAAAAGATTGTATTCCTGGACAGCCTGCCGCGTATTTCTTCCCTGACGACAGAACTGAGACCCGGCTGAGTTCCAGATAGGGATGTTCACTTTTTTAACAACTTTAACGACGGGCGAGATGAGTTCAAATAATGAACATCCTTCGTTCAATATTTGCACAGCTTAACGGTACGAGGCTGGAAAAACCCGCATGAAACGGTTGGCATGATACTTGCAATATGAATAATCATAACGAAGATTATTATTCCAGGAGGTAGAAGGGACATGATCGTTCGATATCAGGTTCAAGATGAAGTTTGTTACGGCTGGCTGCAGGAAGGGGAAATCGCCAAGCTGCAGGGCGATATTTATGGGGAATATGCTCGCGGCGAAGCGCGGACGCCTCTAAGCAGGGTCAAGCTGCTGTCTCCCGTTCAGCCATCCAAAATCGTTTGTGTCGGCTTGAATTATGTCGACCATGCGAAGGAAGTTAACCTGGATCTTCCCAAAGAGCCGCTGCTCTTTCTGAAGCCGTCCACCACGGTGGTCGGACCTGGAGACCCGGTCATCTACCCCGCCCAAAGCAAACGTCTCGATTATGAAGCGGAGCTGGGGGTGGTTATCAAGAAAAAGGCTTACCGGATTCGTGAGAACGAAGCAGCGGATTATATCCTGGGCTATACATGCGCGAACGATATTACGGCCCGGGATATCCAGTTTGCGGACGGTCAATGGACGAGGGGGAAATCGTTCGATACGTTTTGTCCGATCGGTCCCGGCATCGTTCCGGGTATCGATCCGTCCGGCCTGGAGATCAAGCTGACGGTAAACGGTGAAGTGAAACAGAGCTCCAATACGAAAAACCTGATTTTTTCCGTCCCTTATCTGGTTCATTATATCAGTCAGGTCATGACGCTGCTGCCGGGCGACGTCATCATCACAGGAACTCCTGCAGGCATCGGGCCTATGCAAATCGGCGACGAAGTAAGCGTTTATATCGAGGGAATCGGCGAGTTGAACAACGATATCGCCGGCGATGAGCGGTAGCGAAGGGCGAGTCAGGGGACCGCTCATGAAAGGTGAACAGGAAGGGGAATGAAAGTGTCTGACAATCGCGTATGGATTTCGGATGTATGTCCGAGGGACGGGTTTCAAATTGAGCCCGAGCTCGTCCCGACCGAGGTCAAAATTAAGGTGATCGACGCTTTATCGGCTGCAGGAGTTACCGCGATCGAAGTTACAGCGTTCGTACATCCGAAAGCGGTTCCGCAGATGGCCGATGCGGAGGAAGTGATGCTGAACATCAAGCGAAATCCGGGCACCCGCTATGAGGTGCTGGTGCCCAATTATCGCGGGGCGGAGCGCGCCCTAAGGACCAATCCCGATCAGCTCAATTTGGTCGTATCGGCGAGCGAGAGCCATAACCGCTCCAATCTGCGCCGTGGGACCTTTGAAACGTTGAACGAATTTGTGGAGGTTGCCAAACTGTGCGCCGAAGCGGGAGTGCCGGTGCGGGGCGGTGTCGCGACATCGTTCGGTTGTCCGTTCGAAGGGAATGTTGCCCGGTCTCGCGTACTTGAAGTGATTGCTCAATACCTGGATTTGGGAGCGGAGTCGGTTACGCTCGCCGATACGACCGGAATGGCCAATCCCGAGCTGGTCCGGGAAACGGTTCGAGACGTGAAAGCGAAATGGCCGCATCTGGAAATTCATATGCATTTTCATAATACGCGGGGAATGGGGCTGGCCAACGTTTATGCGGCCTATGTGGAGGGAATCCGTCATTTCGACGCTTCCTTAGGGGGCATTGGTGGTTGTCCTTTTGCGCCGGGGGCAACGGGAAATATTTGCACCGAAGATACGGTGAATATGTTTCATGACATGAATATCGCAACAGGCATAGATCTGGATCAGCTGTTGGCCGCAAGCCGCCGTTTGGAGCGGCAGCTGGGTCATCAGCTGCCGAGCCAAGTGTTGAAGGCAGGTAAAACGATGGAGCTGCACCCGCATCCCTAAGGGAATAGTAAAGCCCGGACCCGACGATCGGGAAAGAGGAGGATCTGATGAACGGTTTGCTGGAGGAAAGAGTGGAGCAGGGCGCTGTTGCGGTGCTTACGTTACATCGCCCGGAGGTCATGAACTCGATTAACACCGAATTAGGGTTCGCGTTAAGAGATGCGCTGGACCGATTAAACGAGGATGCATCGGTTCGGGTTATTGTTTTCACGGGTGCAGGCGAGAGGGCCTTCTGCACCGGCGGGGATTTGAAAGAACGAAATCAAATGACCAATGAGCAGTGGCTTAAACAGCATCGGCTGTTTCAAGACGTATTCCGCAAAATTCGTCAATCCGACAAGCCGGTCATTACGGCGGTCAACGGGTTTGCTCTCGGAGGCGGGTGCGAATTAGCGTTAAGCGGTGATTTTGTATATGCTTCGAAATCCGCCAAGTTCGGGTTACCCGAAGTGACGCGCGGCATAATCCCCGGGGTGGGCGGAACGCAGACGATTGGAAGATTCCTTCCCCGGGGGCTTGCCCTGGAGCTGCTGTTGACAGGGAAACCTCTCTCCGCGGAAGCAGCGTTCGAATATGGAATGGTCAATAAACTGCTTGAGCCGGGTGAATTGTTGAAGGAGACGCTGCAAGCAGCCCAGACGATTGCGCAAAATTCGCCCTTGGCGGTAAGAATGGCCAAGAAAGCATTTCGCTTGGGCATCGATCTTCCGCTGGAGGAAGGGATCGAACTCGCCCTTGAGTGCTACAACCGCACCATTGTGCACCCGGACCGGGAAGAAGGGATTCGGGCATACAACGAAAAAAGGCCGCCCGTATTCCTGGATATCGTCTGAGTCTATAACAAAATCCAACTGAAACGAGGAGAAAACTATGAAATCGACGGAAAGCGAACACCAGATCATACGGGAAAGCATACGCGCTTTATGCAAGAAATTCCCCGATGCTTACTGGAGAGACAAGGATGCGCAGCATCAGTACCCGGAAGAGTTTATTGACGAGCTGACCAAGGAAGGATGGTTGTCGGCGTTGATTCCCGAACAATACGGGGGCTCGGGTCTCGGCATGATGGAAGCCGGCATTATCCTGGAGGAAATTAACCGCAGCGGCTGCAATGCGGCGGCGGGCCATGCTCAGATGTATACGATGGGGGCTTTGCTTACGCACGGAAACGAGGAGCAAAAGCAAAGGTGGCTTCCCCAAATCGCCTCAGGTGAAGTTCGGCTGCAGGCGTTCGGCATTACCGAGCCGACGGCCGGATCGGATACGACGAGCATCACGACGTTTGCCGAAAGAAAAGGGGACCGGTATGTGATCAAGGGCCAAAAAATTTGGACCTCCCGGGTGCAGCATTCCGATTTGATGATGGTGCTTGCGCGCACCACGCCTAAAGACAAGGTGGCGAAGAAAACGGACGGACTTAGTTTGTTTATTCTCGACTTGCGGGAGCAGGAGGGGAAAATTCAGGTCAGGCCGATCGAAACGATGATTAATCATGAAACGAATGAGGTGTTCTTCGAAGGGGCGGAAGTGCCGGTAGAAAATTTGATCGGCGAAGAAGGCAAAGGATTTAAATATTTGCTGAGCGGGGTCAATGCGGAACGGATTCTCATCTCTTCGGAATGTATCGGAGACGGCCTGTACTTTGTCGATAAAGCGGTGGAATATGCCTCCTCGAGAGTGGTATTCGGGCGTCCGATCGGACAAAATCAAGGCGTTCAATTTCCAATCGCGCAGGCTTATATGGATATTGAAGCGGCAACCTTGATGCGCAACCAAGCCGCCCGGGAGTTCGATCAGGGCGACACGCGCGGGCCGGAGGCGAATATCGCGAAATATTTGGCCTCCGAAGCATCCTGGAAGGCGGCCAATATGGCCATGAACACATATGGCGGATTTGGTTTTGCAACCGAATACAACATTGAGCGGAAGTTCCGTGAAGCCAGACTGCCGCTGGTCGCGCCAATTGCCAATAACCTGGTCGTCAGTTATGTCGCCCAGCATGTGCTCGGGCTGCCGCGCTCCTATTAGATTCCGGATTGTTGCGCGGCGATCGTCAGGGTGGGATCAAGCTTGAAGACTAACGCATTACAGGAGGGAATATGTGGCCTTTAGATGGAATTCGCGTCGTTGATCTTACGCAAAATGTCGCCGGTCCCTATACCGCTATGATATTGGCCGATCTAGGGGCATCCGTGACGAAGGTGGAGCCTCCGGGCGGGGATGCGACCCGCGGTTGGGGTCCCCCCTTCTGGGAAGAAGCCAGTCCGACTTTTCTTGCGTTAAACCGGAATAAAGCCCAAGTTTATCTCGATATCAAAACGCAAGAAGGAATAGATCAGCTGCATGGCCTTCTCCAGGATGCGGATGTGCTGCTGGTCAGCAGCCGCCCGGGAGCGATGGAACGTCAAGGATTGGACTTCGAAAGCTTGGCGGAAAGCTACCCCCGGCTTATTTACGGGGAAGTAACCGCATTCGGGAACCACGGCCCGAGACGGATGGAGGCCGGATATGATCCGCTGCTGCAGGCGATGGCGGGAATCATGAGCGTAACGGGTCATGAGGGTCAGGAGCCCGTTCGCGTAGGGACTTCCATCATTGACATGTCGACCGGCATGTGGCTGGCGCTAGGCGTGTTTGGGGCTCTGCGGCTGCGCGAGCAGACAGGAAGAGGACACCGGATCACCAGTTCGTTGTATGAAACGACGATCGCTTGGATGTGCTATCATATTCCGGCCTATTGGGCATCGGGCGTATCGCCCCAAAGATGGGGATCGGGACCGGCCATGATTGTCCCCTACGAGGCCTTTCCGACGCAGGACAAATGGGTTGTTATCGCTGCCGGCAACGATGGTTTGTTTCATAAGCTTTGCGGCGTTCTGGGCAGGGAGGAATGGATCGCCGACCCGCGTTTTGTCACCAATGCGGAGCGCGTCATCCATCGAAATGAACTAAGAGCCTTGATCTGTGATATTACCCGGCACGAGAGCTCGGCCTATTGGATCGAAACGCTGGTCAAGAACGGCATTCCGGCGTCGCCTGTCCTCAATGTGGCCGAGATGATGAAAGAGCCCCAGCTTGAAGCCAGCGGCATGATTCAATCTATTGGACACAGCCGGATCGCGGATTTTAAATCGGTAGGGCTGCCCTTGAAGATTGACGACGAACGTCCGCCGCTTCGAGTCCCGCCACCCTTGTAAGGGCACGCAGAGGGCTGTCTGATGTCCGCCCAGAACGGCCCTTGTCTTTTATAGACAGGAAGCAGCACCATCAAAGGAGGGGAACGGTTTGAACATTTGGGTTTGCTTGAAGCAAACGTTCGATACCGAAGAGAAGATCAAGCTGGTAAACGGTCAAGTGGTGGAAGACCAGGCCAATTGGGTGATTAATCCGTATGACGAATATGCGGTGGAAGAAGCGCTCAAGCTGCGCGAGCAATTCGGCGGCGACGTTACCGTCATCTCGGTCGGTCCCGCGCGCGTGGAAACGGCGCTTCGCCATGCACTCGCCATGGGAGCGGACCAGGCCGTCGTCATCAGCGGAGTGGAGGGGGACGAATATGTCGTCTCCAAAGCGTTGGCCCATTATTTGAAAGACAAGGAAATCGATATGATCCTTACGGGAAACCAGTCGGTCGATAACGGGGCGGGGCAAGTGGGGGTTCGTCTGGCGGAACAATTGAAGATTCCTTATGTCACATCGGTCGTCAAGCTGACCGTCGAACAAAACCAGGTGCAGTTGGAGCGGGATGTGGAAGGCGACATTTATCAAATCGAAGGCCAACTTCCGCTGCTTCTCACATGCCAGCAAGGACTCAACAATCCACGATATCCCTCGCTTCCTAACATTATGAAATCGAAGAAAAAAGCGATACATACGATCCCGTCCGATGCATTCGCCGGTATGGATCAGAACGCCAAGACGGAAACGGTGGACCGGTACTTGCCTCCTCAGCGAAAGGCGTGCCAATTCGTCCATGAAGGCGATTCGTCCGGTTCGGCGCGCGCACTCGTCAGCATCCTATTCGATAAAGCTGTTATCTATTAGGGAGGAGAACGTCTGATGAATAAAAAAGTGTTAGTGTTCGCGGAGTCGAAGGGCTCCGTCCTGCGCCAAGTATCGTTAGAGGCGCTGTCGCTCGGCAAACAAATCGCAGGTCAGGGCGAATTGATCGCCGCCGCATTCGGCAGCGGGGCCGACGGCTATGTGGAAGCGCTCGGTCAACATGGCGCGAATCAGGTATGGACCTTATCTGATGATCGGTACAACCGCTATCATTCGGATCTTTATTTTCATGCTTTCGTCCAAGTCATTCAAGAGACGAATCCGGATGTGATCATCGTCGGACATACGGCGAACATGAAGGACGTCGCACCGCGGATTGCTTCCCGGTTCGGATATGGCTTGATTACGGATTGCACCGGGGTGGAATTCGAAGGCGAGGAGCCGATTTATATCCGCCCGATTTATGCCGGGAAAGCTTTTGAGAAGAAACGGTTTACCTCCTCCGGGGCTATGTTTATTACGATTCGTCCGAACAATTTCAAGGTCGAGCCGTCCCCGACCCTGCCGGCAACGGTTCCGTTTCAAGCGGAGCCTGTCGATCTGCAAACCGTGATCCGCGAAATCGTGCTCAAATCGACCGGAGCGATCGATTTGGCGGAAGCCAAGATCGTCGTTTCCGGCGGGCGCGGCGTGAAGCATCCGGATGGATTCGAGCCGCTGCAAGAGCTCGCGTCCGTATTGGGCGGGGCCGTAGGAGCTTCCCGTGGGGCATGCGATGAAGGATACTGCGATTACGGCTTGCAAATCGGCCAGACGGGCAAAGTCGTCACACCCGATCTCTATATCGCATGCGGAATCTCCGGGGCGATCCAGCATGTGGCCGGCATGTCCAATTCGAAAGTGATCGTTGCGATTAATAAAGACCCGGAGGCGCCGATTTTCCAGATTGCCGATTACGGCATCGTGGGCGATCTGTTCGAGATCGTTCCATTGCTGACGGCAGAGTTTAAAAAGAAAATCGCCAATTGATTTGAAGTGATCGATTATATAGATTACATACGGGGAGAGATTGCGATGTGGGCTGGGGTCCAACTTTTATTGTTTTTGATAGTAACGGGAACCGGGCTTTATTTCGCTGCCAAAGTCATCTATGCCCGCTACAGTTATATACGATTAGGCCAGCCTGCATCCGTCCCCTATACGATTAAAGAGCGGTTGAAGGCGTTTGCCGCTGAAATTTTCGGTCAAACGAAGCTGCTCAAAGACCGGAAAAGCGGATGGATGCATGTCATCATCTTCTATGGCTTCTTGATTGTGCAATTGGGCGCCATCGACTTGATTTATAAAGGCATAGCCGGAAAGCCTTTGCCCATTCCGGGGTATTCCGTTTTTTCGCTGCTGCAGGAAACGACGGTCGTTCTTATCCTGCTCGCCACGGGCTATGCCGGATACCGAAGGTATGTCGAGCGAATCAAACGGCTTAAGCGGGGCTGGAAGCCGAGTATCGTCATCTTTTTCATTTTCTTTCTGATGCTTTCCGTTATGTTGTCTCTAGCTTTGGAGCGCGCTATGCTGCGGCATGTTGAATTTTCCTGGGACGCTCCCCTGTCTTCTCTGATGGCCATTCCGTTTCACGGTATGTCAGCAACGGCGAACCATGTTTTGTTTCTTGCCTGTTGGTGGATGCATCTGCTGATCCTCCTTTCCTTTGCAATCTACGTCCCGCAATCGAAGCATTTTCATATTATTGCGGCGCCGATCAACATATGGTTCAAGCGAAGCGAACCGGTCGGAAAGCTGAAAAGCATCGATCTGGAAGATGAGAACGCCGAATCGTTCGGGGTAGCGAAAATTGAAGATTTTAGCCAAAAGCAAATGCTGGATTTTTATGCGTGCGTCGAATGCGGCCGATGCACCAACGTTTGTCCCGCGTCGAACACCGGAAAATCTCTTTCTCCGATGCATATGATTTCCAAGATGCGCGATCACTTAACGGAGAAGGGCCAACGCTTAACGTCGCAATCCCCTTGGGTGCCAAGCTTTGTAATGGGCTACGAAGGCGTGCATACGTTCCGCAACGGGAGTCCGCACGGCTCTTTCCCGGAGCGCGACGGAACCGATATTGCGCCTACGATGCATTTGCAGCAAGCGGGCTGGTCGGTTTCGGATCAATCTATCGAAGACGTCAACTTGATCGGCGACGTCATGAGCGAGCAAGAAATATGGGAATGCACCACATGCCGGAATTGCGAGGATCAATGTCCGGTCGGGAATGAACATGTCGACAAAATTATCGATCTGCGGCGGCAGCTTGTCCTTATGCAGGGCAGCATCCCTTCGGGCGGGCAGCGTGCGCTCCAAAATATTGAAAGACAAAGCAACCCGTGGGGGTTCAGCCAAAAGGACCGTTTTAAATGGAAGCACGATTTCGTGGATTTGCACGTCCCCACGGTCCAAGAAAATCCCGACTTTGAAATTGTTTATTTTATCGGCTCGATGGGCTCTTATGACGCCAGAAGCAATAAGGTGACCCGTTCGTTCGTCCAGCTGCTCAACAAAGCGCAGGTCAATTATGCCGTGCTCGGCGAAGAGGAGAAAAATTCCGGCGATACGCCACGCCGGCTGGGCAATGAGTTTTTGTTTCAGGAGCTCTGCAAGGAAAATATGGAAACGTTCAAGAAATATAACGTAAAAAAGATTGTGACGGCTTGTCCGCATACGTATAACACGTTGAAAAACGAATACCCGGAGTTTGGGCTCGAAGCGGAAGTGTATCATCATACGGAATTGCTGGATGCATTGATCAAAGAAGGAAAGTTAATTCCCAAACGCGAAGTCAGGGAGCGGATTACTTACCACGATTCCTGTTACTTGGGACGGTACAACCAGGTGTACGATCAACCGAGGGACATCTTAAGAGCGATCCCCGGCGTGGAATTGGTGGAAATGGAGCGAACCCGCGAGAACGGGATGTGCTGCGGAGCGGGCGGCGGTTTGATGTGGATGGAAGAGACGGCCGGCAAACGCATTAACGTGGCGAGAATCGAACAGGCGATGTCCGTTAACCCGACAACGGTCAGCAGCGCCTGCCCCTACTGTCTGACGATGATGAGCGACGGGGCGAAGGTGAAGGGCATCGAGGAGCAAGTAAAGGCGAAGGATATCGCGGAAATCTTAGCGGAATCCGTTTTGTGAAATGGACCTTCGCATCCTATGTATATAGGCGAGCGCCAAGACTTACAGGCTGTATGCTGTAGGTCTTTTTGCGTTGCGGCAATCTGTGATCATTACCCCGGGCCTCTGCGCCCAATAATAATGGAAAAGCACACGTATTGATAAAAAAAACACACCAATTCCCGAATCAATCTAAGTAAAATACAAGTAGTAAAAACAATAAACCAATGGGGGGAAATGATCCGGGGCGGTTAGAAAACTTAAAAATGTAAGCGTATTATTATCTGATTCTATTACTTATATAATTTGGAGGAGAAAGATGAAAAAAATAACTAGTGTCGTTGCAAGTGTATTACTCGTTGCGTTGCTCCTTACAGGATGCGGTACATCAAACCCGGCAAATACGGCAAACCAGGCAAATTCATCCGGCAATAGTCAGGCGGGCAATAAAAAGATCGGCGCCTTGTGGTCCACGACATCCATCCCGCCGGTACAGGTCATTATTAACAAAGCGGAACAAGACGCCAAGACAGCAGGGGCCGAGATTGTCAATATGGATGCCCAATTCGATCCCTTCACGCAGGCTACGCAAGCTAAAAATTTGCTGTCGCAGCGTGTTGGCGCCGTTCTTGTGAACGTCATAGATCCCGAGGGAATCGTTCCCAGCTTAAAGCAATTTCATGATGCGGGAATCCCCGTAATCATCGGGACGCTGCCGGTATCGAAGCAGGCAGATCCCTATATTACGTCGTTTGTAGGTCCGGACAACATCGCCGCCGGTAAGCTCGCAGGCGAGTTAATGGCCGAGGCCCTGGGGAGCGCCGGCGGTAATGTCGTGATCATTGAAGGTGCGCCGGGGATTACGGTACAGGATCGTACGGCCGGATTTAAAGAGGGCTTGCAAGGCAAGAACATCAACGTGCTGAATATTCAAACCTCGCAGTGGGACCGTGCCAAAGCTTTATCCATTATGCAGGACTTCTTATCCAAGTATCCGGATTTGAACGGTGTGTTCGTCCATAATGACGACATGGCGATGGGGGCTATTCAGGCGATTAAGCAGGCGGGAAAGACGGACCAAGTCAAAGTGATCGGGTTCGGTGGAACGAAAGAAGCGGTCAAAGCTCTCGAGCAAGGAGACATGTATGGAACGGTTACGGAAGATTTAGTCTGGACCGCTCAGAAAGAGATCGAAGTGGCTTTGGCTGCCATAGAGAAAAAACCGGTAGAAAAAGCGATTTATGTTCCGACAGGGAAGCTTACGAGAGCAAACTTAGCCGGTTACACCCCGACCTATTGACGGGCACCCGTCAGGGCTACATGCCTGAAAGAGCCGGTTGATTAAAATATGAATGGATTGCAGGTGTTCATCCATGGATGTATTAGAGATGAAAGGGATAAGCAAATCGTTTCCAGGCGTGAATGCTCTTCAGGACATCAATTTAATTGTCAAAAAAGGAGAGGTTCACGGTTTGCTGGGCGCTAACGGGGCCGGGAAGTCCACGTTAATGAAGGTATTGTCGGGCGTCATCCAGCCGGATGAGGGAGAGATCCTTTTTCAAGGAGAACGGGTAAGCTTTAGCTCTCCGCTGGCTGCTCAGCAGAAGGGAATCGCCATTATTCATCAGGAGCTTAGCCTTGTTCCGGCCTTGTCCATCGCCGAAAACATCTTCTTGGGGCGGTTATTCGGCAAGTCCCATAACATTGACTGGAAGCAGGTCAATCAACAAGCGGCCGCCCTGTTGAAGCAGATCGGTACTAATCTGAGTCCGAATACGATCGTGAGAAACCTGAGCGTGGCGCAAATGCAGCTGGTCGAAATTGCGAAAGCGCTGTCGTTTGAAGCCGACCTCATTATCATGGATGAACCGTCGGCTGTATTGAGCGGGCCCGAATTGTCCCAGCTGTTCGATACGATCAGCTCCTTAACGGCCAAAGGAGTGACCGTTATTTACATCTCCCATCGGCTGGAAGAAATTTTTACGATCTGTAACCGAATAACGATTATGCGCGATGGCCAGGTCGTAGAGACGAGGCTTGTCGCCGATACGGACAAAGATCAAATCATACGCGGAATCGTGGGCCGCGATCTGAATGAAGAATATCCCGCGCGCGAGTTTATCGAGCTTGGCGAAGAGATTTTATCGGTCAAAGGGTTAAGTTTAAAAAATAAGCTGCACGATATTTCCTTCGATGTAAAACGCGGAGAAATCGTAGGGTTGGCCGGGTTAGTCGGCTCGGGAAGAACGGAGATTGCCCGTTGTATTTTTGGCGCAGACCGCTATGATCAAGGTGAAATCAGGTATAAAGGGACCCGGGTCGATATCCAGAATCCGCGCAAAGCCATTGCACTCGGGATCGCCCTGGTTCCGGAAGATCGGAAGGACCATGGGTTAATTACAAAATTCCCGCTCCGGTTAAATTTCACGATGGCGGCGATACGTAAAATCGTCAAGTGGGGATTTATCAAGTCAAAGGCGGAACGCCAAGCTTCCGAGAATCTCGTCACGCAGCTTAACATCAAGACGCCCTCGATCGAACAAATTGCGCTGAATCTTAGCGGCGGCAATCAACAGAAGGTTGTCGTGGCCAAATATTTATTTTCCGATGCGGATATTCTCATTCTGGACGAACCTACCCGTGGCGTGGATGTCGGGGCGCGGAGAGAAATCTACCTGGTTATCCGGGAACTCACCCGGAGGGGGAAGGCGGTTGTGCTCATTTCATCGGATTGGGAAGAGCTGATTGCCTTAAGCGATCGCCTGGTCGTTCTTCATGAAGGAAGAATTAAGGGGGAAATGTTTCAGTCCGAAGCGAGTGCCGAGAGCATCTTGAAGCATGCGCTTATTTAGAGAAAGGATGGATACAGTGGATACGGTTACAGCTGCGCAAAATCAGACCTCTGTCAGTCGGATTAAACAACGAATGGGATTAGCCGATTTCGGCCCGGTCCTGGCCCTGTGTCTGTTACTCGTCATCGGCTCGTTGTTATCCCCTGTGTTTTGGTCGAAAGGGAACATCATCAACGTACTGACTCAAATCTCTGTTCTGGGATTGGGCGCGCTCGGGATGACGTTTGTTGTAATTGCCGGTTTTTTTGACTTATCGATCGCCGGCATCTTATCGCTTAGCTGCGTGCTTGCGGTGGGGCTTCTTCCCGTCCTGGGTACGGTAGGGTCCGTTATCACGGTTATAGGCATAGCCGTTATCATTGGGATCATGAATGGTTCGATCCTTCGTCTCATTAAAGGCGACTTTGGAGCTTCGATTATGATTACCTTTGGTACGGGAACGATATTATCCGCCCTGGCTCTTATGTATACCAAAGGATTTACGCTTATGCTGCAAGAAGATCCGCTGTTTAAATGGTTTGGCTACGGGCAAGTGTTAGGTCTCCCTTCCCCTGTCATCCTGATGATCGTTTGCGCGGTCATCCTGCATGTGATTTTACAAAACACTTCCTTAGGCCGGTCTATCTATTTAACGGGAGCCAATCCGGAAGCCGCCCGTTTGTCCGGTATTCCTATTCATCGGATTCGGACGATTACATACATTGTAGCGGCCGTGTTAGTCGCGATCGGTGGTTTTATTCGAAGCTCGCAAACAGTCAGCGCATCTCCCGTAGCCGGAGTCGGCTTCGAATTAGATGTTATTGCGGCAGTTGCGATAGGCGGAACGAGCTTGGCCGGCGGCGAAGGAAACATCATTCGCACGATGATAGGCGTACTGTTAATCGGGGTACTCAGCAATCTTTTTGTTCTCGTCGGGTTAAGCAATTTTGACCAGATGATGGCGAAGGGGCTCATCATTATTGCGGCTCTCATTTTGGATAAACGTAAAGAAACCAGGGGTATTCGCAGGAGGTAAAAGAAATGAGCGTCTTAAGAAACGTGTACGAACAAAAAGTATTGCTTATCTTAATCGGGATGTTTGTTATCGCCTCCTTCTGTGCGCCTTATTTTCTAACGTTCCAGAACATCAATAATTTAATTATGCAGATCAGTATTTACGGAATTATGGCGTTTGCGATGACGTTTGTCATTTTGATCAAGGAATTCGACCTGTCGATAGGTGCAGTGATGGCGTTTTCAGGCATATTTCTGGTGAAAATGTCATCCTATACAGGCATGATGGCCGCTATTTTGATCACGCTGCTGGCTGGCGCCTTGATCGGCTTGCTCTCGGGTCTGTTAGTCAGCGTGATGCGCCTGAACTCCTTTATCGTCACGTTATGCGCCATGTTTTTTTACAACGGTCTGGCTCTCAAAATATCGAGTGGAAAACCGATTATGACGCAGGATCCGATTTTAAACTGGCTTGGCAACGAGACAACGCTTTGGATTCCCAACCTCATTTGGATCTTTGTCATATTCTATGTGATTTCGGAATACGTACTTCGCAAAACCAAGTACGGACGTAATGTATATGCCGTGGGCGGAGATGTCAAAGTGGCGGAGCTAACGGGAATTGCTGTTCCGTTTTATAAGATTAGCGTTTTCGTTATTTCCGGTGTCTCTGCTTCCATGGGCGGCATTCTGCTCACCGGCATGTTGAATTCGGCCTCGCCGTTTGTGGGCGGAGCCGCTGCCTTAACGGTCATTTCCAGTGTCGTGATTGGCGGAACGAGCCTGGCCGGAGGAGAGGGAAGCGCCACTCGGGCCGTAATGGGGCTGTTTATACTAGGCATTCTGGATAACTCTCTGGCTTTGCTCAATGTGCAATCGTTCTATCAAGCCCTTCTCAAAGGTATTCTTTTGGTGGTCGTGATTGGCTGGGATTACTATGTTCGCAAGGCCCGGGTTGCCCATGCTGTATAAGTGAAATGAAATGCCCTAACTCCGTAACTTATCGGTGAGCTAGGGCATTTTCGCCGTATCCTTAAATATATCCGGCCTTCATATTCTGTTTTTTGTACTGCATAGGGGATAAGCCGGTCACTTTTTTGAACGTTTTGGAAAAATGCTTGACTTCAAAAAAACCGACTCTGGCGGCTACATGGCAAACCAGCTCGTCGCTTGAGGCAATCAGCTCCTTGGCTTTTTGTATGCGATAAGTGATGATGTATTTGATGATGCTGATGCCCAGCTCCTTCTTGAAAATTTGACTTAGATAGGAATTGCTTATATTTAAGTTGGATGCAATGAAATGGACCGTGATATCTTCCCTGTAGTGCTGATGTATAAATTCGATGGCCTGAAATACGATGGAGTTTTTAACCGTATTTTTGATGGATAGCTCCGCTTTAAGCAAATGAAGGGATTCGATAAATTCGGAGCATTTTTGTTCAATAGAAGAATAGTAGAGTTGGCTGGGGGCATTGCTGTCGGTTATTTTTTTATTGTATAAATCGCCGTACTTATCGCTTAACGTGGATAACAGGGATGTGTGGCAATAGTAGTAAAGATTGTAGTTGAGACTTGGCTTAATAATAGTCAGGAACAGTTTCTTGATCAGCTCGCTCAATTTAGGGTTGAACAGATCGTAATTGATCAGCTCCCTGATTTCACGGAGCATGTCATCAATATAGTGATAGTTGATTTCTTTACGCAAGGAATTCACGTACTCCTGGGTAATTAATTTAACGTCCCTGCAGAAAAAATTGTAAATTTTCAACCGGTCAAACGATTCGTAAGCGCTCCGGATATCCTCTATATTTTTGATATAACCGCTCATATATCGGAACGCTGTTTTGCAATTGGTTACATTGTTCAGCTTCGAGATAATATCAAGAAGCTTATACTGCTTGCCGGCCTGGCTAACGGAATCATAGTCATTGATCATGATGCACAATCGGGTCGGATTAATATAGAAAGCTTCGCCGCCTCCATATTCGTCGAGCACCTCCTGACATTCGTTTACAAATTCCTCTCCGACGAAGTAGTAAATATTTTTGTTCAAATCGTGATCCGCATATTCGATTTCCATCAAATTCCATAGATATAAATAATACCCGGAATTATTCAGGTTCAGACCGGCCTTTTTCTTATAATACAAAAACTCGCTGTTCGTGACTCCCCGCAATATATCGTTCAAATATTCGGTCTTTTCAAGCCTCTTAATCCTCGAATCCATGATCAGGTTGGAGTCTTCTTCTTCCCCGATATAATTAAATCGACAATGATAAGCCGGGCTTAAAGCATGGGTGAAAAACTGTTTGATTTGATTCATATAATGAATGTCTTTATGGGTCGTAACGGAGTAAGCGATTTCATTTTCCGATATGACATTAAAAATGAGCAGAATAGGGGAGATATTGAATACCGCTAAGTCATGGAAAAAATTTTGGATTTTATAGACGGGATGGGTGACTTGAAAAATGATCACATCGGCAGCGAGTTCCACCGCTTTTTCAGCACAAGCATCATAAGAATCGGCCCTATACGAGATGGTAAACCCGCTTGCGTTTGCAGTGCTGCAATCACGGAACATGCTCTTTAGATGATCTTCCGCATACAGGATGACTTTTGAAGCCATAACCTACCTCCGTATTGTAGTTAAATTCTGGATATAGTCATTATAATTTTAGGATGAGAACGTTGTCAAACCGAATCGTTTCGTGCAGATGAGGGCTGGCGGCCCCCGTCATAAACATGAAAATGCACACGTATTTCTAAAAAAAGCACACCCAATCCGCCGGACGAATCAGTAAAATCAATATATAAATTCATTTCATATAAAGAGAGGTGCCAGCATGTCACAGGGACTCGCAGATTTTTCATTGGATGCATTTTCGTTGAAAGGCAAGGTCGCCATGGTAACCGGCGCCAACCAGAACCTTGGCATGGCGTACGCGGTCGCCTTTGCCAAAGCAGGCGCGGATCTGTTCATCCCTCATTTTACGGATGACGTATCCGAGGTCAAGCGGCTTATCGAAGAAACCGGCCGGAAGGTCGCGTTTCTGCAAGGGGATTTGACCGACAAATCTTACATCGAGCGTGTAGTCCATTCCTGCATGGAGCAGTATGGGAAAATTGACATTCTCGTCAACAATGCCGGCGCCAGCATGTTCGGCGAGTTTCTGGACTATCCGGATGCGGCGTGGCAAAAAATTATGGATATTAATTTGAATGCCGTCTATTACTTGAGCCATCGGGTGGTGAAGGAGATGGTCAAGCAGAAATCGGGCAAGATTATCAATATTGCTTCGGCGCTCGCTTTTACCGCCGACAAAAAATGCCCGCCCTATACGACCAGCAAGCATGCCATTGTAGGGTTGACGAAAGTGTTTGCCAATGAAGCAGGCCCGTACAATATTCAAACGAACGCGATCGCCCCCGGCTTTTTGGCTACCGACGTCAATAAGGAATTGCACGAGGATAAAGCATACTATGACAAAATTACAAACCGTATTCCCAGTGAGCGCTGGGGTGTGCCTTCCGATCTGATGGGAACGGCTGTGTTCCTGGCAAGCCGCGCCTCGGATTACATCAACGGCTGGACCATTAACGTCGACGGCGGGTTTGCCACTACATTGTAAAAAGGAGATCAGCCTCTGTGAAAACGATTGCGGCAGTGAAAATAGGCAGCTTGAAAGACCCCAATGAAGCAACAAGAGGGCGCGTTCAGGTCATCGAAATTCCCGAGCAGGAGATGGGGGACGAGGATGTCAAAATCAAGGTCGCCTATTGTTCCATCTGCGGTTCCGATCCGCACCTGGTGGAAGGCATATTCGATTTGGAACCGCCGTTCGGGCTCGGTCATGAGGTTTCCGGCACCATCGTGGCCCTCGGGCCAAAAGCCGTTAAGAAAGGGCTGAAGGTCGGCGACAGGGTAGCGGGCAACTTCTTGAGATTTTGCGGCACCTGCTATTATTGCCTGAACGGGCAGGAGCAGTTTTGCGAACATATGATGGAGTATAACAGACCCGGCATGTCCGAATCGATCGTCTGGCATGAATCCCAGGTATGGAAAATTCCTGACGATGTTAGCTTGAAGGAAGCCTGCCTTCTGGAGCCTGTGTCGATTGCGGTAAGAATTGTGGACAAGGCGAACATGAAGGCGGGGCATCGCGTGGCCATTTCAGGCGGCGGCCCCATCGGTCTGCTGACCCTTCAACTGATCAAGAGGTTTGGCGCCACCTCCCTGACACTCATCGAGCCGATCCAGAACAGGCGGGACTTGGCCCTGGAATTTGGAGCCGAGCATGTGATCGACCCGGTAAACCAGGATGTCCGGGAGGAATCCAGGAAAATTACCGGAGGGCGAGGCTTCGATCTGGTTATTGAAGCTTCCGGTTCTCCCAGAGCCGCCAACGCGGCATGCGACATTGCGGCAAGAGGCGGCACCGTGCTCTATATCGCGATGTTCCCGAAGGACTATGAGATGCCGTTCAATCTGTACGACAAATGCTATTGGAACGAGCTTACGGTTTCGGGTATCTTCGTGGCTCCGTATGCGTTTCCCCGGGCCGTTCAGCTGCTGCCGAAGCTTGATTTGAAACCGTTTACGCAGAAAGTTTTCCCGTTGGCTCAGGGGGAAGAGGCATTCGCTGCCCATGTTAGCGGCAACTATACGAAGGTGCTTATCCAATGCAACGAAGATTAACGAGCTTGGCGATTGATCAATCTGCGATGTACAAAGGAGATCTCAACGATGAGTAATGTCGATTTGGAACTGGTTCAAAAACTGGAAGACAAGGCCGTCGAAATCAGAAAAAATCTGTGTACCTTTATTTACAGAATCGGCACCGCCGGTCATTTGGGCGGCGAATTGTCCATCGTGGACGTTGCCGTTGCCCTCTATTACAAATACATGAACTACGATCCGAAAAATCCGAAATGGGCAGAAAGAGACCGGCTCATTTTGAGTAAAGGCCACTGTGCCGAAGCGCTTTATACAATCTATTCCGATATGGGAATGTACACGATGGACTACATGGTCGAACATTTCGAATCGCTTGACACAGCGGTGTTCAGCATGCACCCTAACCGGAAATATATTGATGCCATCGAGGCCTCAACAGGCTCGCTGGGGCACGGTATGCCCCTCGCCACCGGCCTCGCGCTAGGCGCGAGAATGTCCAAGGCCAACTGGAGAACCTTCTGCATTATTGGCGACGGCGAGCTTCAGGAGGGCACGAACTGGGAAGCCTTCATGGCGGCCGGACAATTTAAACTGGGCAATCTGGTAGCAATTATCGATAAGAATGACCTGCAAATGTCGGGTCCGACCAAGGATACCGTCAGCGTCGATCCTCTTGGAGATAAAATGCGGGCTTTCGGCTGGGATGTCATCGAAATCCAGGGCAACGACATGTATGAGGTATGCAGCGCGCTGGAGTCCCTGCCTCCGGCAGACCCCGTTACCCCGAGAAGGCCGATCTGCATTATTTCCACGACAACCAAGGGCGCGGGCGTTTCCTTCATGGAAAATGTCGTCGCGTGGCATGCAGGCTCGCTGAACAAAGCCAAGTGGGAAGAAGCCCTCGAATCCATCGAAAGCAAAAGGAAGGTGAGATAAGCTATGGCAGTGGAAATTAGTTTGAATTTTGATCAAATTTTGTCTTCGGCCAGAGAGGTTTATGGTTCAGAGTTGATGAAAATGGCCGATGAAGGGTTGGAGTTTGCCTTTCTTTGCTCCGATAACGTAGCTCCATCCTCGACTGTCGGCAAATTCATGAGCAAATATCCGGACCGCTGCTTTAATGTCGGGATCGCGGAAGCGAACCAGGTGGGCATATCGGCAGGATTGGCGTTATCGGGCAAAATTGTGTTTTCGCAAGTGTTCGGACCGTTCCTGCCTCTGAGAGCCGCAGACCAGATCCATGCGGATATCGCCTACAATGATGTGCCCGTCAGGCTCATTGGCACTCACGCGGGAGTCACATCCGGCGGCGGGCCCACCCACAATGCGATCGCCGACCTGTCCTTCTACAGGGCGGTGCCGAATTTGACCATTATTTGCCCCGCCGATGCCAACCAGTGCGCAAGAGTGGTCCGGGAATCGATGAGTTATCCGGGTCCCATGATTATCCGCATTGCCAGAGGCGCGGAACCGGACGTCTACCTGAATAACGATTATGAATTTCAAATCGGCAAGTCCATCACCGTTCAGGAAGGCAAAGATCTGACGCTGATCGGCACGGGCAGCAGCGTATACTGGTCGTTGATGGCGGCCAAAGAGCTGGAACAATCGGGGATCAAGGCGAGAGTCATCGACATGCACACGATCAAGCCGTTTGATACGGATGCGGTGCTCCGAGCCGCCTTGGAGACAGGCTGCGTCGTGACCGTCGAGGACCAGAGCATCAACGGAGGCCTTGGCGGCGCTGTGGCCGAGATTATTGCGGAGGCGGGCGTTGCCTGCAAGTTTAAGCGAATCGGCCTGCCCGACCAGTTTGCCGTTCTCGGCGAGCCCAACGAAGTGTACAAATATTACGGGATGGACCCTCAGGGGATCGCCCAGACCGTGAAAAGCTTGTTATAACGAAAGGCGTTGCGCAGCGGGTTATGCCGGCCATGTTTCCGAATCCGTGCAGCGGATGGAAGAAAGGATGGATCATGTATGGACAACGCAACTTCCCGGGTTGAGCTTGGAACGATCCTGTGCAAGTATTGCGAGCATATGATTGCAACATTCGATTCCGAGAAAATAACTTTTTATTATTCCGACTGTCAAAGGCCCGATTGCTTGGAATCGCGGGTGAAGACGGACCGGCCAATGACGGAATGCTGACATCCGAACAATCGGACTGAAAAGTAGCAGGACCAAGGCGGGGGGCTCTATGGAGTCTCCCGTCTTGTTTTTATGAACAGTCCAGCGCTAATAATTTTGTTGTACAGTTCTAAAAATAATGCTAGTATAAGCTCATTGGAGGGTAAAGGTTTACCTTGCCAAATCGAATCCAGGGGAGGGTGAAAATGAAAGCTGTCGTAAAAACATTTGCGGAACGGGTCTGCATATTTACCATGACACCTATAAGAGTTACCCGCCTGTGAGCATCGGGCATGAATTTTCGGGGATCGTTGTTGAAGCAGGCGAGAAGGTGAAACATATCAGGAAGGGGGATCGGGTGACCGTTCTGCCTTCCACCGCCATTACATGCGTCATATGCGCGTACTGTACAACGGGAAATTATATATTATGCAATGACCGCAGATCATTAGGCTCAGGTATAGACGGCGGCTTTACGAAATATGTCATGGCCCGAGAGGATATGATTTATAAAATTCCGGACCATGTCACGCTTGAAGAAGCGGCCCTAACCGAGCCGCTGGCCTGCGCCGTTCAAGCGACGGAAGAGTTGACGTCGATTCATGCGGGCGACACCGTGCTTTATTGACGTATGACGAATAGGGAATAGGCAGGGTGCGAATAAGCGCCAAAGAATTTCAGGGTTGATAAATATTGCCATATATGCTAAAATAAAAACCATAGAATAAGGAAAAGGCTTTCCCTAAAATGCAGACCAATTAGCGAGGTCAGACGATAGTTAGAACGCATGAATGTGAGTAATATCCGGCGATACGGGCTGGATTTAAGGGAATTTATCGTAAAGCAGCTCCGCTTAGTTGGAATTAAATGCGCAAACCAGCAGAATTCAGGTTAAACACTTTCCTTATATAGGCCTTACATAACCGATAACCTCCGGTCGATAGAGAAGGAGGATGCAACTTAGACAGGGAGAGGCGGCAGCCATGCAACAAATCCCTTTTGAAAGCGCTTCCGTTCATCTGCGGCCACGTACCTGTAATGCCATAAAAACCGGAAGGGGTCAAACGATGAGTAACAAGGTTCGATGGGGAATTATCAGCACGGCCAAAATCGCGCAGGAGGAATTGCTTCCGGCTTTTCGGGATGCGGTCAACGCGGAGGTGACAGCAATCGCCAGCTCAAAGCCGAGCGCGAAAGAAATCGCTGCGCGATTCCAGATTGAGAACGTGTACGAGACGTACGACGCGCTGCTGGAAGATCCGAACATCGACGCGGTCTATATTCCGCTGCCGAACTCGCTCCACGCCGAGTGGGTGATCAAAGCCGCAGAGAAAGGCAAACACGTCTTATGCGAGAAGCCTGCCGCATTAACGGCCGAAGAGACGGCACATATGATCGAAGCTTGTCATCGGCACGGCGTTATTTTTATGGAAGCGTTCATGTACCAATTTCATCCGCAGCATCAACGGGTCCGGGAGATAATAGCTTCCGGCGAGCTCGGAGAACTCAAGACCATGAAGGTAAGCTTTTCGTTCTTCCTTGAGGGGCGGGAAAGCAACATTCGCACGAATCCGGAGCTGGGCGGAGGCTGTTTGTATGATGTGGGCTGCTACTGCGTGCACGCGATCCGGAATGTGCTGGGTACCGAGCCTGAGCGGGTGTTTGTATCGGCTAAGAAAGATAAGCCGGGCGGGGTGGATCTGTCGGCAGCCGGGTTCATGGAGTTGAAGAACGGGATGACGGCCTTGTTCGATGCCTCAATGGATCAGAAGCAGCGGCATCATTATGAAATTGTGGGCACCAAGGGATGCGTGAGGGTGAACCGGGCGTTTTTACCGCAATTAACGGACGGGGTATCCTCGATCACGGTGGAAACGGACGATGGGGCCTCGAGGGATGAAACGATCGCGGGCCATCAGTATGTGCTGCAAGTCGAGCATTTCTCGCAATGTGTGCTGGAAGGCTTGACGCCATTCTATACGCCGGCCAACACCATCCAGAATATGAAAGTGATTGACGCCTGCTATGAATCGATCGAGAGGGAAGCTTTCGTCACCGTCGATTAAAGTCTTGCTACGAAGGAATGCGCAGGCTGCCGTATGCGCATAGAACTCCATCAAGGAGGTTGTAGACATCGAGAAAATTCATGGTATCCGAGTCAAAGATCATGCGCTGTTTATCGCGGTTACCTTCCTGTTCTGGTCTTCCCAGTATGTGTATTCGCCAATCTTATCCTCCTATCTGGAGCAGAAGGGGGCCGGTCATCTCTTGATCGGCTTGATTCTGGGCAGTTACGGCATTACCCAATTGCTTATCCGATTTCCACTGGGCATGATGTCGGATTATTTAAGCCAAAGGAAGCTGTTCGTTTCACTCGGTTTGGTTATGAGCATGCTGAGCTGCATGGGCTTATTAATGGGGGATTTCGGCTGGATCTTAGTGTCCAGACTTGTCTCGGGCGTATCCGCGTCGACTTGGGTCGTCTTTACGGTTCTGTATTCGGCTTATTTTGCAAGCGGGAACATAGCCAAAGCGATGTCCAACATACAGTTCGTTACCGTGGCTGCTCAGCTTCTGGGAATGAGCGCAAGCGCATTTCTCGTCAGCGGTTGGGGGTGGCACGCCCCCTTTTGGGTCGCACTCGCTTTCGCTATGCTAGGCGCGCTGCTTTCTCTGGGCATTAAGGATACGGAGAGCCAATCTTTCAAGAAACCTGTGGGTTGGGACGGATTGACCGCCGTTGTGAGAGAGCCGAACTTGTTGAAAGTATCCTTGCTCTCCACGATCTGCCACAGTACGTTGTTTATTACCATATTCGGGTTTACACCGCTGCAGGCATTCAAGATTGGCGGAACGGAAGAGGCCATCAGCATGCTGGTCGTTGCTTTTATGATTCCCCATGCAATCGCCACCTTCCTGTCGGGTCGACTGTTTATGAAACGATGGGGGAGCTGGACGACTTTGACGATCGGTTTTGCAGGCAGCGCCGTCTTTACGCTCGCCACCCCGTTTATTCATGATCTTGGCTTGCTGTGCTTGACCCAGGGGATCAACGGATTTGCGCAAGGACTGAGCTTTCCATTGTTGTTAAGCTTGGCGCTGCGAGGGATCAGCCAGGAGAAGCGCGGAACCGCTATGGGATTTTATCAGGCGTTCTACTCGCTCGGTATTTTCCTGGGACCTTTCCTTGCCGGATGGTTTAACGACGGCTCCGATTTAACCGGCGGCTTCCTGTTCTCAGCGGCGACAGGCTTGCTCGCGGCCTGTTTGACCGTGTACTGGAACCGTTCGGACAAATCGGCGAATGCTCATGCGAGGGACAGCAGAAGCGCAAGCGCAGCGGGAAGCGGATAAAATAAGGCAACTATTTATAGCTTTAGGTTAAAGGCTTTCCCCAGGTGTTATGCTATTAAAAAGGAATGAAGGAGGGTCGCCATGCTGGCGCAAAAAACAATTAAGCCGCTGTTCATAGGCGGTGAATGGGTTGAAACTTCCGAGCTGCATCCTATTTACAATAAATATACAGGTGAATTATTCGCACAAATTAGCAAGGCGGGAGAAGCGGAGAAGAATGCGGCGCTGGAAGCGGCGGAGCGGGCGTTCAGGCAATCCGACTTCGCTCCCGCCCAGAGATTTCAGGTTCTGATGAAGATGTATCATCTGCTGCTTGACCATCTGGAGGAATTCGCGGAGGCGATTGCCGCCGAAGGCGGTAAGCCGATTGTGGATGCCAGGACTGAGGTAAACCGGTCGGCGCTGATTTTCTTGTTGTCGGCAGAGGAAGCGATCAAAATTACCGGCGAGATGATTCCGGCTCAAGTGGCGCCCAATCTTAACATCGGCAAGCGGCTCATTTACACGATCAAAAAACCGATAGGCCTTGTTTGTGCGATAACGCCTTTCAACTTTCCCTTAAATCTGGTTGTCCACAAGGTCGCTCCGGCCTTGGCGGCAGGCAATCCCGTCATCATTAAACCGGCTTCGGATACCGCTTATTCCGCTCTGAAGCTGTGCGAGCTTCTGGAGAAAGCCGGTTTGCCGAAAGGTTTCGCAAGCTGTTTGGTGGGAAGCGGCTCCACCTTGGGCGATCAATTACTCACGGATCAACGGATCCATAAGTATACCTTTACCGGGTCTCCCGAAGTCGGGAAGCATATCCATCGAACGATCGGGATGCGAAGAGTGACGCTGGAGCTGGGGTCGAACTCCGCAACGATTGTCCACCAAGACGCCGATGTGGAAACGGCTGCGGCCAAGCTGGCTCGAATGTCCTTTGCGCATGCAGGCCAAATTTGTATCTCCGTACAACGCATCTACGTGCACAAAGAGATCGAACAAATTTTCATGGAGGCGTTTCTCAGATACACGGCAAGCCTCAAGGTCGGCGATCCGCTGGATCCTTCCACAATCGTTGGGCCTATGATCAGTGAGAAAGAAGCGATCCGCATTGAAGGGTGGGTGAACGAGGCCGTTGAACAAGGCGCGAAGATTTGGACCGGCGGCAGAAGAGAGAACAACGTGTATTACCCGACGGTTCTTACCGGCGCTACCAAGGGCATGAAGGTCGTCGATGAGGAGGTGTTCGCTCCCGTCGTATCGATTGCCACTTATGAGACGATCGAAGAAGCCGTCCGGCTGGTCAATGACTCCAAATACGGCTTGCAGGCCGGTGTATTTACCCAATCGGTTTCTCTTGCGCACACGATTCCTTATTTGCTTGAGGTCGGGGGAGTCATGATTAACGATACGAGCAGCTTCCGCGCCGATCAAATGCCTTACGGCGGAGTCAAAGAAAGCGGTATGGGCAAAGAGGGGCCGGCATTTGCCATCGAAGAGATGCTGGAAACCGTAACCGTAGCCGTGAATTTGGAAGAGCAGCTATAAACATCAAACCAAACAAATCAAAAGAAAGCGGTGGACAGCATGAAGCAAATTCGTTGCGCTGTATTGGGATTAGGTCGTTTAGGGTACTGGCATGCGGAAAACTTGGCGACAAAAATCAGGGGGGCACGGCTGCTGACCGTCATCGATCCGATTGCAGGCCGGGCGGAGCAGGTCGCGAGCGAGCTGGGGATTGAAAGCTATTCGATCGATCCGGACGACGCGTTTAACAATCCGGATATCGATGCGGTGGTCATTGTGACGCCTACTTCCACACATGCGGAGATGATCAAAAAAGCGGCTGCAAAGGGAAAACAAATTTTTGTGGAAAAGCCGATCACGCAAACGTTAGCGGAAGCGGACGAAGTGATTGAGGCGATTCGTAAAAACAACGTCGTCTGTCAGGTCGGATTTATGAGACGATTCGACCCCGCCTATCACGAAGCGAAGAAGAGAATCGCGAAGGGGGACATCGGCCAGCCGATTTACTTCAAAGGCTTAAGCCGGGACGGCAATGTGCCGCCGGCCTCGTTCATCAAGCACAGCGGAGGCATTTATTTGGACATTTCCATTCACGACTATGACATCGCCAGATATTTGATGAATGCGGATGTCGTCTCCGTTCAAGCAACGGGTCATGTCTTGATGCACGCCTTCTTGTCCGAATACGGAGATGTCGACCAGGCTCTGACAACGCTTCAATTCAGCAACGGAGCGGCTGGCGATATCGAAACGATGCGTATTGCGCCTTACGGCTACGACATCCGGGGAGAAATCGTCGGTACGGAAGGGGTTATCACAATCGGCTCGCTGCGCGAGCATAACATCCAAATTTTGAACCACCAAGGCAGCACATACGACATTATTCCTGATTTTCCAAGCAAGTTTAAAGATGCTTATTTGCTGGAGATGGCTCATTTTATTGAAAGTCTGATGAACGGAACGAAACCGGATTGTACCGAAGAAGACGGCAAGGCTGCACTTGCGATCGCGATCGCCGCAACGGATTCGTTCAAATCCGGGAAGCTTGTCCAGATCCAAACCGTCAACGCTTAATCCGGGTCTTCTTGAACCCCAATCCATATCAAGGAGTGTTGCAAGCATGCAAACGATACGATTAACGATGGCTCAGGCCTTGCTGAAGTACCTGGATAACCAGTATATCCGTGTCGATGGGACGGAACGCAAATTCGTCAAGGGTGTCTTCGGCATTTTCGGCCACGGGAATGTGACGGGAATAGGGGAAGCCCTCGAGAATGATCGGGGAAGTCTGACTTACTACCAAGGTAAAAACGAGCAGGGTATGGCCAATGCGGCAATCGCTTTTGCCAAACAAAACAATCGGACGGAAATTTTCGCTTGCACGTCGTCGATCGGACCCGGAGCGCTGAACATGGTGACGGCCGCAGGGACGGCAACCGTAAACCGCATTCCCGTCCTGCTGCTGCCTGGCGATATTTTCGCGTCCCGGCAGCCGGATCCGGTATTGCAGCAAATCGAAAATCCGAGCGATTACACCATATCGGCCAATGACGCCTTCAAGCCGGTGAGCAAGTATTGGGATCGCATAACCCGCCCCGAACAACTGATAACTGCGCTTACGAATGCGATGCGCGTGCTTACGGATCCGGTTGATACGGGAGCGGTAACGTTGGCGCTCCCGCAAGACGTACAGACCGAAGCCTACGATTACCCTGCCGCGTTCTTCAGGAAACGGGTTCATGATGTGGAGCGCGCAGCGCCGAATAAAGAAACCGTCGCACGGGCCGTTGAGCTGATCCGAGGCAAGAAGAAGCCGCTGATCATTGCCGGGGGAGGCGTTCATTATTCCCAGGCTGCCGAATCATTAAAGGCATTTGCGGAAGCGTTCCACATTCCGGTGGCGGAGACGCAAGCGGGGAAAAGCGCCTTGCCCTGGGATCACCCCTTGAATATCGGGGCGGTTGGCGTAACCGGCTCGCTCGCGGGAAACCTGCTGGCCAAGGAAGCCGATTTGATCATTGGGATCGGAACGCGTTTGGCGGATTTCCCAACCTCCTCCAAAACAGCGTTCCAAAACCCGGACGTCGATTTCTTATCCATTAACGTCAGCAAGTTTGATGCGTATAAAATGGATGCCAAGCGGATCGTTGCCGATGCGAAGGAAGCGCTTCCGGTTTTGGCGGAGGCCTTGAAGCAAGCGGGGTACCGGAGCGGTTATGAGGCCGGTCATATCGAGACTTTGAAGAAGCAGTGGGATGAGGAGGTCGACCGTTACTACAGCGCCGAGAACCCCGACGGATTAGCGCAAACGCGTGTATTGGGCGAAATCAACCGTTTCATCGATGAACAAGACATCATCATTTGCGCAGCCGGCAGCATGCCGGGGGACCTGCAGCGGTTGTGGAGAAGCAAAGTGCCTAAAACCTACCACATGGAATACGGTTTCTCGTGTATGGGTTACGAGGTGAGCGGGGCGTTAGGCGTTAAGATGGCGGAGCCGGACAAGGAAGTGTACGCGCTTGTTGGCGACGGCAGCTATTTGATGCTTCACTCCGAGCTGGTCACCTCTATTCAAGAAGGCTATAAAATCAATGTCCTGCTGCTCGACAATAACGGTTTCCAATGTATACACAATTTGCAACGGGGCCAAGGCAGCCAAGGATTCGGCAACGAATTCCGTTACCGTTCCAGGGAAACCGGCCGGCTGACCGGCGACTATGTGCAGATCGATTATGCCGGCCACGCGAGAAGCCAGGGCGCGGTTGGCTACACGGTACGCACGCTCGAACAATTGCACAGCGCACTGGCCGACGCGAAGCAGCAGCAGGTATCGACCTTGATCGATATCAAAGTGCTGCCGGGAACGTGCACGACCGGCTACGAATCGTGGTGGAGATTGGGCGTCGCGGAAGTATCGGAAAGCGAAGATGTCCAAGCGGCCTATCGGCAAATGCAAGACAAAGTCCAATCCGCGAGAGTGCTGTAAACCGTGGATCAAGCAGCTGAAGGAGGAAGCGAAATGAATGGAACCTTAACCCAGCTTCGTTTACAGGAGCTTGAAAGGTTGGCCTCCAAGACGAGGCAGTTGATTTTGGAAACGGTCCATCATGCCAATGCAGGGCATATCGGGGGACCGCTTTCGGTTACGGATATTTTGGTCAGCCTGTATTTTGAAGCGATGCATATCAACCCCGAGGATCACCTCGGACGCGACCGGGACCGCTTCGTATTGTCGAAGGGGCATTCGGCCATCGCCTTATACACCGTCCTGGCGTTGAGGGGCTACTTCCCGGTCGAGGAGCTCCCGACCTTTGACGAAATCGATTCCCGCCTTCAAGGGCACCCCGACATGAATTTGCTCCCGGGCCTGGATATGTCCACCGGCTCCCTCGGCCAAGGAATTTCCGCAGCGGTCGGCATGGCGCTGGGCGCCAAGCTGCAAGGCCAATCGTTCTATACGTATTGTGTGATCGGCGACGGCGAGGCCCAGGAAGGGCAAGTATGGGAAGCGGCCGATGTGGCAGCGAAGTATAAGCTGGACAACTTGATCGTCGTGATGGATTACAATAAGCTGCAGCAATATGGCTGGAAGGGCAGCGAAGGCGATTTGCGCGAGGCTCCCGTCCAGGACCCGCGACTGCGGTGGGAGGCGTTCGGCTGGCATGTGAGCGAGGTGGACGGCCATTCGATGGAACAACTGCTCGACGCCTTCTCGGACGCGAAAGCGGTGCAAGGTAAACCGGTTATCGTCATTGCGCATACGTTGAAGGGCCGAGGCGTCAGCTTTATGGAAAATAACTACGTCTGGCACGCGAAGGTACCGAACGCCGAGGAATTGAAGAAAGCCTTGCAACAATTACAAGGGGGGAGTCGCTGATGGCGGTTCAGTTGGGAAACGCGGTTGCGATGAGGGACGTCTTCGGAGATACGCTGGTCCGGCTTTCGCAAACCGATCCGCGAGTCTATGCATTGGACGGCGATTTGGCGACCTCGACCAAGATGGATAAAGTCGCCGAAGCCAACCCGTCCAAATTTCTCCAAATGGGGATAGCCGAGCAAAATATGGTCGGTGTGGCGGCAGGTCTCGCAACGGTGGGCCTGCAGCCTTGGGTTTGCTCGTTCGCCGCCTTTATTACCAAACGCGCTTTGGACCAAATCATGGTGACGGTCGCACAACCCAAGCTGGATGTCAAGATGATCGGTGCCTACAGCGGGCTTCTTACCGGATGTACCGGCAAAACCCATCAAGGTCTTGAGGATCTGGCGATTATGCGCAGCATTCCTAACATGGTAGTGCTTTCTCCGGCCGACGGGGTGGAGGTCAAGAAAATGATGGAGTTCGCCAACCAATACAACGGGCCTGTTTATATCCGGCTTGCCCGGGACCCGCTGCCGACGATTTTCGATGAAGTCTCCTATTCGTTTACGCTGGGAAAAGGGATCAAACTCAAAGACGGTGAAGACGCGACGATCATCTCAACCGGTACGCAAACGGTTCGTTCGCTGGAAGCCGCCCAGACGCTGGAAAGCCGGGGCATCCGGGTTACCGTGCTTCATATGCCTTCCGTGAAACCGATCGACCAGGCGGCCATCGTGGAGGCGGCCGAGCGGACCGGCGCCATCGTAACGACGGAGGAGCACACGATCTATGGAGGCCTTGGAAGCGCTGTTGCGGAAGTGCTGGTAGAAAATTGCCCCGTTCCGATGCTGCGGGTAGCCGTTCAGGATCGCAATTCCGAATCCGGTTCCAACGATGCGCTGCTGAAGAAATACAACATCGGACCGGAGAACATTGTCCATGCCGTAGAGCAAGTTTTACAACGAAAGGGGAAATGACGTTGAACTCATTGAACAATTTGATCGTACCCTCGTCTAAAGAGCCGGGCAGCAACGGGAACCGGCTTGTCGTCACACCTGAAAGCGCAGGCTGGAGTCACGTGGGATTCGAGGTATATACGTTAGCCGAAGGCCAGTCTTTGCACAAGGAAACCGGCGGGAACGAGCTGTGCGTCGTCCTATTAAGCGGGAAGGCGACGGTGGCTACGCAGAACAAAACCTGGGAGCATATCGGCCAGCGGATGAGCGTGTTCGAGCAAATGGCTCCTTATTCGGTCTATGTGCCGCCGGGCGACTCTGTGAGAATTGCTGCAGATACGGAGTTGGAGATAGCGATTTGTTCGGCCCCTGGCAAGGGAACATACGAAGCGAGATTGATATCGCCTGAAGATGTCGCCGTTGAAATGAGAGGGACGGGCGATATGGAGAGGCAAGTCAACAATATTTTACCCGAGAGTGCGCAGGCGGACAGTTTGCTGGTCGTCGAGGTGTTCACGCCGAACGGGAATTGGTCCAGCTACCCGCCGCATAAACACGATCAAAATAACTTGCCGGACGAAACCTATCTGGAAGAGTCGTACTACCACCGGATTAAACAGGAGGGCGGTTTTGCGATCCAGCGCGTTTATACGGACGACGGCTCCCTGAATGAGACGATGGTTGTGAAGGACGGAGACGTGGTGCTCGTGCCGAGAGGCTACCATCCGGTCTCGGCGCCCCCGGGGTATGACCTGTATTATTTGAACACGATGGCAGGCCCGGTACGCACATGGAAGTTCCAGGATGATCCCGACCACGCATGGCTGAAATCGAAGTGACGGAGGGAACGCCATCATGGTAAACCGATCGTATAAGCTGGGCATTTGCCATTGGTCGCTGCCTATCGACGGGCCTTACGCTTGCAGGACCGCCTCCGAACTTGGGTTTGAGGGCATCCAGCTCGAAATTGGAAGCTACGAAAGAGGGTTTCCTGTATCGCGGAGAACGGTCCAACAAGCTTATCTGGGGCTGGCCGAGCAATATGGCATCGCTTTTCCGTCCATTGCCGTTCGCGTAACGGATGCGTACAGCATGACGCAGCCTCCCGACTCCGTCGACAGCGGGATCGTGAAGGAAGCCATCATGCGATCCATTGAGGCGGCGGAAGCGATGAACATTCCTACGGTCATGATCCCGAGCTTTCAAGTGAGCGATATCGTGAGCGAGCAGGATCTCATTCGCAGCGCGGAGATGCTGATCTCCGCCTGCGATTACGCTCAGCAGCGGGGCATTGCCGTGGCTACGGAAAATTTGCTGGCTGCGCAGATGATGTTCCGGTTGGCCGAAATCGTCAACCGGCCGAACTTGAAGCTTTATTTCGATACCCAAAATTACGCTTTGTTCCGGGGATATGACGCCCCCGCCATGCTGAAGGAGCTGGCTCCCCTGCTAGGTGATGAAATCCATGTGAAAGACGGAAAACACGGTAAAATCAGCTCGTCTCTGCTCGGAGAGGGCGATTCGGGATTTTACCGCAGCATGGAGGTATTAAAGGAGATCGGTTATAACGGCTGGATCATCCTGGAAAATTATTACGATCAATTGCCGCTGCGTTCGAAGCATGACGAACCGGAATCACTCATCAAAGAAGATATGCGCCTATTAATTAAAGCGCTTTCTTAATATGAAGGGGGAGTTTTGGAATGAAGAAGAATGTTTTGAAGAGCGTTTCGATGATGATCGTGCTGCTATCCGCCTTTATGACCGCTTGCAGTCAGCAGGCGGGAACCGGTGCGCCGGCCGGGCAAAACGCGGGCTCCAGTGAACCTGGCGCCAGCGCCGCAAAAAGTAAAAATGATGAAGTGGTCATCGGTTTCTCCGTCGGCACCATGAAGCAAGAGAGATGGCAGCGTGAAGTGAAAATGGCACAAAAATATGCAGACGAGAAGGGATTCAAGCTGATTGTCCAGTCTTGTGAAGAAGATGCCGCGAAACAGGTACAGCAGGTTGAGGGCATGCTGACACAAGGGATTGACGCCCTGCTGATCTCGGCACAAGACTCGGAATCGTCCGGCGTTATTGTGGAAAAGGCGCATCAGGCCGGAGTGCCGGTAGTGGCCTATGACCGCTTGGTCCGTAACGGAGACCTGGATTATTATATTACGTTCGACAACGTCAAGGTAGGCGAGCTGCAAGCCAAGATGCTCGCGGACCGGTATCCGAAAGGCAATTACATTTGGGTGCTCGGCGGTCCGGAAGACAATAACGCGCATCTATTGAAACAAGGGCAGGAAAGCGTGCTCAAACCTTATATGGACAAGGGCGACATTAAGATCGTCGTTCAGCAATGGGCGAAAGGCTGGAACCCGGAGGAGGCGCTGAAAATTGCAGAAAACGGCCTGACCAAGGCGAAGAACGACGTCGTTGCCGTTATTGCCTCCAACGACGGTACCGCAGGCGGTGTAGTCCAAGCGCTGGAATCGCAAGGCTTGGCGGGTAAAGTGGGCGTTTCCGGCCAAGATGCCGACATCGCCGCCCTTCAACGGATTGTGGAAGGCAAACAAACCGGCACCGTGTACAAGCCTACTCAAGTTCTGAACCAAACCGCGATGGATCTTGTCTACGCTTTGGCGGCAAAAGACGAAGAGAAAATCAAAGAGTTGAACAGCGGAAATTTCAAAAACGGTCACGTCGGAACGGTGGATAACGGTACTAAAAAAGTGACAAGTCTGCTCATGGACGTGCAGCTTGTAACCAAGGAGAATGTGGTAGACACGGTAATTAAAGACGGCTATCAAAAAATGGAAGACATCTATAAAAATATGCCGAAGGATCAATGGCCTAAAGCCCAATAGAGCATTATGCCGCTTTCGTAAAAGCTGGAGGGTGGGAAAGGGAGCGGGGCACCGCCGCTTCCTTTCTTTCCTGATCTATCCTTGGAAACTTAAACTCCGAATGGTCAAGAAGGTGATACTTTGAGCGAATATATGTTGGAGATGAATCGCATAACCAAAGAGTTTCCTGGCGTCAAGGCGCTCAATCAAGTGAACATACAAATTAAAGAGGGCGAGGTTCACGGTCTTTGCGGAGAGAACGGCGCTGGAAAATCGACGATTATTAAGATTCTTAGCGGCGTATACCCATACGGCACTTACGATGGGGAAATTGTAATCCGCAAGGAAGTGCAGCATTTTCAGCATACGGCCGATTCCGAGCGGGCAGGCATCGTATGTATCCATCAGGAGCTGGCTCTCGTCCAGGAGCTTTCCGTGCAAGAAAACATTTTTCTCGGCAACGAACCGACAAAGATGGGCGTCATTCAGTGGGATGAGCTTTACCGGAATACGACGGCGTTGTTGAAAGAGCTGGATTTAAAGATCAATCCTAATGAAAAGGTGAAGAACCTGGGTGTCGGACAGCAGCAGTTGGTCGAAATTGCCAAGGCGCTGTCGAAAAAAGCAAAAATTTTAATCCTTGACGAGCCGACCTCGGCATTGACGGAGCACGAGGTCGAGATTCTGATGAACATCATAAGGAAGCTTAAGGAAAATGGCGTAACCTGCATCTATATCTCCCATAAATTCAACGAAATTTTTGAAATTTGCGATTCTGTTTCCATTCTTCGGGATGGGACCTATGTCGGAACGAAAGACATTCATGAGCTTGACCGTGAATCGTTAATCTATATGATGGTCGGCAGAAAGCTCGATAAAATGTTTCCCCGCGAGCCTCATACGAGGAAAGAGCTTTCCCTTGAAGTGAAAAACTTCTCGGTATACGACGAGCAGAACCCCGGGCGGAAGCTTGTCGACCGTGTCAATCTTCAAGCTTACAAGGGCGAAATTCTCGGCATATCCGGCTTGATGGGCTCGGGAAGAACAGAGCTGGTATCCGGCATTTTCGGCGCATTCCCCGGGAAGAAGGAAGGGGAGGTATGGATTGATGGGGTTAAAGCGAGGATCGAGAGTCCCGTCGAAGCGACCGAATACGGCATCGCGCTTGTTTCCGAGGATCGGAAAAAATACGGTCTTGTGCTCGACATGAGCATAGCTGAGAATATCACCTTAGCCAGCTTGAATAAAATTTCGGCATTCGTCCTTCATCCCGATGATGAAATTCAGTATTCCCAAAAATACGTCTCCGCTTTAAACGTTAAGACATCCAGCGTCGAGACACAGGTTAAAAATCTCAGCGGGGGCAACCAGCAAAAAGTCGTCATCGGCAAATGGCTGATGACCGAGCCTAAAATTTTGATTCTCGATGAGCCCACGCGCGGCATCGACGTTGGGGCGAAGTTTGAAATTTATAAAATCATGAACGAGCTTGTAGAGGCGGGCGTTACCGTCATTATGATTTCATCGGACCTTGAAGAGGTGCTCGGCATTAGCGACCGGATCCTGGTTATGTGTGAAGGCAGAATCGAAGGCGAGCTCGACTATCGGGAGGCTACGCA
Organism: Paenibacillus validus NBRC 15382; assembly: GCF_004000985.1. Taxonomy (GTDB): domain Bacteria; phylum Bacillota; class Bacilli; order Paenibacillales; family NBRC-103111; genus Paenibacillus_G; species Paenibacillus_G validus. The sequence continues at coordinate 110,312 of NZ_BIMH01000007.1, read as the reverse complement.
AGAGAAAATTATGCATTATGCAACCGGAGGAGGTAGATGAAATGGAACATAAACTGGCCGCAGCTCCGGGCACTCCTGCAGGGCAGCTGACGAAAAAAATCGATATCCGTTCGTATGCGATGATTGCGGGATTAATTATTTTATGGATCATCTTTTCCGTATTAACGGACGGAACGTTCCTTAGCGCGCGCAACATTTCCAACCTGACCGTACAAATGTCGGTGGTCTCGATATTGGCTACCGGAATGGTGCTTATCATCGTAACCGGGAATATCGATCTTTCGGTCGGTTCTCTTGTCGGATTGGTCGGCGGGGTTGCGGCAGCTTTAATGGCCTGGGAAGGTTGGGGAACGGTTCCAACCCTATTCGCCGTGCTTCTTTTGGGCGTGATCGTCGGAGGCATCCAAGGCTTTGCGACTGTTTATCTGAATATTCCGTCTTTTATTGTCACGCTTGGCGGTATGATGGTGTTTAAAGGAATATTAATCGGCATAACGAAAGGGATTTCGATCGCGCCGATGAATCCGAGCTATAAAGTGCTGGGCGATCAATATGTAAATAGTTTGTTCGGCCTGATCTTGACGATCATGGCGATTGTTCTCCTAGTTTATTTTACGTTAAAGAAGAGAGGTTCCAGGAAGAAAAACGGCCTGGAGCTGGAACCGGCCGGCAAATTGGCCGCCCGCTTGATTTTATTTACCGGTTTGATGGTCATTTTCTATCTCTCGATGCACTCTTACAAAGGCTATCCCATTCCCGTCCTCATCATGCTGGGACTCGTTCTGCTGTTCTCGTTCATTGCGGGCAGCACGAAGTTCGGGCGTTATATTTATGCCATCGGGGGCAATATGCAGGCGGCAAAATATTCCGGTATCCAAGTCAAAAAGATTGTGCTGCTCGTCTTTATGCTGAACGGCTTGGTAGCGGCCATCGCCGGTATCGTCTTATCCGCAAGGCTTAACGCCGGTGCTCCCAGCTCGGGTAATATGATGGAGCTTGACGCGATTGCCGCGGCAGTTATCGGCGGAACGAGTCTGATGGGCGGCCGGGGCAAGGTGGTGGGCGCTATCCTGGGGGCGCTCATTATGGCAAGCCTGGATAACGGCATGAGCCTGCTCAATATGGAAGCTTTTTGGCAGTATATTGTGAAAGGCCTTATTCTGGTATTGGCCGTATGCTTTGATGTCATGACGAAAAATAAGAGCGCGTAAGACGCGTGGAGGGACAGGTGTGGATATGCAGGGAGACATTCGTTGCGCGGCTATCGGGCTGGGCCGCTTGGGGTATTGGCACGCCGAAAATCTTCATACGAAAATCAAATCCGCCAAACTGGTCAAAGTGGCGTCCTCCCGGGCGGAGACGGCAGAAAGGGTGGCAAGGGAGCTCGGGGTCGAGGCATGGACGACGAATCCGGATGATGTGTTTACGGACCCGGATATCGACGCTGTGATCCTATCGACGCCTACCGATACCCATGCCCGATTTCTGAAAACAGCGGCCTTGCACGGCAAACATATTTTTGTGGAAAAGCCGATAGCGAAGTCTGTGGAAGAAGGCCGCGAGCTTGTTCGCTTGGTGGAAGAAACCGGCATTACCTGCCAAGTCGGGTTTATGAGGCGCTTTGATCCGGCCTACGCCGAGGCGAAGAAAAGAATCAATGCCGGCGATATCGGCCGGCCGATCTATTTTAAAGGCGTCAGCCGGGACCCCGTATCTCCGCCGGAGGCGTATATTAAACATAGCGGCGGCATCTTTCTCGATCTTGCCGTCCACGATTTTGACATGGCCCGATACTTAATGGGGTCTGAAGTGCGGTCCGTCAGGTCTATGGGAAGCATTCAGCTTCACGCCTTCATGGGCGAATACGGGGATGTCGATCAGGCGCTAACCTACCTAAACTTCGAATCGGGCGCGGCCGGCGATGTCGAATCGAGCCGGAACGCCGGCTACGGATACGACATCCGGGGCGAGGTGGTCGGGACGGAAGGCACGCTGCAGATCGGCTCCTTGAGGCATCACGATTTGCGCATTTTGGGACCCAAGGGAAGCAGCCACGATATTATTCCTGAGTTTGCGACAAAATTCAAGGATGCGTTTCTGCTGGAAATGACTCATTTTATCGATTGCCTTCGTCATGGACAAAAGCCTTCGTGTACGGCCATCGACGGACTTCGGGCCTTGGAAATTGCCCAAGCGGCTGCCGACGCCTTTCTCTCCAAGGAAGAAACGAGGGTGCTTTGAATTCCTCCATTGCATGATCAAAACCTTTGAAAGTATAATATAATGAAGGGAGTTAAACGTTTTCCTTGAATATATAGAAAATGAGGTTTGTGCAATGGGTATTAATATTTTCGACATTGCTAAGGAAGCCGAAGTATCCATCGCTACGGTATCGAAAGTTGTCAATAATACCGGCAGAATTAGTGATAAAACGAGAAAAAAAGTGTTGGAGATTATCGAAAAGCATAATTATACGCCGAATTCGCTCGCTACGGCTTTAACCGGAAAATTCAGCTATACGCTCGGATTGATCATTCCGAATTTGGCCAACCCTTTTTTTGGGGAAATCGCCAAAAGCGTCGAGGACCGCGCGAGGGAACTCGGTTTCAGCGTGATGATCTGCAGCACGGATTACGATGCGGACAGGGAAGCTTCCTATTTTACACTGCTGCAAAAAAAACGTGTGGACGGAGTCATTATCCTGTCGGGCTTTGAAGACCAGCAAACGATTACGAGAAATCTGGTCAAGCCGAATATGCCTGTTGCTCTGATCGCCCGGGATATTCCGACCATATCCATCAACTCCGTTTCGATCGATGATTTTGTCGGAGGCTATGAAGCAGCCAAACATCTCATAGGACTCGGCCATCGCAGAATGGGGCTTATTGTGGAAAATATCCGGTGCGCCAAGGAAAGGGTTCGCGGCTTCAATCAGGCTCTGGAGGAGCATGATCTGCAGCTTGATGAAAGCCTTGTCCTGCTTGGCGAGGCCACCGTTCCTAACGGGAAAAAGCTGGCTCTGCAGCTGCTGAGCGGGGACGAACCGCCGACGGCTATATTTGCGACCAACGACCTTCTGGCCATCGGCACGATCCAGGCGGCGAACGAGCACGGACTGAAGGTGCCTCAGGATGTATCCGTGATCGGCTTTGACAACACGATGCTGGCCACGATTACGGACCCTCCGCTAACGACGATAGCTCAACCGATGGAACAGATGGGAAGGCAGATCGTCGATTTGCTTGTTCAGGAATTGAAGGGCGATGTGACGCATAAACAGCGGATTGTGCTGCTGCCGGAGCTTGTAGTGAGAAAGTCTACGGGTTTACGATAAGGGACGGGCCGTAAAATAGATGGAGAAGGTGGGAGGACGTTGTTTACAACGGTTCTTTTTGATTTGGACGGGACAATTGTCGATACGAATGAGCTGATTATCCGTTCCTTTATGCATGTTCTGAAAGACGCTCCCCATGCGGAAAGCTGCAGCCGGGAGTTTATCGCCCAAAGCATGGGGCTGCCATTAAGAGAGCAGCTCGAGGTCTATACAAAGTCAACAGAGGTAGAGCCTTATATAAAAGCTTACCGAGCGTATAACGAGACCCATCACGACCGTTTAGTGAAATCGTTTCCTCATGTGAAAGAGACGTTAGAAGCGCTGCACGAGGCAGGTATCCGGCTAGGCGTTGTGACAAGTAAAATAAAGAAAACGGCCGTGATGGGGTTACAAGCAACCGGACTGCTGCCCTATATGGATACGCTTGTTACGGAAGAAGACGTCCAAAGAGGGAAACCGGACCCGGAGCCGATTCGGAAGGCGCTTGCCTTGCTGGATGCCTCCCCGGAGCATACCTTGATGGTCGGCGACAGTCACTATGACATTTTGTCCGCCCGTGGCGCGGGAGTAGCTTCCGCCGCGGTCTCTTGGTCGCTCAAGGGAGAAGCGTACTTGAAAACTTTTTCTCCCGATTTTGTGATTCGGGATATGAGGGAACTGAAACGGATCGTTGGCGTCGAATAGTGTCCGGCAGTTTCCGAATAAATAAACGGAAGTATTGACACAAATGCACAACCATGGTATTTTTTTCTTGTATAAATTTTGAGTTATTCATCTCACTATCGGTGCGAGGCGGCAGCACATTCGACTGGAAGCAGGTGCGCCGGAAAGCGTTGGACCGAAGAAGAAGCATTGCCATAACATATTCGGGAAGCCCGGCAGTCATGCTGGGCTTCTTGAGCAAACGCGTAGTGCTGCCCGCCGCGATTGGCCTGGACGTTCTGCAGCCTGAACATACCTGAGGAGGAAACAATGATGAAAGCGCTTGTACTGGAAGGTGCTAAAAACTTGATCCTGAGGCAAGTCGAAGATCCGAAGCCGGCGGAAGATGGCGTTCTGCTGAAAGTTATGGCGAATGGCGTATGCCGAAGCGATCATCACTTTTGGGAAAGCGGGCTCGTTCCCGTTAATATTCTAGGCCATGAATTTAGCGGCGTTGTGGAAGAGGTAGGCAGCAAAGTGACCCGGTTTAAGAAGGGCGATCGAGTCACGGTGCCGTTTTCCGGAAGCGAAGGCGCTTGTCCGCATTGTGTAAGCGGCCATTCCCATCTTTGCGATTCGCTCTTAATGCCCGGCTTAACGTATCAGGGCGGCTACGCCGAATATGTGGCGGTTCCTGTCGCTGACCGGAATATGATCCATTTGCCCGAAGAAATCAGTTTTGCCGAAGCATCGGCCCTGGGCTGCCGATTTATTACCGCTTTCCACGGCATCGTGGACCGGGTTCAGGTGCTTCCCGGCGAGTGGGTTGTTGTTTACGGCTGCGGAGGGGTAGGTCTATCGGCGGTCAATATCGCCTCCGCTATGGGGGCGAATGTGATCGGCGTGGACATCAACGATGCCAACCTCGATTTGGCGAAGCAAATGGGAGCCGCTTACACGGTCAACAGCAGGACGACCGATCCGATTGCAGCCGTCAACGAAATGACACAAGGCGGAGCGGATGTGTCGGTAGACGCGCTCGGGCTGTCGCAGACGGCGGTTAGCGCGATCAGAAGCTTGCGCAAGCGCGGCCGGCATCTTCAAATCGGCATGACGTCGAAGCAGGATGCGGGGTCCATCGCGATTCCGGTCGATGAGATGATCCTGAAAGAACTTTCTTTCATTACGAGCTTCGGCATGCCGGCGCATCGCTATCATGCTGTACTGCCCCTCGTATCCAACGGGAAATTGACGCCGGGGAAAATGGTGACGCGAGAAGTTTCGCTTTCCGAGGTGAACGGCATATTCGAGGAAATGAGCAGCTTTAAAAATACGGGAACGTATGTCGTCACCAAGTTCGGGTAAAGCGGCGTTGGCCGGCAGCTGCCGGTATAGTCGTGTTGGCGGGCGCCGGCAATGCAGGTCAAACTCGGCGAGTTGTGAGCAATAAAGGAAGATTTTCTGCTATTCCGTGTGTACTTAATGAAATTACAACCTGAATTAAATATTTTATTCGAGATTATCGTTAAATATAACGACATAAATAAGAAGAATAGTGTATAATAAATAGGAATAACATGTTATTGAAAAGGCGAATGCCAGCTTGGCTGCCGAGCTAATCCGACTTCATGAAAGAAAGGATGGATCATGCATGGAAAACTCCTCGATTAGCGTAGACCTGGGTGTAATCTTGTGTAAGCATTGCGCTGAAATTATTGGCACGTTCGATTCCGAGAAGGTGACTACGTATTATTCGGATTGCCAGGAGCCGGACTGCTTGGAAACGAGAAAGAACCCCAATAACCAACAATGAAAGCTATCGGGAAAGCTCTGCAACATGATCAAACCTAACGGGATTTGAAGCTCTCGCGGGTGTATGGCGGGGGCTTCTTTATTTATATCTGTGCGCTCGTATAAAGCGCTTGGCAAACCATCCGCGATATGAGATAGTATCATGTAACCGGAAGAAGGGGATGGGGTAATGAACGTTCAATATTTCGCGGATATTCTTGATAAGGTGCGGATCCATAAACCGCTCGTGCACAATATTACGAATGTAGTCGTAACGAATTTCACGGCGAACGGCCTGCTGGCCTTAGGAGCATCGCCGGTTATGGCATATGCTCACGAAGAGGTTGCAGAGATGGCGCAAATCGCCGGCGCCCTCGTCTTGAATATAGGCACGCTGGACGACCGTATCGTTCACGCCATGCGGATCGCGGGGCAATCGGCGAACGCGCATGGCGTTCCGATTGTTTTCGATCCGGTGGGAGCCGGGGCGACGGCATATCGCACGGAAACGGCCCGTTCGCTCATGAAGGAGCTGCGGATCTCGGTACTTCGAGGCAATGCTGCGGAAGTGGCTAACGTCGTCGGGAAATCGTGGAGCATTAAAGGCGTGGACGATGCAGGCAGTGCGGCCGGGGAAGTGCCTGCGCTTGTCCGGCAAGCGGCGCGGGCGATGAGCTGTGTCGTCATCGTCACAGGCCGTGACGATTATGTGAGCGACGGCGAGGCGACGTATCGGGTGAGCAATGGTACGCCGCTGCTGACCCAAGTGACCGGAACAGGCTGCTTGCTGACTTCGGTGGTCGGCGCCTTCCTTGCGGTGGAGAACGATCAAGCGGCTGCTGCTGTGGCGGCATTGGCTTATTATGGGGTTGCCGCAGAGCGAGCGGTCCAGATCGCCGGCTCCGACAATCCGGGCAGTTTTCAGATCGAATTGCTGAATCAGCTGCACAAGACGGATGGCGAAGTTGTACGTCGGCAGGCGAAAATAACTCGCGTGGAGTAAGCGACCGGAACAACTTCTCAATGAATTGTAAGATTTTGGATTATTGACTTGCGAATAGCAGTTTTGTATGATGAAATCACGCTTAATTTCCGGTTTACACGAAACCGGAAAGCGGGGGAACCAATGAAATTGGGGCGAATCATTCCATGTAGGGAACCATCTTTCCCGAGCCCGACAGCTAACCTCGTCAGCAGTAGATGGGTCAAATTGTGTATGTATGCAGACTTGCATCGTTGACCCGTGAATCCGGGTCTTTTTGTGCTCCAGACCCGTCGCAGTCCAGGACGATAAGCGCTAGATGATAGCGCATCCTGGCTGGATTCGGGTCTTTTTTGTTTTTATGATAACATCATAGCTTAAGTAAGGAGGATCATGATGCTCCAGCGAATTACTTCTTCCCACCTGCAAGAACTGACAGATGTTCAAAAAGAATACCTGCGAAACCATTGGATTCCACAAGAAGGCGAATATATAGCTATGGGTGACCACGAAGAGATGATTTATTACTTGAACGGGGTCGAGAAACATAAAGCGCTTCCATTATTAACGATCGGACAAATGTTAAGCTACTTAAATAAACATGACCATTCCGTCCGTATTCAACATGTTTCCGGAGAATGGGTCGTGCAGACCTCTATGATTGAAACGAAGGCTATTGAATTAAGTCATGCTTTATGGGAAGCGTTTAAATCGGTTTTGGACAAGAACACAACACGATGATGTTGTGTTCTTGTTTGTATGAGACCTGAAACCGTCGATTTTTTTTCGCGTATTGCTACGGAAACAAGATGAGGTGAGTAATGGAACAGATATTATTGGAGTTTATTGGCTATTTCAAACAATTATCGTACATAGGCGTCGTTTTGGCGCTGACTTTCGAGTTTGTTCCGGCAGAGCTGGTTCTTCCCCTCGTCGGTTATTGGGTCTATGAAGGGGATATGAACTTGGGGCTGGCTATTCTGGCAGGGACAGTCGGAGGGGTAACAGGACCCTTGACTCTATACGCATTAGGAAAGTATGGGGGGAGGCCGGTGATAATAAAGTTTGGCAAGTTCTTTTTTATACGGACGAAAGAGATTGATAAGGCCGAACGATTTTTCCATAAGTATGGGGCGGGCGTAGCTTTTCTGGGCCGGTTTATCCCGGGGGTTCGGACCGCTGTTTCGCTTCCGTGCGGCATGGCCAGAATGAGTGTCTGGAAGTTCTCGTTATTTACGTTTTGTGCCATGCTGCCTATAACGAGTTTATACGTTTATCTTGGGTACAAGCTTGGTCCCAATTGGCACGAGGTCGGGGAGCTGGCGAAGGGGTATTTGTTCCCGGTTGCCGCCGTGATTGTGGCCGGTCTTCTCGTTTATTCAGCTGTGAAATTATTCAATCGCAATAAAGAAAGAACGACGTAGGAGACGAAAGACGGTGTGGTTTTTGAATGGTAAAATTTTAACGGGCATGGAGGATGCGGATGGTTCATGTCGAATATGTGAGTAATTATTTTACCTTCACGGAACTGAGATGGTGCCCATGTTAGAACATATAAAAGAGAAGACAAGTGATTACCTGCTGACATTAATTCAAATCATGCCTGATATCATTGTTTTTAAAGACGGTAAAGGGGCATGGGTTGAAGCGAATGATGCTGCGCTGCAGTTATTTGAGTTAGACCGTGACGCGTATAAGGGGAAAACAAATCTTGATTTTCAACGTTCTAAGCCGCATATGGAAGAGTTTTTTCATACATGCGAAGAAACCGACAATGAAGCCTGGAGACGAGGCAAAACGATTCATTTTGAAGAAAAATTCAAGCGTTCCGACGGCTCGACCGTAATTATCGAGTTTATTAAAGAACCTGTTATGGCCGAGGATGGTCGGCGGGAGTGGTTAATTGTTGTCGGCCGCGACATTACTGAACGAAAGTTAATTCAAGATCATTTGAACGAGCAAAATGTGGTTCTGGAAATGGTTGCCAAAGGCAGGCCGCTACAAGATATTTTAGGTCACATTATTGAATTTGTAGAGAAGCAAACAGAGGCTGTTTGTTCCATTCTGCTGCTTGAAAACGATTTATTAAAACATGGAATGGCTCCCCGTCTTCCGGCTTCTTTCTTGCGGGCTGTAGACGGCATACGAATTGGACCGGACATGGGTTCTTGCGGAACCGCCGCCTATTATAACAAAAATATTATTGTATCTGACATTGAGAATGATCCGTTATGGCGGGATTTCCGCGAGATTGCGCTGGATCACGGGTTTCGGGCTTGCTGGTCTGTCCCCTTTACGGATAAAGACAATCAGGTGATCGGAACATTCGCTATCTATTACAAGACTCGAAAATCTCCCGAAACCAGGGAACTCCAAATGATCGAGCGTTCCGCTTATTTAATAGGGCTGGTAATCGAACGTAATAAAGCGGAGGAAACCATTCGGAAATTGGCATTTTTCGATTCCTTAACTGAACTCCCCAACCGTAAATCGTTTCAACATATCCTTGAAAAGACGATGGCCGAAGCCAAACAAAAAAATCAATTGTTTGCCGTGCTTTATCTGGATTTGGATGGATTCAAATTCATTAATGACTCGATGGGTCATTCCGTCGGCGATCTTCTTCTGCAGCGTGTGTCCCAGCGCTTACAAGATCTTGTATCGGATAAAGGGATTGTTTCACGTCAAGGCGGTGACGAATTCACCATCCTACTGCCAAATACGTCAAAAGCGGAAACGGAAGCTTACTGCCAGAAGATTATGGAGGCATTGAATGCGCCCTTCCATATTCAAGATCATGATCTGTATATTTCAACAAGCATTGGGATCAGCATGTTCCCGTTTGATGGAGAAACGATAGAAGCATTGGTAAAAAATGCGGATATGGCGATGTATCATGCGAAGAGGCAGGGCAGAAATCACGGAATGCCTCGCCATGAAGCTTGACCGAGCCGCAAAAACATGAAGAAGCCCCTCTTCGGATGGGGCTTCTTCATGTTTTTGGGCTGAGATGTGTAAATATAAATATTGACAATTCATTGATAACGCTTTAATATACATGTATACAAGACGTTATACATGTATACAAGTGCTCCGCGAGGAGCAGCAATCAACCGACACTTCTACATATCGTAAAACTTTCAGAGGAGGGATTGTTATGCAAGTGCATGATCAATGGGATGTAATTGTGGTTGGCGGGGGAACGGCGGGGGCGCCGGCAGCTATTGCGGCAGCTAGAAACGGGGCCAAAGTACTTGTGGTCGAAAAGAATGGTTACCTGGGCGGGGCTTCAACTTCTGCACTGGTGTCGCCGTATGCGAACCATTATGACGCTCATGGCGAACCGACGATAGCCGGTCTTTTTAAAGAAATACTTGACTCCTTAAAGGAAATGGGAGCATGCCATGGTCCTATCCGCCCCAAGGAAGGGAACCCGCCTTGGGGGAAAAATCCCGTGATTACGCCTTTCGATGATGAATACCTGAAATTTGTGTTAACGAAGATGGCCAAAGATGCCGGAGTGAGCTTTTTATACCATACCTTGTTGAAGGATGTATGGGTTGAGGATGGCGTAGTGAAAGGCATTACGGTGTTTAACAAATCCGGCGCTCATACTTTATTCAGTAAAGTCATTGTCGACTGCACCGGGGACGCCGACGTCGCTGTGAAAGCGGGGGCCAAAACGGTAAAAGGCCGGGAAAAAGACGGGGAAAAAATGCCCGTCACCGTGTACTGCCGAGTCGGTAACGTGAATGTCGACCGGGTCGAAGAAGAAATCAAGAGAAACCGGGACAATTTCAGATGGTACGCGATAGGCAGTGCGGAAGGAGATCTTCCTGCCGGCAGCCAGCGTAAACAGCTGTTTTGTTCAGGATTTTGGCAGGAAATAGCTGCGGCTAAAGAAAACGGCGAATATAACATAGGCAGAGAAACCTTGAATTTGTTTACAAACGTAAGGGAAGGCGAAGTTACCGTTAATGCTACCCGCGTTAATTTCATAGATGGGACCAATGCGTCTGAAGTTACAGCTGCAGAGGTGGAGCTGCGATACCAGACGATGTCGGTTGTAGATTTCTTAAGAAAACGAGTGCCTGGTTTTGAAAAGTCATTCCTCATCAAGACGGCCAACGAAGCAGGCATTAGGGAAACCCATAGAATCATCGGCGAATATATACTCACGCAGGAGGATGTCGTGAAGGGTACAAGGTTTGATGATGTCGTGGCGCGTGGTGGATATGCTATCGATATTCATAATCCCGGAGATTCGAAGAGCACCTGGATCCAGGTAGACGATAGCTACGATGTACCCTATCGCGCGTTATTGCCTGTTGAACTGGAAGGCTTGCTGGTCGCCGGCCGTTGTATTTCCGCTACGCATGAAGCGGCTGCTGCCGTCCGAGCAATGCCATCCTGCGTGGCAATCGGCGAGGCTGCAGGAACTGCGGCTGCTCTCGCCACGACGAGAGGGCTCACTCCGAAAACAATCGATGTCCAGGAATTAAAACAGGTGCTAACTCAAAATGGCGTTTTACTTGCTTGATGCCGGCTGCTCTTATTCATCACGTTCATCTCCTATGATGGAGATCATCTTCGATCCGGCTGCTGACCAAGGTCAGCAGCCGTTCTTTATTATTGGGGAGAACGATCGGCGGGGCTTTGTTCATCATCTGAGAACGCATCAAAAAGGGACCCTCGAGTTTTTCTCGACGATCCCTTGCTGAAGGTGCTTTGTTGTCTTTTTCAAACCGGACGATTTGCCCGCTGTATTAGAACATCGCTTTCAATATTTCCTTGGTCGTTGTGAAATGCTGACGTAAAATTTGAACCGCCAATTCGTTATCGCCTTGCTTGAGATGAGTCAGAATCTGGGAGTGATCATCCTCCAGGTCTTGGGCCAGCTTGTAGTTTGTTTTGGAGTACAGGCTGTACCGGGATATGGTGTCCTGAAGCGAATCGACAAACTGCTTTAATTTGTTATTTTGTAAGGCGGAAATGATGGTGAGATGAAATTCCGAATTGGTTTTATGAAGCTCCTGCAAGTTTTCCTTTTCAAGGTGGACCTTCGCCATTGTAACGCAATTTTCCAGCTGTTGGATAATTGCGCTGTCGTCTGCTGTAATTTTGCGGAGGGCCTCCGCTTCCACAATCAAGCGTATGTCATAGATTTCTTCGATTTCCTGAATCGTCGGGATCGATACAATCACTTTACGGCCTGAAAGTACGGAAACCAGATTTTCGTTTTCCAAGCTGCGAAGGGCTTCCCGAACCGGGGTACGGCTCACCGATAATTTGTTAGCAATCAGATTCTCGCTCAGCAGCTGTCCGGGCTTTAAATTTCCGTTCAGTATCGCCTTCTTTAAGGTTTGATATACAACTTCTCGCAAAGGCAGGTAGGCAGGGAAGTCTTCAAGCGCTTCCAGCATGATTTCTTCTTGTAGAACCATTTCGTTCATTCCTTTGGTCTTTATAATAATTTCATTACTCAAATTCTAGTCGTATACTTGTATACATATATTATAAACCAGAATCTGAAGTTAATCAATAGCCATCAGCAGGAATTCGTTGCATCGTGGCTAAATGGTTAGGGGGCTGCAGGCGAATTGCGATTGGATACGGCTGCTTAATGGGCGGAAATGAGTTGTGCTGAAGTCGGTTGATGGAGAATATCGCATAAAAACTGGGATATTTGTAGATAAATATATATCTTTCCACATATAGTTTTCAAGCCTTGACAATGGTATTCACTTGGTATACTATTGTGACAACGCTTACATAAGTCAGAATGCTTGAAAAAAATAAGGCGGGATGGAGGAGCTCAACATGCCGGTTAGGTAGAATTGCCATCGAACGGAAGCTGGCCGATGCCGTCAATGTGGGAACAAAAACTGAATAAAGGAGTGTGGTCCAAATGAAAAAGATGGGTCGTACTGTGTTAGGCTTAGGGCTTATTGCGTTAACTCTCAACGGTTGCAGCCAACCGTCCAGTGCGGGTGAGTCCGGGACAAAGGGAGGCGATAACCTCATCATCGGCTTCTCACAACACCGCATTGCCGGAAGCGATTGGTATAAGATGCTGATTGAAGGGGCCAAAGCTCAAGCCGAGAAACAGGGTGTGACGATCTTAGTAACAGACGCTGGAGGAGATGCAGTCCAACAGAACTCGGATATTCAGAACATGATGAGCAGAGGCGCTAAGGGCATTGTAGTGAATGCGCTTGATCCTCGAGGTATAGCGAATACCGTCAATGAACTGGAGAAAGAGGGCATCCCTCTCGTTGCGGTCAACACCCGTCTTAGCCCAGAGCTTGAGAAGAAGTCGTACTGTTTCGTAGCGGAAGATCAGCTGGACACCGCTGCCTCGGCAGGTAAAGAGTTAGCGAGAAAAATTGCGCAGAAATACAGTAAAGACGAGAAGGTCAAACTGGCCGTCATTGGCGGCTACTCCGGCGAAAGTACGACGGCATTACGGCAAGAGGGCTTCCTCAAAGGCTTCAATGGCTACTTCGAAGCGAACCCGGGCCACAAAATTGAAATCCTTCCTATCCGCTATGGCGAATGGCTGCCGGACAAAGCTCGCGTACCGGTTCAACAAATCGCCACGGCGAACCCCGATTTGAAAGCGGTATTCAGCATGAGTGACGTTATGCACGCCGGCATTGAGCAAGGCTTGCGGGAAGCCGGCGTCCTAGACAAAGTGATTATAGTCTCCTACGATGGCGCTATGGCTCTTGCCAAGAAGATGATGGACGAACCGAATGGTCCTCTCCAAGCGACTGTGTCGAACTCGCCGTACCTGCAAGGTGCAACGGCCGTTCAGATGGCGATAGACGCGGTCAAGGGGAACAAGACGAGCTGTCCGGGCGGAGCCAGATACACGGAAAACGTCCTTATCACCCCAGAAAACGCCAAACAGTTCTACGACCCCAACATCAGCTACTACTATTCCAAAGAATCTCTCACCAAACTTCAATAAAAGTATCCCGAACGGGAACATACATGCAGGATGCAGGAAAAGCCATATGACGAACGGTTAACAAGCGCAGTTTACCGCTGAGGTCGAGAAGGCATAAGACGACAGGCAGAGGATCAATGACTTCGAATGCCGGACGCTCGCTGGACGACGGTGAGCCTGCCGATCATGTGTCAGGCTTCCTTCGTCGAAGCGAGCACTCTCACAAATGTGAAAGGAGGCAGCGTCAAATGGTCGAACAAGAAGAGTTGGCTCTCTCCCTTCGAGGGCTCTGTAAGTCATACTCCGGTATCCAGGTGCTGCACCGTATTAACCTGGATATTCGCCGGGGTGAAATCCACTGTCTGGCCGGCCAAAACGGCGCCGGAAAATCTACGATCATCCGTGCGGTGTCCGGAGTGGAAAGGCCTGATAGCGGCACGATTGAGCTGGAGGGCAGACCTGTACGGTTCAACAATCCGCACGACAGTCAACGCGAGGGGATCTTCACTATTTATCAGGAGCTCAGCCTCGTACCGGGCCTCTCGATCGCTGAAAACATTTTTCTCAGCGACTTACCGCGTGGCGCCGGCGGAGTCCTGAATTGGCGAACGATGCGGGAGCGGGCCCGCGAGGCGCTTGAGTGGCTCGGCATCAACATCGATGTGAATCAGCCGGTCAGCTCGTTAACCACCGCCCAACAGCAGGGCGTTGAACTCGCCAAGGTGCTGCATGTGGCAAAAACGCTCCACGGTCGCCCTCCAATCATACTTTTGGATGAACCGACAGCCACCCTGCCTGCGCAGGACGTTAAACGTCTGCTCCAGGTGCTGAAAAGCCTTCAGAAACAGGGTGTGACATTCATCTATATTTCTCATCGAATGGATGAGGTTTTTGAAATCTGTCAGCGGATCACCGTATTGCGCGACGGCCGCAAGGTGGGAACGTACGAGGTTGATCAAACGACGCCGGCGGACATCGTCCGGGCGATGATCGGGAGAAACCTCGGGGGCTTGCTCTTGGGAGAATCGTTGGGGGGAGGCGAGAAGCCCCGTTACGGACTAGGAGGCGATCCCGGGCATGTCGCACTTTCCGTCGAGAACCTCCATGATGGCTCCGTTCTCCACGATATAAGCTTCAAGCTTCACCGTGGCGAGGTGCTCGGCGTGGCGGGTTTGGTGGGAAGCGGACAGTCGGAGTTGGCCGCTTGCCTGTTCGGCGCACGCGAACGGATAAGCGGAAAGATCACGATCAACGGTCGGCCGACGAAGCTCCGAAGTCCAAGCGAGGCCATCCGCGCAGGGATCGGACTTCTTCCGCAAAGCCGCAAAACCGAGGGCCTTGTGTTGAATATGTCAGTAACTGAGAATGTGACGATGGCCAGTTTATCCGATGTGAGCCGCTATTCGGTGATTAACCGCAACCGGGAGGAGCAGAGCGCTCGGGAACTGGGCCTATCGCTGAACATAAAGATGAGGGGTCCGGATCAAAAAGTCGTGAATCTTAGCGGCGGTAACCAGCAGAAAGTGGTGCTTGCCAAATGGTTGGCCAGCCAAACGAAAATATTGATCTTTGACGAGCCTACACGCGGCATTGATGTCGGGGCCAAAGAGGAGATCTACAAGTTGATCGGGGAGTTCGTGCGTGAGGGAGGATCCGTGCTGCTCATGAGTTCGGAGCTTCCAGAAACGCTTATGTGCGATCGTATTCTAGTCATCGCCCGAGGTCGGATCGTTGGCGAGTTCTTGCACGATGAAGTGGATCCTCACGGCGATGTGGTCATCGCGCAATGCTACTGATACAAGAATACAAGTGAAAGGTGGGGACAGTCATGCAGACGCTGAATAAGTCCAGTAAGGAAGAGACGTCGGTGGTATCGCGGGGGCCGCTGTTCGCTTCATCCGGCATCGTCGATCTCATCAAGCGAAGCTACCTCGTTATTTTCTTGGGTCTGGCTGTGGTGGCAGGAGCGATCGCCTCGCCCTATTTTTTGACCGGCCGCAATATCGAGAACATCATCGTGACTGGAGTTGTTGTTTCGATCCTGGCGATCGGTCAGTTCAAAGTCATTGTCACACGCGGCATTGACTTGTCGGTCGGTTCGATTGCCGCTCTGGGAACGGTGATGGTCGCTGTCCTGCTGCGGCAGGGGCTGCCGATTCCGATCGTCATTGCGTTAACCTTGGCCGTATGCGCTGCAGCGGGTTTGATCAACGGCATTGCTGTCGTTTACGGGGGCATTACACCCTTCATTGCCACCTTCGCCATGCTCAGCATCGCCCGAGGGGTTGCGTATCTCATTCAAGTCGGCACCCTGATTGAGGTCTCCAATCCAACCTACCTGAAGCTATTTACAGGAAGTCTCCTGGGAATACCGAACTCCGTCATTCTGGTTATTGTGGTGATGCTCGTCACTGCCTTTATTATGAAATATACAACCTTCGGCCGCCAGCTGTACGCCATCGGCGGCAACCCCGAAGCCGCCCGTCTCTCAGGGCTGCCCGTCAATCGCAATCTGATCACCACCTATGTCATATCCGGACTGTTCTCAGGTCTGGCGGGACTCATCCTGGCCGCCCAGCTTCAGCAGGGCAGCTCGCTGCTCGCCAAGGGATATGAGCTCAATGCCATCGCTTCCGCGGTAGTCGGAGGGACGTCGCTCTTCGGCGGGACCGGCAATCCGATCAGCGCCGTTATAGGCGGTCTCCTCATCGGCATCATTTCCAACATCATGAACCTGGTCGGCATCCTGCCGGAGCCCCAACTGATCGTGCTGGGATTGGTCATTCTCATCGCCGTATTCTTTACCGGCGGGGAAGGTCCCAAACGGCTTAATAAACTGATTAAATGGTTTCGGCGTTGAGGTGAAAGCGAGAGCACAGATTCACTATCCCGGTTCGGCAGCATTCGTCAAGAACGGATGAAACCGATTACAAAAAAGAAGAAGGAAAAGGATAACCTGCCAGAGAATTTATATTGTACATAAATTAGGGAGGGTACGAAGTATGAATTACGCTCATAAGCCAGATCCAGTCGACGTCCTCATCATTGGAACAGGAGCAACCGGCGCAACGGCGGCCAAGGTTTTGACCGAGTCCGGTCTGAAGGTCGTAGCGTTGGAACGCGGTCCATGGTTGAAGCCCGAGCAATTCTCCGGGGATGAACTGAAATTCCTCAACCGGAACTACATTTGGCCGGACGAGAAATTAAAACCGCGTACTTACCGGCCCGATGAGAACGCCCAAACGGTGGTTCGCAGGTTCTCGCCGACTCCCAACCTGGTGGGCGGAGGAACTGTACATATGAGCGGGTGGTTCCCGCGCGCTGCGAAGTCGGATTTCATGCTTCATACCTTGCACGGAGATGTCCCGGGCGCCAGCCTTGCCGATTGGCCTATTACCTACGAAGAGCTCGAGCCGTATTACACCAAGGTGGAGTGGGAGTTCGGCGTATCCGGGAAGGGCGGCTTGAATAAGTACGAGGCACCGCGCAGCAAAGAGTACCCTTGCCCGCCGATGCCGTTGTCCCCTTACGGGAAGGTGTTTCACGAGGCATGCTCCAAGCTGGGCTATAATTCATTCCCGATGCCTCAAGCGGTAATTACAAAGGAGCACAAAGGAAGAAAGCCTTCTAACCACTCCGGGTTCGTGCAGCAGTTCGGCGACCCGACAAGTGGCAGGTCGAGCACCTTGCATACGTTTGTTCCGGAAGCGCTTTCGACGGGGCTGCTGGAACTGCGGCCCGATACTTACGTCCGCGAAATTACGCTGCACAAGGACGGACGCGCCAAGGGAGCCATCTATATCGACGAGAACGGACGCGAGGTCGAGCAGGAGGCCAGCATCGTGATTCTAGCCTGCGGGGCCATTGAATCGGCACGCTTGCTGCTTGCGAGCAAGTCGAATTTATTTCCGGACGGACTGGCGAACAGCAGCGGTCAAGTGGGGAGAAACGTGACTTTTCATGAGTACATCTTCGCCATCGGCTTGTTCGATAAGGAAATTCACGACCCGCTTTACGGCTGGGCGGGATCTTATGTGAATGGAGCTTCCATGGAATTTTACGAGACGGATCAAAGCCGGGGACATATTCTTGGTTCGCTGATCTGTGCGTCCGGCTTGGGCCTTCCGGTGAACTGGACCTTTCCAGGACGGCCGACCTGGGGCAAGGCGGCCAAGGACACAGACCGGGAGCTGTTTAACCACAGCATGAAGATCGGCGTCCTCGTTAACGATCTGCCCCGGGAGACCAACAGGGTTGAACTGGATCCGGAGGTTAAGGATGCCTGGGGACTCCCGGTCGCACGAATAACGCATACCGCTCACCCTAATGACATCCGTCAAGGGAACTGGCAGGTCGATAAGAACATCGAGATATTGAAAGCGGCCGGCGCGAGCAAGACCATCCCCGTGTACATGGATGGCATTAACGGCAACACCTGCCATGAGCAGGGCACAGCCCGGATGGGTAACGACCCCTCGAAGTCCGTGTTGAACAAATGGTGCCGGGCGCATGACGTCGACAACCTGTACGTACTTGACGGGAGCTTCTTACCGAACCTGGGAGTCAATCCGACGCTTACGATTATGGCTAACGCTTGGCGCTGCTCGGAATATATCGCCCAGGTGCACGGCAAAGGTCTGGACGTAGCC
The DNA here is from genome assembly GCF_004000985.1 of Paenibacillus validus NBRC 15382. GTDB lineage: Bacteria > Bacillota > Bacilli > Paenibacillales > NBRC-103111 > Paenibacillus_G > Paenibacillus_G validus. Next base: position 91,962 of record NZ_BIMH01000007.1, on the reverse strand, counting down.
GTTCAGGCACGATAAGAAAGGATGTGTAGGAGCGATGACTAGCCAAAGCAACTGGGAGATGCTCCCGATTGACGCCAATACCGACGAGCGGTTGTTCTTCGACGAACACCAATGGTTGACCATCGAGGCCGCCACGGCGCGCATCATTCCCACCGATCACGACCCGGGCGCGCGAGAAGCGAATGTGGTGCGGTATATTGACCGCTACATATCCGGTACCGACTACATTTATGCTAACGCCGACGGCAGCGGATTCCTGCAGCTGGCGGGCAAAGACTTCGAAGCCTGGATTACGCGCATGCAGGCCATGCAGGATAAGTACACGGAGGGCGTCCGCGAGCTGGACGAAGTAAGCCGGGAGAAATTCGGCGCAGCGTTCATCGCGTTGACCGAAGAGCAGCAGGATGAGGTGCTGCTTACGCTCTCCGGCGAGCCGCCGGTACAGCCGTTCCTGATAAACGCGGAGGCCGGGGACGAAGACTCGACCGCCGGCGGCGCACCTCCATCCAATCAGCCCGTTTCGGATGAGGGACTGGACTTTTTTCACACGCTGGTCTTTCATACGAGACAAGGCTTTTATTCAGATCCGGTCTACGGAGGCAACAAAGATCATATCGGGTGGAAAGTAATCGGCTTCGAGGGGCCCAAGTCGCTGGCCGAGACTCAAGATGGCAGTCACACCACGAAGGCATTCCTGAACATGAATGGATGGCCCTATTCCCAAGACCCGCAAAGTCCATGAGAAGGTCCGGACCATGCTGCGGCGTGCCGGGTTCATCCTCATGCGGCAGTGCTTGGACCAGTGAAGGGCGGTCAATCTTGACCCGAAGAGAAGTGGTAATATTGCCAAAATTTCCTTGATTATGGTATTCAATTGGTATACAATTAAAGTAAAGACACACCCTTTACACTAAACCGAGAGAGGTGAACGAGTTGGGGAAAATGAAGCTGATCGAGGCACCGAAGGCTGTCGATGTTCGTGACTACAAGATGTTTATCGGGGGAGCGTGGGTCGACGCCCGCTCAGGCAAAACCTTCGAGACGATTAATCCTTACACGGGCAAAGTTTGGGCCACCGTACCTGAAGCTGACGCAGAGGATGTAGAAGCTGCGGTTGATGCCGCTCGCCGGGCATTCGACGAGGGCCCGTGGGGGAAGATGACCGGGACGGAGAGAGCGCGGCTTATGCGTCGCTTGGCCGAGCTGATTGCGGATCATACGGAAGAGCTCGCTACCATCGAGAGTATGGACAATGGCAAGCTCCTGAGAGAAACGCGCGGACAGCTCAGCGCGATGTCGGAGTGGTTCTACTACTTCGCAGGCGCCGCGGATAAGATCCAGGGGGAAACCATTCCTTCCGACAAGCCTAATTTCTTCGTTTACACGAGGAGAGAGCCCTTAGGCGTGGTCGGCGCCATTATGCCGTGGAACTCGCCGCTCTTTCTGTTAACCTGGAAACTCGCGCCAGCGCTTGCTTCGGGCTGTACATTCGTAGTCAAATCCGCCGAGCAAACGCCAGCCTCCACGCTGGAGTTCGCGAAGCTTATTCAGGAGGCGGGCTTCCCGGATGGCGTATTCAATGTTGTAACCGGTTACGGCGCCACTACGGGGAGCGCTCTTGTCCGGAATCCTGGCGTGGACAAAATAGCCTTCACAGGCTCTACGGAGACCGGGAAACGGGTGATGAAGGATGCTGCGGAACATATCGCCAAGGTCACGCTCGAGCTGGGCGGCAAGTCTCCGAATATCGTCTTCGATGATGCGGACCTCGATGCAGTGGTCAACGGGGTTGTCGCCGGTATTTTCGCGGCTACCGGTCAGACGTGCATCGCCGGATCCAGACTCATTGTCCAGGAATCCATCCATGACGAGCTGGTCAAGCGGCTTGTTGAGAAGGCCCGCTCCATCAAGCTGGGTAACCCGCTGGAGATGGAGACGGAGATGGGACCGATCGCCTTCAAGGAGCAGCTCGACAAAGTGCAGAGCTACATTAACATCGGTCTGGAAGAGGGCGCCGAGCTGGTTTACGGCGGCAAAGCCCCGTCGGAAGCGGAACTTCAAGACGGCTTCTTCATCGAACCGACGATCCTTACGGGCGTAAACAACAAGATGAGAGTGGCCCGGGAGGAAATCTTCGGTCCGGTGCTCAGCGTGATCGCCGCCAAGGACGAGGAAGAAATTGTACGTCAGGCGAACGATAGCCCGTTCGGCTTGGGAGCCGGTATCTGGACCAAGGACGTTCAGCGGGCACACCGGGTAGCGCACGCCCTGCGCGCCGGCACGATTTGGATTAACTCCTATCGCACCATCTCCTTCAATACGCCTTTCGGCGGCTACAAAATGAGCGGTATCGGGAGAGAGAACGGGCTCGAGTCCATCAAGGAGTATACGCAAGTGAAGTCCGTTTGGGTGGAGCTATCCGGTCAGAGCCGCGACCCTTTCAAGCTGGGCTAGTCATGCCGGTGGTCAGAGCGTCTAATCAACGATGAGCCCGGTTATGATACCCGGTTCAGGCACGGTCTTGAACGATATAGGCTGGGGGGGACGAAATACGGTATACGGAATGGAAATGAAATTGAAGTGAGGTTTTACCTATGAGCATGAGTAAGCAAGAAACGATATATCGTCAGATTCAAGAACGCATCTTGCAGGGCTATTACCAGCCGGGTGACCCGATCATCGAGCGTGTCGTTGCCGAGGAGCTGGGCGCAAGCCGAATTCCGGTCCGCGCAGCGTTGCTGCAGCTGGAGCAAGACGGTTTAGTCACGCTCATACCCAATCGGGGCGCAAACGTCCGGATATTAAGCCCGACCGATCTCAGAGATCTTTTTGTGGCCCGAATGGCGATAGACGGTATGGCGGCGCGCCTCGCTGCGCTTTACATGGATCCGTCCGAGCTGGAGCTGGTGGATAATGAATACCGTCAAATTTTGAACAAAAATGAGGCTCCCGATCCCGAACTCATGGTCGCGCTGGGAAGCGACTTCCATGACAAGATCACCGGCGGGTGCGGTAACCCCGTCATCGCCCGGATGGCGGTATCTATCGCCGACCAGGTGCGTCTCTCGCGTCGGCTGTACTTTCCGCATACTTCATCGGTTCAGATGCTGCGTTTTGCGAATCAGCATATCCGGATCGTTGCGGCGATTCGGGATCGTGACCCGGACCTCGCGGAAAAGCTGATGCGCGAGCATATCGCTGAGACGTACGACCTGTTTCGAGTATCGCTGGATGGCCTCGGATCGAAGCAATTATAAGTCTGTTAGCCTGAACTGATCGATGAAAGATCATATAAATTTGGAGGCGAAGAGATATGAGAAACGGTGCAATCGTTTTCGATGCTGTGGTACATGCAATGGACTTTCGGGAGCAGCAAATGATCAATGACGCTTCGCGAATGGGCAAGGCGTCCATGAAAGGATTCCTCGACTTCACAGGCATCAACGGCCAGCAGGTGTCGTATGCAGGGATCGAGAATCCGCCGGAGTACGAATGGGCGAATAAGAAGCTGTTTGACGAGTCCGATACGGACTTCGCGGTGGTGCAGCCGATTCCGGCCTTCGGAGTCTTCAAGGATGGCATGGCGCCTGTTCGGATAGCGTACGAAATCGCCCAAACGAAGCCCGATCGCTACTTCTTCTGTGGCGCGGTTGATCCTCTCTACCAGGGGCTCAACGGTGCGATGGAAGAGATGGAGCGCCAAGTGAAAGAAATGGGCGCTGTCAGTATCAAGTTCTACCAAGCTCAGACCATCAGGAACTGGTGGAGCGCGGACGACGAGAAAATCGCCTACCCGCTATTTGAGAAAGCTATCGAGCTCGGCATCAAAACCGTGCAGTTTCATAAAGGGCTGCCGATTGGACCTACCCAGCGGGTGGAGCACCTGCGTCCGAACGACCTGCAGCAGGCGGCGTACGATTTCCCTCAGCTGAACTTCGCCATGCACCATTTTGGAGACCCTTACATTGACGAGGCGATCAACATTGCTTCGCGGTTTTCCAACATTTATATGATCATGCCTCTGTGGTTCAACCAATACTTCGTTGCTCCGCGGGCGATGACCGAACTGCTCGGCAAGGCGCTTCTTCACGTTGGCGCGGATCGCATCTGTTACGGAACGGACGCATGGCTGTGGCCGAACGTCCAGTCCTACATTGATATTTTGGATAACTTCAAAATGCCTGAGGACCTTCAGGAAGGCTACGGTTACCCGGATGTCACAGAAGAAATGAAGAAAAAAATATTTGGCTTGAACTATGCCAAAGCATTAGGAATCGACCTGGATGCCAAAGCGCGCGCGATCGGACTTATCAAATAAGGTGAGGAGCAAAGCCTATGAACGAGACTATGTCTACCCACGTTCCGTCGATTAAGGAAATCAATGATTCGATTAAAGATGTCAGAGCGCGTCTGCGGGGACATGCCGGCGATCTCATCATCCATGACATCGACGAAGATGGTGAAGTGTCGATCGAATTCATAGGGGCCTGCAGTGCATGTCCGGCCATTGGTTTTACATACTTGGCTATTGTCGAGCCTGCATTGACCGAAATTAAGGGTGTAAACAGCATTAAAACTCATCAGGTCCATCTCTCACCGGCGTTTCGTAAGCGAATGAGCACATTTACGCAAGGGAGTTCCTCAAGAATAGGCTCTTAGCAGCTGCGGATGAAATCGAAGATGAGCAGGAGCAGGCGGCATGGGTGAACTGCGACCTGCTCTCGACTTCGGGCCCGGCCTGTCTCAACCATTTTTCCGATAAGTGATGTGATCCGGCGTTATTTTGTCTATATATCTCTTTGAAGGGAGAATGGCCGTGAATTGTTATGACTCACCCGTAAACCCGAATGGCGATCAGGCCAAGCAGCCTTGTGTGCTGGTCTTGGGATTTTTTGACGGGGTTCATCTGGCTCATCAGCATATTATAAACAGCGCTAAAAAATTGGCTATCCAGGAAAACATGCAGCTGGCGGTCATGACCTTTTTCCCGCATCCCAAAGAAGTGCTTGACCCCCGGGAAATCCAGAGACCCTGCATGACGCCGTTGTCTTTAAAAATAAAAATATTCGAACAAATGAAGGTTGACGCCCTGTACGTCATTCGTTTTGATAAAGAATTCTCATCGCTTGCTCCGGCTCAGTTTGTTTCCGACTTTATTCTTCCGCTAAACCCCAAACATATCGTTGCGGGATTTGATTTTACATATGGAAAATATGGACGCGGCAATATGGATTCCCTCCGGGACCATACCATGGGGCAAGTAAACATCGTTACGATTGAGAAGCTTGAGCGTCATGGTCAGAAAATTGGCTCCACGCTAATCAGGCAGCTTATACAATCGGGTAAAGTCGATCGTGTGCCGGACTATTTAGGCGATTACTATACGATTCATGGGAGCGTATCGCCAAGCCAGTCCAAATTTTTTAGTTTTAAAGTGAAGACCTCGGAAAATTATATGTTCCCTCATTCCGGACTTTATCAGATCGCTTGGCATCAGGATGAATACGAAGTGAATGCTTCTTGTTTAATAGACGCAGACTCGCCTGCTCCGAAATGTTTAGTGAAGCTGCCTGACAAATTCATGTTTCCACCAGCCTACGGAAGCGAAATAACGGTAAAGTTCATCACGAAAATAAACGGGATTTATGAAATGACCTGGAACCATGCGGAAACAAGCGGCTTGATTCATCTCTCCCCGACATCGAATTGGAGAAGAGATGACCTGGGGAAAACCGCAAATTACGGCAAGTCCTGATTCAAGATCATAGCAAAGGGGAAATTGCAGTGGCATTTGTTGGACAAAAACCGGTTTTGACGCAAGAGATGACGATGACAATGATAGAAACTTGTGTGCATAAAGCGAATGAATTAGGCATAGCCGTCAATATTATGGTCATGGACGACGGAGGGAACCCGAAAGGGTTTCTTCGTATGGACAAAGCTTCTTTGATTGGTCAGAAAATTGCTCATAACAAGGCCTACACGGCAGTTGGCTTCGGAATTCCGACTTCCGAGTGGTACTCCAAAATCAAAGATAAGCCCGAGCTGCAAGGCATAGCGCATATCGACAACATGATTATTCTTGGAGGCGGCTTGCCCATTTATCACGATTCGCACTTAATCGGCGGTATCGGCGTTTCAGGAGGAACCTCGGAACAAGATATCATTTGTGCGCAGGCGGCTCTGGACGCTTTGGCCGGACGATCATGACCTGACGGCGGTACGGGATACCCCAAATGCATGGAATCCTACGCCTCGGAAATAGCAATCGGTCAGGGATAAATCAAATAACGAAGGGACGATTCGGCATGAAAGAGAACTATCAATTGGATCATGTAGTCATTCAAGGGAAGCAAACAACCGAAATTATGGAAATACTGACTCCCGAAGCGCTGGAGTTTGTCGTGTCGCTGCAGCGGAAGTTTGGAAATACGCGAAAAGAGCTTCTGGCCAAACGGTCCGAGCGGCAGAAAAAAATCGATGAAGGGCATTTGCCGGATTTTCTTCCATCTACCGCAGATATCCGCAGCGGAAAGTGGACGATTGCCCCGGTACCGGCTGACTTGCAGGATCGAAGAGTTGAAATAACGGGGCCGGCCGGCGACCGGAAGATGGTGATCAACGCGCTGAATTCCGGTGCGAAATTGTTCATGGCCGATTTTGAAGACGCCAACTCGCCTACGTGGGAGAACACGATGCTGGGGCAAGTCAACATGCGGGATGCCGTGAATCATACGATCAGTTATGAAAGCCCGGAAGGAAAGTCTTATCGGTTGAATGATAAAGTGGCTGTTTTGATTCCGCGTCCGCGCGGCTGGCATATGGAGGAGAAACACGTTCTTGTCGACGGGGAGCCCGTTTCGGCCAGTTTGTTCGATTTTGGCCTGTACTTCTTTCACAACGTCCGAACGCTGCTTGGCAAAAACAGCGGCCCCTATTTTTACTTGCCGAAGCTGGAATCGCATGAAGAGGCAAGGCTGTGGAACGAAGTGTTCGTCTTCGCTCAAGAAAGGCTCGGGATTCCTCAACAAACGATTAAAGTAACGGTGCTGATCGAAACGATTCTGGCCGCTTTCGAAATGGACGAAATCCTGTATGAATTGCGCGATCATATTGCGGGTCTCAACTGCGGCAGATGGGACTACATCTTCAGCTATATCAAAAAATTGCGCAACAGACCGGACGTCATCCTGCCGGATCGCAGTCTTGTGACGATGACGTCTCCATTCATGCGCGCTTATTCGCTGCTTGCGATCAAAACTTGCCATAAACGGAATGCGCACTGCATTGGCGGGATGGCTGCGCAAATTCCGATCAAGAACGATCCTGAAGCCAACCAGGCGGCTATGGACAAAGTGCGGGCCGATAAGGAGCGGGAAGCTACCGACGGCCACGACGGCACATGGGTGGCGCATCCGGGTCTTGTGCCGGTTGCTATGGAGGTGTTCGATCGGATCATGCCGGCGCCGAATCAGGTGGGCAAGCAGCTGGACCACGTCGAAGTGACGGCCGCCGATTTGCTGGAGGTCCCGCAAGGACCGATCACGGAATCGGGGCTTAGAACCAATATCAGCGTAGGCATTCAATATATAGAAGCCTGGCTGCGCGGATCTGGAGCCGTTCCGATTCATAATCTGATGGAAGACGCGGCTACTGCAGAAATATCGAGGGCTCAAGTGTGGCAGTGGATTCGTCATCCCAGAGGGGTTTTGCAAGACGGAGGCCCGATCACGGAACAATTGTTCGAGCAAATGGTCGTTGAGGAATTGGCCAAAATTCGAAGTGCGGTCGGTGAAAAACAATATACGCAAGGGAAATATGAACAGGCCAGAGAGCTGTTCAGCCAGATGACCCTCGCTCCTGATTTTGAAGAATTCCTGACGCTGCCCGGTTATCGGCTGCTTGCTTAGTCGGGATAATCGTTGATCGAACAGCTCCTCATCCTAAATAAAGAAGGTGTAAACCAGTGAAATTTGCGCGATTTACCGCAGCGGGAGATCCAACCGTTCGGTCCGGGGTAGTGGTGGACGGAACGGTCCAAGAAATCGTGGGAAATGTATTCGAGACATGGAATTATACGGGGAACAGCTATGCTTTGGAAAGCGTTCAGCTTGTCGCTCCTCTTCAGCCCAGACATATTATCGGGATCGGCAAAAATTATGTGGAATTCGAGCATGAGAGACCGCAGACGTTGCCCAGCATACCTGTTTTTTTCTTTAAACCGGTCAGCACCGTCATTGGTCCGGGAGAGGAAATCATCATTCCGTCCACGCTGGAGCAGGTCAAATTCGAAACGGAAATTGCCGTCATCCTAGGGAAGGAAGGCAAGAATATCCCCGAAGATGATGTGGAGCGTTATATTTTTGGATATACCGTTGCAAACGATGTCGCTTCGCCGGAATATTTCCATCCGGACGGTCATTGGATGGTAGGCAAATCGTTCGATACCTTCACCCCGCTCGGACCTTGGATTGAAACGAAACTGGACACCCGATCTTTGCTGCTGCAAACGCATGTTAACGGTAAAGTGCTGCAGGACAGCAGAAGCAACCTGATGATTGTCGGAATCAATCATATGATTTCTTATCTCAGCAGAGTCATGACCCTGCAGCCTGGAGATGTCATCCTGTCGGGAACGCCGGCCGGAGCTGATTTTATCAAGGACGGGGATACGATTGAGTGTACGATTGAAGGAATCGGAGCTTTAACCAATAAAGTGGTGAAGATCACCCGCACCGGCGCGGCAACTTTGTAATCTGATTGGCGACCCGCCTTATGAATGGGCGGGCGCCTCTTTCATCGTTCGTGATAATGGATAAAGGCATCGGGGGGGTTTTTCTTGAAAACGACGATTTTATACGGAAAAGAAAGCTTACACATCAACGTGCCTGATCATTCGGTCATCATTGAACCGCACCATCTCGAAGGCTTAAAGGACGAGAAGCATGCCGTCATGAATGCGTTAAGGCAGCCTATCGGCTTACCGCCGTTAAGAGAACTCGTCAAAGCTACGGATCAAATAGCGATTGTCATTAGCGATATTACCAGACCGACTCCGAACGATAAGCTGATTCCATGGATCATTGAAGAACTTCCGCATGTTCCGCTGGATAACTATGTCATTATCAACGGAACAGGCACGCATCGGGACCAGACAAGGGAAGAGTTCGTTCAGATGTTGGGTGAATGGGTCGTGGATCATATCCGCGTTATTAACCATCACTGCCATCATCAAGACGAGCTGGTGAAGGTCGGACACAGCGAATTCGGGTGCGATGCTTATTTGAACAAAGCTTATGTAGAAGCTGATTTCCGTATCGTCACAGGTTTTATAGAGCCTCACTTTTTTGCCGGGTTTTCAGGGGGGCCTAAAGGTATCGTCCCCGGAATTGCGGGGATTGAAACGATTCTGACCTTCCACAATGCCAGGATGATCGGAGACCCTTTGTCCACCTGGGGGAATATGGTCAACAATCCCTTGCAGAACATGACGAGAGAAATAAATCGTATGTGCAAGCCGGACTTCATGTTGAATGTGACCTTGAACAGTCAGAAAGAAATAACGCAAGTGTTTGCCGGAGAACTGTTTGAAGCTCATGATGCAGGCTGCGCATTTACGAAAGAGCATGCCATGATCAGGTGCGATCGCCGGTTTGATGTTGTGATTACTTCCAATTCGGGTTATCCGCTCGATCAAAATTTGTACCAAGCGGTCAAGGGGATGAGCGCGGCCCACAAAATCGTGAAAGAAGGAGGTACGATTATTTGCGCCGCCGAATGTTCGGACGGTCTGCCTAATCACGGTAACTATGCGGAAATTTTGCAAATGAGAAAAACTCCACAAGAAATACTGGACATGATTAATGACCGTTCCTTTAAAATGTTCGATCAGTGGCAGGTACAAAAACAGGCGGTTATTCAAGTTTGGGCGGATGTTTACGTCTATTCGACCTTGGGCGATGAAGACGTCCGGATGGCCATGTTCAAGCCGACCCGGGACATTGAAAATACGTTGGAGCAATTGAAGGCCAAATATGGCGAGGAGATGACGGTGGCCGTGCTGCCGCTTGGTCCGCTAACCATTCCGTATGTGGAGGAGAGTAGGGAAGGAGCTGCGATATGAAAATTTATCATTTAAATAACGCGGCCCGGTTAGTCCAGTATCCGGTTGAAGGTAAATGAGCGATGAAACGGGATGAAGCAGGGATAAGCATGCATGGATGCTTATCCCTGCTTCATGAGCGGCCGGGGTATGGTGCCCGTTCGTCATCCGTTGATCGTCAGTAGACCATTTTTCCGCTAATGAAATCTTGCAGGGTTTCATGCCGAGGCGATTCGAAAAAAGCTTCCGTATCGTTCTGTTCGATGATCTGTCCTTGATGGAGGAACAGACATTGATCGGATAATCGCCGGGCTTGCTGCAAATGGTGGGTAACCATCAGGACCGTCATAGCTCTTTCTTTGCGGATTCGAGTAATGATCTGTTCGATGATAGCTACATTCGCCGGGTCCAGATTCGAGGTCGGTTCATCCAGCAGGAGGAGCTTCGGTTCCAGGACGAGCGCCCGCGCCAGAGCAATTCTTTGGGCTTCTCCCCCCGAGAGAGAGGTCGCTTTACGGCCCGCGGCTGCCTCAAGACCGACCAGGTCGAGCGCTTTCCTCACCAGCTGTGCCCGCCTGCTTCGGGGAACTCCTCTATAGCTGAGCCCCAACGCCACATTGTCAAAAACCGTAGTTTGGAACATCACGGGCTTCTGCGCGACAAACGCCATCTGTCTTTGTAAATGAACACCCTTCGAGTGGGATAGCTCCGCTGCATTCACCTTATGCCCCCAGATCGATAAGCTCCCTGAACGAGGCTTTTCCAAGAGGTTCAACACCCGTAGAAAGGTGCTCTTCCCGGCACCGCTAGGTCCTACAATTCCATACATGACGCCTTCATCGAAAGATGCAGCGGGGATGGACAAAAGGATGCGCTCCCCGGAGGCAACAGTTAGATTGTGAATTTCTAGCGGTTTCATCAGGTTTTTCTCCTCCCGTCGTTCAGGTTTTGCAAGGCCCCCGCCACGAGAAAGCTGTTAAAAATAAAGCTGATGAGCAGCAGCACAGCACCGATTTGCAGGGCGATATCGAAATTGCCTTTGCGGGTCTCCAGAATAATAGCGGTTGTCATGACGCGAGTCTCATGCTCGATATTTCCGCCGACGAGCATCACCGCGCCGACTTCCGATATCGCACGCCCGTATGCAGTGGAAATGCCGGACCAAATTCCGCCTCTGGCTTCCTTAAGAATCGTCCATACAAGCTGCAAGGGAGTGGCGCCGAGACTTTTGGCCGTTTCGTAATACGTTCTTTCCCGTGCCTGAACCGCAGACATCGTCAGTCCCGTAATAATCGGGGTCACGAGGATGGTCTGCGCGATAATCATAGCTTCGGGGGTGAACAACAGCTGGAAAAAACCGAGCAAACCATATTTGGACAGCGCCATATAAACGATAACGCCGATGAGAACGGGAGGCAGTCCCATCAAAGTAAAGAGCAGAATAACAATAAAGCGCTTTCCCGGAAAGGAATACAGACCTAGAAAAGCGCCGCAGGGGATGCCGACAAGCATACCGAATAGAACGGCTATCGTGGAAACTTGTATGGATAACCCAATAATCTCCATGACCTGCAAGCTAAAAATCATAGACACGCCCTTTTAAACCTTTATCTTTTTTTGGCATTCGGGACGAACAGGCCTTTCCCGTAGTCGGCCTTGCCGAACTCTCCGATAAGCTTTTGGCCATCCGGGCCGACGAGGAACTGAATGAACGTTTCCCCATACTCCGCTTTACCGCTGGATTTCACTTGAATGACCCCATATGGATTGAGCAGGGTAGGATCGCCCTCCTTCAATACGACAAGACTTCCTTTGTTGGATAAGTACGTCGCTTCGTCCGTAAGGGTATAGGCGTTCTTTTCATCCGCCATTTGGAGCGTGGCCCCCATTCCCTGGCCGGCTGAAAAATACCACGGGCCTTCGGGCTTGAGCCCTGCGGTTTTCCAAATGGACAGCTCCTTCTTATGGGTCCCCGAATCATCCCCGCGCGAGATGAAAGCGGCCTTTGCCGCAGCGATGGCCTTAACAGCGTCCGTTGCAGACGTCATCCCCTTCACCCCGGCAGGATCTTCCTTGGGTCCGACAAGCAGAAACTGGTTAAACATCACATCATAAGCGTTCACACCGTAACCGGAAGCGACAAAATCGTCCTCGTCTTTCCTGGCATGAACGAGAAGAACGTCGGCATTCCCGTCTTTCCCCAGTTGGATCGCTTGTCCGGTACCTACGGCTACGACCTTGACCTGAATCCCGGATTGCTTCTCAAAGACTGGAAGAATAACATCCAGTAAACCCGAGTCTTGCGTACTGGTCGTTGTTGCCAGTACAATCGATTTTGTGTCTCCGGCGCTTGCAACGGTACCCTGCGCCGGACTGCTACAGCCTGCGATTACGCCAAACAGCAGCAGGAAACCTACAAGATAAGAGATCACTTGAATCCTTCCGTTCGGCCTCATGGCTCATCCTCCCTAGCAGATCTTTTCCAAAAGATAGAAGTAGTTTCAATTATTAATGTATTACGAAGTTCCTGACATAGCAATCTTTTTTAAAACGGGCGGGGCGCTCGTGAAAAAGCAGGAATTTATTGGGATGTGTCGAAATAATATGAATAGAATGTCAACTTTTTACTTGTTTCACAACCTTTTGGGAGGCGAGTTGAATGAAGTTAGGCGGATTTAAAAATCGAGAAGTCGTTGTCGATCTAACGTCCCGAACCATTGCTTACAGAGAGATTAACGAGGATTTGGCCAGGAAATTTATCGGCGGCCGTGGTCTTGGGGTGAAGTATTTATTAGATAACGGCCCTGATGTGGAAGCGTTTTCGGATGACAATATGCTCTGTATTATGACGGGGCCGGTGTCCGGTTCGAGAACCGTGATGAGCGGGCGCTTATGCGTGGTTACGAAATCTCCGCTCACCGGCACCGTAACCGATTCCCATATGGGAGGATGGACGGCGGCCAGGCTGAAATGGGCGGGCATAGACAATATCATCTTCAAAGGCAAGAGCGACAAGCCCGTTTACCTGTACATCGAGAACGGGCAGGCCGAGCTTCGCGATGCCGGCGATGTGTGGGGACAAGGAACGCGAGCCACCATACAGACGATGAAAGACCGTTATGGGAAAGACAATCTTAGCGTCATGACGATCGGACAGGCCGGAGAAAATCTCGTGCGCTACGCCGGCTTTATGAACGAGAACGACCGTGCGGCCGGACGCGGAGGAACAGGGGCCGTCGCAGGCTACAAAAACCTGAAGGCGATTGTCATCAAGGCTGAGCAAAAAGGAAACATGCCCGTTCCTTCCCGGGACGAAGCCTATAAGAAAGCGAATCAGAACGGTCTTAAGGCTATTATGGAAGGCGGGCTTACCGCTCCGAAGAAGGGCGGATTATCCGTATACGGCACGAACGTGCTCACCAGTCTCATTAATGAAGTCGGGGCTTTGCCGACCATGAACTCCAAATATACGAACTGGGACGGCGCGGAAGGGCATAGCGGGGAGACGGTCAACGCTACGCTGTTGGTTGCCGATAATACGTGCCACGCCTGTCCGGTCGCCTGTAAGAAGGAAGTCGAAGTTAAGGAAGGCAAGTACAAGACCCGCGTGGAAAGCTTCGAATATGAATCGGGCTGGGCGCTGGGGGCGAACTGCGGATTAAGCGATGGAGCCGCGATCTCCTTCATGATCAACATGTGTAACGAATATGGGATGGACACGATTGAACTGGGGAATGTCCTGTCCGTTACGATGGAGGCGGCTGAGAGAGGGCTCATCTCCGAGAATCTCAACTGGGGCGACGCCGATCGGATGATTGAATTGATCGAACAGATGGTTTTCCGCCAAGGCATCGGGGATATCTTAGCGGAAGGGCCTACCCGTGCGGCCGCGCAGTTCGGGGATCCGAATTTGGCTATGGCGGTGAAGGGACAATCGATTCCCGCTTATGACCCTCGCGGTATTCAAGGGATCGGATTGGGCTATGCGACAAGCAATCGCGGAGCCTGTCACCTGCGCGGCTATACCGTAGCCAGCGAGATTGCGGGAATTCCCGAGCCTACGGACCGTCTGAAGGCCGAAGGCAAAGGAGCCCTGCTTAAAGTATTCCAGGATCTTCTCTCGTTCTCCGATTCGATGAACGTCTGTAAATTCTCTTCCTTCTCCGAGAATGCCGACAACTATGCGCAGCAGTACTCGACGATGACGGGCGTGGAGGTTACCGCCGACGATGTGATGAGAATCGGGGAGAGAATCTATAATCTGGAACGTTACTATAACAACCTGGCCGGGTTTAATAAGCGCGAGGACGATTACCTGCCCAAACGCTTCACGGAAGAACCCGCGACAGGGAACAGCGCGGGATCGGTAAGCCGTATGGATATTATGCTTGATGAATATTATCAGGTTCGCGGCTGGGTGAACGGCGTCGTTCCGGAAGAAAAGCTGAAAGAGCTGGAGATTATTTAACTAAAGCACAAACGGGAAAAAGGTGGAATCCAGATTCCACCTTTTTCTACCCTCCTGCCCGAAATGTTTTACGGCGATAGGCGGCAATCACATCCTGGAGCTCCTGTTCGGATGAAGCTTCAAAACGGACAAAAACCGCATTGACAACAAATCGGGATGTAATCCGGACCTGATCTTCCCTCAGGATGTCCGCGCGCCAACCGGGACCATGAAAGACATAAGGAAATGCAAAGGTTTGCTGTTCCGCCTCCAATTCCTTGAAATAATTCATCAGATGCTCGCAGCGAATACCACGGAATTCCAGCGTTTGTTCCGCCATCTTCGAATTATCCTCCTGCTACCGGAGGGAATAGAGCGAACTGGTCCTCCCCGCTAACGAGCGTGTTCAATCCATCTTCGTGAATGATATTTTTTCCGTTAATAAACACATGAACGAAGGGCATAAGCTTCCGGTCGCCGTCGAATACTTCCTTTTCCATGGCGGGATAAAGCTTGATTAAATCTTCAAGCACTTGAGCGACAGAGCTCCCGTCAGGGGAAGGCACTTCGACGACTTTGTCCAGGCAAATATCACGGAAATTGGCAAATAGCTTGACCTTCATAGGTTCTGCCCCCTTCTTCGTACCTCTTAATTATAATGGATTTCAACCATATTTGTGTAGATTTGTTACTAATTTCAGAATCGGGAGGGCGCATGAAATTTTTTAATGTAAAAACCGTGGACGAAACGATGGCCGTGATCGAAGAGCAATTCGCCCCTATTCATGAGCCCGTTCGAATTTCGATACTGGAGGCGGTGGGCCGCATACTTGCGGAGGATGTGTTTTCCCGGGAACAGGTTCCGCCGTTCGCAAGATCTACGGTAGACGGTTATGCGGTTCAGGCGAAAACAACCTACGGCGCCTCCGATTCCTTGCCCGCTTTCCTTGACATTACGGGTAACATCCATATGGGCAAGAGGGCGGAGCTGCCGCTTGTTGAGGGACAGGCCCAATACATGCCTACAGGCGGGATGCTGCCGGAGGGCGCCGATAGCGTCGTGATGATTGAGCACGTGGAAGAGGTGGGCGACCTGCTTAATGTATATCGGCAGGTCGCTCCCGGAGAGAATGTGATCCGCGCCGGGGATGACGTACGGGTCGGGGATCGTGTGCTGGCCCGGGGGAGCAGGCTCCGCCCGCAGGATGTAGGCGTATTGGCCGCGATTGGCGTAACGGAAATAGCGGTGTACCCCATCCCGATCGTGGGTATTCTGTCCACTGGAGATGAGATTGTGCCTCCGGACAAAGCGGAGCTTTCCCCGGGAGAGATACGCGATATTAACAGCATCATGATCGGCGCCCGGCTTGCCCAACTGGGAGCGAAAGCGGTGTATGGCGGCATCGTGCGGGATGAGTATGAGGAGTTGCTAACGCGTGCTAAAGCCCTGTTCGAACAGGTGGATCTTCTTCTTCTGTCAGGCGGCAGTTCGGTCGGGACGCGAGATTTCACCGTTCAAGTGCTCGAGGCGCTAGGCGAACCGGGGGTGCTTGTACACGGGGTCGCCACGAAGCCGGGCAAACCGACGATTATCGGGAAGTCACAGGGCAAACCGGTCGTAGGGTTGCCGGGACACCCTGTATCGGCTCTGATCATGTTCGATTTATTGGTGGTGTCGATTCTAAGACGGCTTCAGGGCGAATCAAACGAGGTCCCGGATAAACGAAGCCGGGCGCGCATTTCCCGTAATGTTCCTTCGGCCGTGGGGCGAAGCGACTATATCCGGGTTCGTCTCGAAGAGCGCGGGGACGAGCTGTGGGCCGTGCCCGTGTTCGGCAAGTCAGGACTCGTTACAACGATGGTCGAAAGCGACGGCATTGTGGAAATCGCAGCGAACAAAGAAGGCGTTGTCGAAGGGGAACAGGTGAAGGTCATGCTGTTCGGGAGCTCCTATTAAGGACAAATACATAGGGATGACATGGAAGCAGATGGTGTCGGGAGGAGTAAGCAATGCGTAAAATTTATTTGGAAGACACTCCGCTGCAGGACGCCCAGCGTGAATTTGTGGAGAAGATCACGTTTGACCGGAAGATCGAGCGGGTCCGGACAACCGACGCCCTTGGCAGAGTCACGGCGGAGCCTGTTTATGCCAAGGTGTCGATGCCGAATTATCATGCCTCGGCAATGGATGGAGTCGCCGTCCTGGCGGTAAAGACGCATGGGGCGGATGAGAAGAATCCGGTCCGTCTTCAACAAGGCGTTGATTATGCAATCGTCGATACAGGCGATCCGATTCCTTCCGGGTTCGATGCCGTCATCATGATCGAGCATATCCATCAAGTGGATGAGCATACGATTGAGATTCTGGAACCGGTAGCCCCTTGGCAGCATATTCGTCCTATTGGAGAAGACGTCGTCGTGGGTGAAATGATCGTCCCGGCTCACCATGCGCTGCGCGCGGTCGACCTGGGGGCGCTGCTGGCAGGTGGCAACGTAGAGGTGCCTGTCCTGTGCAGACCGAAGGTTGCGATCATTCCGACAGGCACCGAGCTCATCGAGCCGTCCGAGACCGTACATAACGGGGAGATCATCGAGTTTAACGGCACCGTCTTTGCTTCGTATCTGAAAGAATGGGGAGCGGAGCCGATTTACTTCGGTATCGTGAAGGATGAGTACGCTGTCATTAAACAAAAAGTGCTTGAAGCGGCTCGGATCGCCGATATTGTCATTCTGAATGCAGGCTCTTCCGCGGGAACGGAAGATTATACGGTTCACGTTATCGGCGAATTAGGTCAAGTCTTTACTCATGGAGTGGCGACCAGGCCGGGCAAGCCTTCCATTACGGGCGTGGTGGAGGGGACGCCGGTTATTGGAGTCCCCGGATACCCCGTGTCGGCCTATCTTTCGCTGGAATGGTTTGCACGGCCGTTGGTTTACCATTATTATGGTCTTATCGAGCCTAAGCGAGCCGCATTGCCCGTCAAGCTCGGCAGACGAGTCGTCTCCGACGTTGGGGCGGACGATTTCGTTCGGATGACGATCGGTTATATTCATGGCGCGTATGTGGCGAATCCTTTGACCCGCGCGGCCGGAGTCACCATGTCTATGGTGCGCGCGGACGGAATGCTTCGAATTCCTGCGGGGCATATGGGCTATGAGCAAGGCGAAGTGGTAGAGCTCGAGCTTTATCGGCCCAAAGAGCAGATCGATCGTACGACGGTTATAACCGGTAGCCATGACCTGTCCGTCGACGTCCTGCATACGCTGCTGCGCAAAGAACATCCGGATCGTTTCCTGGTATCCTCTCATGTTGGAAGTATGAGCGGCATTCTCGCCATCCAGAAAGGAGAGGCCCATGCGGCCGGTATCCATCTGTTCGACGAGGAATCGGGAACCTACAACGTTCCTTATATTGAAAAGCACTTAAAAGGGCATGATGTCGTATTGATTCAATTAGTTTATCGCGAACAAGGCTGGATCCTTCCTAAAGGGAATCCTTTAGGAATAAGATGTATGGAAGATCTTGTAAAGCCTCACGTCACTTACATCAATCGTCAGCGGGGAGCTGGGACGAGGCTGTTATTTGATTATTTGTTAAAAAAAGAAGGTCTCAGCCGGGAAGCGGTATACGGATACGATCGCGAAGCGATCAATCACCTCAGCATAGCGGCGGCTGTGGCGGGAGGAGCGGCGGATGTCGGTCTCGGCATTTATTCGGCGGCCCAGGCGATGGGTCTTGATTTTATCCCGGTAGCCGAAGAGCGGTACGACCTCTTGATGACCAAGCGCTTTTACGACAGTCCGGAAGGGCAAATGCTGGTGCATGTCATTCAATCCGAATCGTTCAAGACGGAGATGGAAGCCTTGGGCGGGTACAGCTGCAGGGAGTCCGGACAGATTGTTTTTGAGAACTAACTTCGATCGTAGAGGGAGTGATTAGCACATGCAGGAACCAACACATCCTATTGTTGACAAGCTACAACGCCCTCTTCGTGACCTGCGGATGTCTGTGACGGATCAATGCAATTTCCGTTGCCGGTATTGTATGCCGGAAGAAATATTTGGGCCTGATTACAAATTCCTTCCTAAGGAAAAGCTTCTAACCTTCGAAGAGCTGACCCGGATTACCCGGATATTTGTTTCGCTCGGTGTGGAGAAAGTGCGCATCACCGGCGGGGAGCCGCTCATGCGCAAAGAACTTCCTGCGCTCATCCGCATGATCCGTGAAATCGACGGAGTCAAGGACATTGCCATGACGACCAATGGCTCTTTACTCGCGAAGCACGCGAAATCGCTAAAGGAAGCGGGATTACACCGGGTAACGGTGAGCCTCGATAGCCTGGATGATGATCGGTTTGGGCAGATGAACGGACGCGGTTTTAAAGTATCCCGCGTTCTGGAAGGAATTGACGCCGCTGCGTCGGCGGGCTTGCAAGTGAAAGTGAATATGGTCGTCCAGAAGGGAACGAATGACCAGGATGTTGTTCCCATGGCTAAATACTTCCGCGAGAAAGGGCATATCTTGCGTTTTATTGAATATATGGACGTCGGCAATTCCAATGGATGGAGACTCGATCAAGTGCTTCCCAGCCATGAGCTTGTAGCGCGAATCCATCGTGAAATGCCGATCGAGCCGGTTAAGCCCAATCATTATGGGGAGGTGGCCTCGCGGTACCGCTATGTAGGAGAGGAGCGGGAGATCGGCTTGATTTCTTCGGTTACTCAAGCCTTTTGTTCTACATGTACCCGGGCAAGGCTCTCCGCGGAGGGGCAGCTGTACAGCTGTTTGTTCGCTTCAGCGGGCACCGATCTTCGCGCCCCCTTGCGTGAGGGGTGGAGCGATCCGCAGATCCGGGAATTTATCAGGGATTACTGGAGCCAGCGCAAAGATCGTTATTCCGAAGAAAGGCTTTCCAATACGCCGGGACTCAAAAAAAAGAAAGTCGAAATGTCACACATCGGAGGCTGACAGGACGGCTCTGTTCGCACAATGGCGACGGAGTCGTTCTTTGTTCCAACGTTAAACATAGGGAATAACGGGTATGGCATGGGGCGATTCCAGGTGAATTCGGCTAAAAGGGAAAGGAAGAGGAAGCTTGTTTGCTCGAAGAGAAAGTTTGAAGCAGTACGTTCGGCTGTATCCGGTCACCACGACGCTGATCGCGATTCATTTGCTCCTCATGGCGGCCATGGAAGTGTACGGGTCGTCGAAGGATACCGCCACCTTGCTCCGGTTTGGAGCGATGTTCGATCTTCCCGGTTTGCAGCCGGAACCGTGGCGATACGTATCGTCCATCTTCTTGCATATCGGGTTCGAGCATTTACTGTTTAACAGTTTTGCGCTTTACGTATTCGCGGCGCCGCTTGAACGAATGCTTGGCTCCTGGCGGTATGCGGTTTTCTATTTGATATGCGGGATTATCGGCAACCTGGCCAGTGCGTGGCTGCACACGGATTCCTATGTCGGGGCCGGGGCGTCGGGAGCGATCTACGGCGTGTATGCCGCGTACTTGTACTTGTCGGTTTTCCGCAAGGATCTGATCGACTACCAGTCGAAGCAAACGGTTAGAACGATTGTCATTATCGGGTTCGTCTACTCCATCCTGATTCCGAATGTCGACATCTATGCCCATGGCGGCGGGTTCGTCGGCGGGCTGGCGGTATCGGCTATCTTGACGCTGTTCGTGAAGAAACGGAAAAGCAGGGGGAGTGAGGGAGATCAGAGCGGAACAATTGAAGGAAATTGACCATGGAGCGTTTTAGAATAACAACAGATATGCGAAACTAGCAGTTATTACGGTTTGGGAGACTATCATGTACAAAAAACTAGGTTTGGCGATCCTCTACTTAGGAATTGCCTATCTCATTTACATTTACGGGGATGTCATCCTGGCTTGGTTCCATCCATCTAATCATGTGGCAGTAGTCATAATTATCGCAACGTTGATGGCCTTATTTCCGGTCATTCCCTATCCTGTTGTCGGGGGCGTGATCGGCGCGGCATATGGCCCTGCCCTAGGAGCGGTTATCACGTGGGCAGGCTCCGCAACGGCTTCGATGCTGATGTTTTTATTTATTCGTTATGGATATCAAGAATGGGGCGTGCGAATATTGCACCGTCACAACAGCCTGGGAAAAATCACGGCGTTGTTCGAACAAAATGCGTTTTTGGCCATTCTCTTTACCCGATTGATTCCGTTCGTTCCTTCTATCCTTGTAAATATATATTCGGCCCTAAGCCGCGTTTCGTTTGCCGCTTATGCCGCTGCTTCCTCCCTGGGCAAAATACCGGCGATGCTGTTGTTTGCTCTGGTGGGGGATCATTTGATGACGGAGCCGGGGAATATCGTGATCACGATTGGCATCTATGGTGTTTTTCTGGGGCTCATTGTCTTGATTTATCATCTGTGGAAAAAAAAACGGGGCTTCGTTCAAGAAAATTGAAACAAGGATAGTCTACCTGCAGCGGCGGCGCATGACCGGCAGTGTGACTATCCTTTTGGCATGATTGGCAGGCACTCAAGGAAAGCTTGGTGCTCAGAATTCAATCGTTCTGAAAGGAATCCACAAGCTTATGGCAAGCAGCAGCCATTGAAATACCGTCTCGCTCATCGATCCCGTATCCACAGCCAGAAATTTGGGAAGTACGCGAACTTTCAATTTCAGCGGCCAGAACAGCTGCACGCCCTTCTCATTGAGTAAATCGATAAGCGGGTGTGAAGCATAGGCGGCGATGAATACCCAGTAATAAAGTACGGGCAAAGGAAGAGCCAGAAGCATTAAAGCCCCGATAAACAGACAGGAATGCGTAACCGTCCTGTGACGTACGTTCAGAATGCGGAGCAGCGCCGACAACGGAAAAAGCACCCTGGCCATCGTCGACCCCTGTTTATCTACATCGGCCAAAGTGCCGGCTAAGCAACCAAGCAGAAGAGCCCCGGCCGCCTCCCAGGATAAAAAAGTCACGTCATGATAAACAAGCGTGATTTCAGCAGCCACGAGCCCTGCCGCGCTGTGTGTTTTTTGTAATATAAAAACTCCTCCTTAGCATATACCCCAAACATGATGCAGAACAGTATAGTTTTCGGATCGTACATCCGATTACGGTAGGTGACAGCAGAAAAAATTCATGGACAGTTTCCGGTACACCGCTGTTTGAAGCCGGATACAAGCCGAGGCGGGCTGTGATATAATGGGGAACGAACTTTGCTTCAACGGTTGGGATAAGGGTTGTTTCCAATTTTCGCGAAAATGGTGATGGGATGGAACAGTTTGGAGCTTGGATCGGTTTGGGGCTGCTGCTGCTGGCCGGCTATGTGCTGCGTCAAAGACACAAGCGCACCGGGCCCCTGGGAAAAGCGCTCTCCAGGCTTCGCGAGCTCACCCGAAGAGTACGGGAGGGAGAGAGCGCGAGCACGGACTTGGCGGAATGGGAGGATAACCTTCGGACGCTCGAAGGTTATCCGAATAACTACAATGAACTGAACATGGAGATTCAATTCATGGTGGCGTTCCGTAAGTTCCTGGAGCAGCATGCTCCGGAGGATGCCAGGATCGAAACGCTGCTGGAGATCGAGCGGCACCGCAAAGATACGATTCTCGGGTTCAACATCCATTTGGATAAATAGCGCAAGCAAGGGTCCCGCAGTTGCTATAGTGCCTCCGGGATCTTTTGCTGTTTGCGGAGTTCAGT
Source organism: Paenibacillus validus NBRC 15382 (assembly GCF_004000985.1). Classification (GTDB taxonomy): domain Bacteria; phylum Bacillota; class Bacilli; order Paenibacillales; family NBRC-103111; genus Paenibacillus_G; species Paenibacillus_G validus. Next base: position 69,720 of record NZ_BIMH01000007.1, on the reverse strand, counting down.
GGGCGTGACCGCAATACAATTCCCGAAAAGTCTGTTGGTTTCAAAAAAAAGTAAATGGTAGTGTTTTCATTGGTATTATAGTACAATAACAAATCAAATGACATGTTTTCATCAAAAGAAAGAGTGTAATGCCTATGAAGCCGACCATTTATGACATCGCCAAGGTCGCAGGTGTTTCGACCGCTACTGTTTCCAAGGTTATCAACAACAAGGGAAGAATAAGCGATAGGACGAAGGAGAAAATTTACCAAATCATGGACGAGATGCGATATCGGCCTAATGTACTGGCTTCCGCATTGAAGGGGAAATGCACGTACCAGATCGCACTGCTGATCCCGGATATGGATAACCCGATTTATGCGCAGTACTTGAAGCATATCGAGGATCGCGGGCAAGAACTTGGTTTCAGTATCGTGATGTGCAGTACCGACAATAATCCGGAGAAAGAAGCAAAACATATTACGCTATTAAGGCAAAAGAAGGTCGACGGTTTTATTATCGCTTCAAAATTTAGCAACGAAGAGCTGCTGAGCGAGCTGCTTCAAGATGAAGTTCCCGTCGTGCTCTTTGCGCACGAGCGGCCGGAAATGGCCATCGATAGTGTGACCGTCGACGATTATTGGGGCGGATTTATGGCGACCGAGCATTTGATCTCCCTGAAACACGAAAAAATAGGCGTTATTGCTGACGATTCGATCAGCTGCCGGGAGCGAATCCGCGGGTACACATCGGCTTTGCGCAGTGCCGGGCTTAGCGCGGAGGACAACATGATTGTCATAACCCGCTCCAAAATGGCAGATGCGGAAATCGCCGCCGGAACTTTATTGGATTTGACGGATAGGCCCACTGCGATATTCGGATGTAACGATATCATGGCGATTGGGGTTATGCAAGCGGCCAGAAAACGTCATCTTACAGTCCCGGACGAACTGTCTGTCATCGGCTTCGATAACACACAAATGTGTACAATCGTAGTTCCTGAACTTTCTTCCATTGCGATGCCGGTCCATGAATTGGGGAAAAAAGCAATCGATATGCTGATTGACAAAATTGAACGCCAAGCGAATCTCAAGCAGAACATAAAAATGCCCCCACAGCTCGTGATTCGAAATTCCACCTCGAAGAAAAAGTAAGAAAGCATGGCGAAAATCGGAAATAACCAAGAACTTTGTTGCAAAAAAAGAGCAAATAAATTAAAATGTGCTAAAAAGGTAATCGATTACCCCGAAAAGGAAGCGCTTACTTTAGGGTTGGCTGCGCCAAACTGCCGGCAGTGGCAGCAGGATGGTTCAGCAGCATAAAATTCGATCCGGCAGGAGGATGCCTGTTCGTATACCGACAAAATTCTTATGAAAGGGATTGCAAGAAATAAAAGGTTATAGTAAAATGCAGGTAAAGCGCTTAATCTAGTAAATGTTTCTCTGGAATGAGTGCTTTACTTTATAAAGGGTAAAGCGCTTAACCCAATTTACGTAAAGAAGCTTGCAGGCGATGATAAGACGAGTAAGCGGCAGCAAATCGATGCAGGATTCACGAGGTGGCTGGAGAAATGTCCGTCGTCCGCAAGAAGAACGAACCACGAACGCCGTATCCTGCGAACGCTTACATCACACTTTAAGGAGGTGAGGAAAGGAAAGACTGGGAGTTTACACCATCCAGTAAGTGAGTTATAGCGTCTAGTCAGTCACAGGAGAGCGCTTGATCAAACTCGTTGAGGGGGAAGTACTATGAAAAAATTCAGCATGGTCCTATTGTTAAGTTTGGTGTTTGCAATGATCGTTTCCGCTTGTTCTTCCGGCACTAACCAATCCACAGCACCGGATCAAAGCGGGGCCAAGCCTTCCGGTGGTAATGATGCCGCTTCCGGCGGTAAAAAAATCGTGATCGGCGCCGCGCTCCCGGACTTTAGCGACAAGTGGCTGAGCTATCTGCAGGACGGGATGAAGAAATACCAGGCGACTCAGAAAGATGTCGAAGTGACCTACGTTGACGCGCAGAATGATGCGAACAAACAGCTGGCGCAAGTTGAGAATTTCATCTCGCAGAAGGTTAACGCGATTGCGATTGTTCCGGTCGATACGGTATCCATTGTAGACATGGTGGACCGCGCCAATAAAGCCAACATTCCGATCGTCGTTGTGAACCGTTCTTATGATGGTGTGGATAAAGCGACGTCCTACGTTGGTTCCGAATCCATTACGGCGGGCATTATGGAGATGGAAGAAGTGGCCAAGCTGCTGAATAACAAAGGAAATATCGGCATCATGACCGGACAATCGGGGCAGGAAGCGCAAATCAAACGGACTGAAGGAAATAAACAAATCATCAGCAAGAACCCTGAGATGAAATTGGTACTGGAAGGAACGGGTTCCTGGGATCGTGCCAAAGGAATGGCTCTGATGGAGAACTGGTTGAACTCCGGTCAAAAAATCGATGCGGTTGTCTCCAACAACGACGAAATGGCGATCGGCGCGATTATGGCGGCGGAAGCGGCAGGCAAAGCGAAGGACATCGTGTTCGCAGGCGTCGATGCAACCCCGGATGCGCTCGAGTTCGTGAAATCCGGCAAGCTGCATGTCACCGTGTTCCAAAATGCGGACGGCCAAGGCAGGGGCGCATTGGAAACGGCTATTAAAGCGGCAAAAGGCGAGAAGGTAGAAAAGAATGTTTACATTCCTTATGAGCTTGTGACCAAAGCCAACGTGGAAGAGTACATCAAAAAATGGCAGTAATCCAATACGGGTAGCCTTATAGTTTTATAGTTTCATTCGAACGACATTCAGCGTGGAAGGACACCCCATCCGGGATGTGTCCTTCCGCAACAAGTCTTTAAGCACGATGTTTGGTCTATGAGATGCAGTTCATTCAAGGCTCAACGGCGAAAAGAAAGTCATTTCTTCCACCGAAGGATGCTATTACATATGTAGTCCGTGTTGACGCAAGCCGGACGCGATTTAAAGAAACACATTCATACTGGAGGATAAGCATATGAAAGAAACTGTAATTGTACAGGGCCAAAAACCGGGTCCGCAAGAACGTTCAACGAAGGCGAAAGCTTTGCTCGGTCGTTACGGCATGCTGCTCATATTGATCGGTCTCGTCATTCTCATGTCCTTGCTGTCCCCTACGTTTTTCACCTCAGGCAATATTTTGAACATTATTAGACAGATGTCCGTGGTAGGTATCGTCGCCATCGGCGTGACTATGATCATTATTACGACGGGAATCGACCTGTCTTCCGGATCCGTCATCGCCCTTACGTCCGTCGTCGTCGCCAGCATGTCGCACCCCGGCAGCTTTCCGCTGGCCCTTGCGCTTCTGGTCGGGCTGGCTATCGGAGCGGGCACGGGTCTAATCAGCGGAACGATTATTGCCAAAGGGCGGATTGCTCCATTCATCGTCACTTTGGGCATGATGACAGCAGCTAGAGGAGCCGCCTTGCTGTTTACCGGCGGGAAGCCGATCGGCAATCTTTCCGACTCCTTCAAGTTCATCGGGCAAGGCAGCGTACTAGGAATTCCTATGCCGATTATCATCTTTTTCATTGTGGCTCTTGTGTCCTACATTATTCTGAACAGAACGAAGTTCGGTAAATATATTTATGCGATCGGCGGCAACGAACAAGCGGCTGTGATTGCAGGCGTTAATGTGGAAAAATATAAAATACTGATTTACGGTTATGCCGGCTTGCTGTCCGCGATTGCCGGTATCATTCTGACTTCCCGGATTGCATCCGGTCAGCCGACGGCCGGTATGATGTATGAGCTTGACGCGATCGCTGCAGCCGTTATCGGGGGAACGAGTCTTTCCGGCGGCATCGGTACGATCGGCGGCACGGTTATCGGCGCGCTGATCATCGGGGTCATGAACAACGGGTTGGATTTGCTGAACGTGTCCTCGTACTGGCAGCAAATTTTGAAGGGCGTCATCATCACGGTAGCCGTATTTATCGACTCGAAGAAGAACAAGAAAAAGTAAGAGAATGTCAAGAGATGACTCGGGGAATGACGGGAAAGGGGGGGTTACAAGATGAGAATATCCATTCTGCAAAAACTGCTGGCCGGTTTTCTGGTTATCGCCGTGATCGCCGGTTGTGCGGGTACCATGTATTATCTTTCCTTGAATCGAATCGATCAGTCCCTTTCCAACATCTTAGACCGTCATGCCGTCATGAAGTCTTACGCGGACAACCTCAAATATTACGCAACCACGCAAAACGGTAATTTGAACGCTTATTTATTGACCAAGGATGCCTTCTTTAAGACGGACTTTTCGAATACGAACGCACGCATGGACGAATTGTTCGCGCAGATGAAAAGCGCGCTTGCCGATCCTGCAATGCTGGAGCAGCTGGAGTATACGATCAAACTGAACAAGCAATATAAGGAGAAGGTGGACCGGATATTCGGGCTTCCCAAAGATCAGTTGGAAAGCGCCGTTCAGGAAGCGAAAACCGGTATACTTCCGCTTGGCGTCGTGATTGTCAAGTTCGCCGGGCAGTTGTCCGACAAGCAGGACCAATTGATGAATGCAGAGAAGGCGGCGAGTCAAACCGTCATCACCGATATTCGCAGGCTGGTCATCTCCGTCAGCGTCATCAATCTCGTGCTGGCTTTAATCATCGGGTATTTCATCTCAAGGATGATCTCGAAGCCGCTGCGCCAGTTGTCGGAGACGGCCAAGTCGATCTCCGGCGGCGATCTTGCGATTGCGGATGTGCAGGCAACGAGGCGGGATGAGCTCGGACAACTGGCTGAAGCTTTCAATCAGATGAAGAACAATTTGCATCATTTGGTCGTAGAAATCAACCAGGGCGCCGGTGAAGTCATCGCCGTATCTAAAGAAGTGTCCGAAGGGACGGAACAGACGGGGAAAGCTGCCGAGCATGTCGCCGAAATCATGACGCATTTATCGGAGAGCACGGAAAATCAGGTACAGAGCGTGGAAAGCAGCTTGCAAGCTGTTTACGATATGGCCTCGGACATTCGCCGGATCGATCAAAGCAGCCAGCACGCCATGGGAATTGCCGGAAACGCGCTGGAGAAGGCCGTGGAGGGTGACCGTGAGATCAACGGAATCACGAACCAGATGGAAACGATTCAGAAGCTGATGAGTCAGTTAGAGCATACCATGCAAACGTTGAGGGCCAGATCGCGCGAAATCGACGATATTAATAAAGTGATTTCTTCGATTGCGACGCAAACGAATCTGCTTTCATTAAATGCGGGGATTGAAGCGGCAAGAGCGGGAGAGCACGGGCGTGGATTCGCGGTCATCACCTCGGAAATCCGCAAACTGTCGCAGCAGACGAATGATTCGGCGGGACGGGTCACCGAGCTTGTGACCGGCATTCAAACGGAGACGATGTTCGCGGTCCAATCCGTTGAAGAGATGGTCGTGGAGGTTTCCAGAGGGATCAACGCCTCGACGGCCGTCGGAGACCTGTTCGGCGGAATCCGAGATTTGGTTCAGGATACGACGGAACAAATCCGCGACGTCTCGGAATCGCTGCGCCACTTATCGAACCATTCGGAGAAAATCGTCCAATCGGTGGAGCAAATATCGGGCTTCTCGGAGACGATAGCAACCGGGACACAAAGTGTAACGGCGGTTACGGAGGAACAGCTGGCATTTCTTCAGCAAAATACGGCCCATGCAAACACGCTGTATGCCATGGCCGAGAAACTGCACCGAACGGTTCATCAATTCAGAGTCTGAAATCCAAACGAGGTGATTATGATGGCCAACGATTACATATTGGAACTGGAGCATATTACCAAAACGTTCCCTGGTGTGAAAGCGCTGGACGACATCCAGTTGAAAGTCCGAAAAGGCACGGTTCATGCCTTGATGGGAGAGAACGGTGCGGGCAAATCGACGCTGATGAAAATCATCTTCGGCATTTATACGCCCGATCAGGGAACGGTGAAATTCAAAGGTCAGGAAATCAAGCTGTCCGGATCGAAGGATGCGCTGAGCCGGGGCATTTCGATGATTCATCAGGAACTGAGCCCGATCCCGCAGATGACGGTAGCGGAAAATATTTATTTGGGGCGGGAAACGACGACAGGATTCGGATGGCTCGACAAGAAAAAAATGGTGGAGGATACCCGCAAGCTGTTTGAAACGTTGAAAATCGATATCGATCCGAACGCCAAAATGATTGATCTCAGCATCGCCAACACGCAAATGGTGGAGATTGCCACGGCGGTTTCTTACAACGCGGATTTGATCATTATGGACGAACCGACGTCCGCTATTACCGATAAAGAGGTTGAACAGCTGTTCGCCATTATCGGATCGCTCAAGGCCAAAGGAGTTTCCATTATCTATATTTCGCACAAGATGGATGAAATTTTCCGGATTTGCGACGACATTACCGTGTTCAGAGACGGTCAATATGTCGGCACCAAAGCGGCGAAAGAGCTGGACCAGGAATCGCTGATCCAAATGATGGTCGGTCGGGAGATCAAGCAGGTGTTTCATAAGGAAGATGCGGATATCGGGGAAGTTGTGCTGTCCGTCAAAAACCTGTCGCGCGAAGGCAAGTTTAACAACATCAGCTTTGATGTAAGAAAAGGAGAGATTCTGGGTATTGCCGGATTGATGGGCGCAGGAAGGACCGAGGTCATCGAGAGCATCTTCGGCATTCACCCGCCTGATGCCGGCGAAATCTACATCAACGGGGTCAAGGTGAGCATCCGTTCGCCCCGGGATGCGATTAAACACAAGATCGGCTTATTGACGGAGGACCGCAAAATTACGGGAGCCTTCCTGCCTATCTCGATCCGGGATAATATGATCATCTCCAGCATCGACAGCTATTTGAATAGAGGCGGTTTTATTAAGAGAAAGCTCGTCACCGACATGTGCAACTTGTTCGTTGAACGGCTGAGCATCAAAACGCCAAGTCTGGATCAGCTCATCATGAATTTAAGCGGAGGCAACCAGCAAAAAGTGCTGCTCGCAAGATGGCTGTTGAACAACCCGGACATTCTCATTCTGGATGAACCGACACGGGGGATCGACGTCGGAGCTAAATCCGAAATTCATAAGCTGATGTCCAGATTGGCGCAGACGGGAAAAGCGATTATCATGATTTCTTCCGAGCTCCCGGAAGTGTTGGGCATGAGCGACAGAGTCGTCGTTATGCATGAAGGGCGCAAGAAGGGCGAGCTCAGCCGCGCGGAAGCGAATCAGGAAAAAATTATGGAATTGGCGTACAGTTAACGATTGAAGAAGACAGATACTTGTAGAAAGCGGTGGCTCCTGTGAAAATAGCTTTTAATCAAGCGACAACGATGAAGTATTCGACATTGCAGCAGGACTTGGAGGTTTGCGAGAAATACGGATACGATCTGATCGAAATCCGCTTGGATAAACTGAAGGCGTACTTGGAGAATCATACGGTAGAGGAGCTCAAACAGTTTTTTGAGCGGAATCGCATTAAACCGTATGCCTTCAACGCGTTGGAGTATATCAACCATAGAGACGAACCGGGATATCGGCAAATCAAGGACGATCTGAAGTTTCTTTGCGAAGTGGGCAAGGTCATCGATTGCAAGACGATTATCGTCGTTCCGACCTTTGATATCGGGGACTATACGAAGAGTCAAATTAAAGAGGAAACCGTGAAAGTCCTCCATGAATTGGCCGATATCGCGCAAGCCTACGATACGAGGCTCGCGCTGGAATTTGTAGGGTATCCGAACTGCTCGGTTAATACGTTCGGTCAAGCGTACGACATCGTGGAAGCCGTCAACCGGAACGATGTCGGCGTGGTGCTGGACTGCTTTCACTTTCATGCGATGAATTCCAAAATCGAAGATTTGCAGCGGGCGGAGCCTTCCAAAATTTTCGTGTTTCATATTGACGATTGCGAAGATTTGCCGGTTGGCGCGCTGCGCGACCATCACCGGGTGATGCCTGGGGAAGGCGCGGTAAACCTGGACTTACTCCTGCGCACTTTGAAGGATATCGGCTACAGTGAGATGGTTTCCGTCGAGCTGTTCAGACCGGAATACTGGGAGTGGGATATCGAAAAAACGATTCGTGTGGCTAAAGAGTCCACCGAGAAAGCGATCAAAGCTTATTTCTAGCGGTTCGCAGGACGGAGCGGGACGGATCGGTGTACTCACTCGCACAGCGCTGGTATGCGCTAAACAGGCAGGCAGCCCGATAAGGGCTGCCTCGTTTTTTTTATTGGATACCGTCAAAGCTTAGACGTAACTATATTGGGCCCTTACAGAAGCGGTAATTTTCAATTGTCCGGGTTGGATCGGCGTAGGTGCGGTTGCCGCGTAATGTAAGGCCTGATAAGGGACCGGTTCCCGTGTACGAGCTTCTTCTTGAATGTTGTCCGGATATTTCACAAGCGTGACGGCTAACGTTGTCGCAATGGTCATGGCCTTGCTTTCGGCATTTTTAACGGCTAACGACAGGGCCTGATGATAATAAGCGGCCGGGTGCGCCATTGAAAATTGAATGTTTAAGACGGAATTAGCGCCATGTTCAACAGCCGTATCGACAACAAGTCCTGTCCGGTCTATTTGATCCAGGGTAATTTGAAGCAGATGTGTCACGCGATAACCGGTAAAGATTTGCTTCCCATCCTCATAGGAATACTGCATCTCGATCCTGTAAGCGACGGTTTGTATACGTTCCTTCGGAATGTTTAGCTGCAGCAGGGAGTTTATAACATCTGTAACGGTGGCTGCATTTTCCCTTTGGGCAATCCGCAAGCTTGTGTTTTCGGTGATTGCGCCAAGTTCTATAACGGCTCTGTCGGGAGCGGCAGAAACCGTTCCTTCGCCAGAGACTTCAATAATATGGCGGTTATTGCGATACAAGGAAGCAGGCGCCGGAGGAGCTGGAGACAACGGTTGATTATAGTACATAAGCCAACACCACCTCGTCAATCATTTATTTCTGCTGTGCGGTTATGACAACGTTAAAACAATCCAGGCACCCTTAAGACTATCTACATATAGATAACATGCAGCATAATCTAAAGAGAAGGGTGATAGTTATTGATAACTCACGGCATCTCGAATCAGACAGAGCCGCCACAATTTTCGGTCAGTCAGAACGGTCCTATTCAAGTGATTTGTTCCTCGACTCCCGTCACAGAAACCGCGCTCATTACGTTTGAAGGCGGAGGGAATGTGCAGCCACTTCCCGTACCGGTTCCGGCGTGTTTCACCACGGCGCTCTTTTCACCGCAATGGTTGACATTGATTGAAGCCGGGGCCGGAGGGACAGGGAATTTTTCGAATGAGCCTTCGCCCGTAACCATCATTTTTACTCCGGCTAGCAACCAAGCAGACATCACATTCGGCAATCCCCTATCTGAGGTTAACTTTTTCTACACATCGGCCACTCCGCTTACGATTAACGCCTTTGACGCCAACAATAATCTTGTTGCCACCGCAACGGGGCCTTCAAACGCACCGCCGTTTAATGTGTTCTCCCCTCTGGGTGTCAACGCCGGTTTCAATCGGATTACAAGAATTACCGTTATCGGAGCGGCGAATCAATTCGGAATCGATAACCTTACGTTGACACGTATCCGGGAATACTTTACAATGCAGGCCCAAATGATGTCCACACCGTAACGGCCAGTCCCGGGAATCGCAGCAGGATGGCTTGCGCCGCCATGAGGCGGATGAAGAAGGCTAATTTCCGGCAGCTGCGGCTGCTTGGAATTAGCCTTTGTTTGGTTGGGCGCGTTCAGGTGAACATATATCGAATAAGTCGAGCTGTTTTTCGGCCTCCGGGAATCCTGATAAGTAATACGGATCGACGAGGCCGGTTTCGTTTTTGCGGTCTATCCATGAACTGTCCTAGTGTCATTGTCTCTTTACTCATGTGGATCACCCCGTGATTAGTTGTCTGTAAGTATATGCGGCGATCACTTCGTCCTATGTATAGGCAAGCCGAGACTGCGTCCAGTCAGGCGGACCGGCTCCGGGCGTCACGTGAGTTGGCGGTGAAGCTATGCGGGACCGCGTAAAAAGATGTTTGTGAGAATTGCCGAAATTTGAGCAAGTACATATGGAAGGATATACAAATAAAAGAAAAAGATACAATTTATCATTGAACATGTAAGTGCTTTCATTTATAATTAAACCCATCATACTTAGTTAGTCATTTTAACTAAGTAAGTTCTGCCGACGAAAGGCGGTGAACCAAGCTGCATTGAGAACGAGAGGTCAAACGGGAAATACCAAATTCGTGAAACAGATGAATCGTGAAGGCATTCTTTATCAGCTGAAGCAGAAAAGAATGTCCCGAGCGGAGCTCGCTGCGGAGACGAAATTGAGCCGTCCGTGCATCTCTTCTCTGGTGGATGAGATGATCGGCGAAGGACTGATCCGGGAAATTGGGACGGGACAGTCTCGGGGAGGCCGCAAGCCCGTTCTGCTGGAATACAATTCGCAGGCGTATGCGGTCGTTGGCGCTGTGTATGAGGGCAACTGCATCCACATGGCGATTGCCGATCTGCATGGGCACATCCTGTCCCGTTATCAAGCCCGCTTGAAGCCGCCTGCCGACGGGGAAAAGGCGCTTGCCGCTTTGGAAGCCGGACTGACGAAGCTGCTGGGGCAATGTTCTTTTGAGAGGAGCCAACTGCACGGCATCGGGATCGGGCTGCCTGGCATAACCGAGCGCAACAAAGGCACGATTTCCTTCGCGCCCAGCACAGGGTGGATGGGGCAGCCAGTCCGGCAGGCATTGGAGGAGAGATTGGGACTTCCCGTATTTATTGACAATGACGTTAATATGATGACCATAGGTGAATTTTATCAAGGCGCCGGTCGGGGAGCGAAGAACCTCATCCAGATTTATGTCGGCTCGGGCATCGGCGCAGGCATCGTCATTAACGGGCAGCTGTACAGGGGAAGCAAGGAGGCCGCCGGCGAGATCGGGTACATGATGATTGGCCCATTCCGCAACCGCAGCCAAAGAGAATACGGCGTGTTCGAGAGCAATTTCGGCGTACCTGGCATCTTGTCCAAGGCACAGCCCTTGCTGCCTTCATGGGAGGAAGGAGCGCCTATTCTTCCTCAGCTTCAGGCGGCGGCTGCGGAAGGCCATCCGGAGGCGCGCGCCCTTCTGCAAGATACCTACCGGCACTGGGCGTTCGGCATGGCCAATGTGGCCAGCATTATGGATCCGGAACTGCTGGTTCTCGGCGGAGAAATGATCCATCTCGATGAACAAGGGCTCCAAACGATTCAAGAGCTATTGTCCCGTCTCATTCCCGTCGTGCCGGTAATCAAGACGGCATCGCTTGGCGATCAGGCGGGCATTATCGGCGCGGTCCATTGCGTGCTTGAATCGTTTCCGAACCATAGGTCCTGGAGTGAATAAAACTTAAGGGGGAATTCGAATTGAATTTTGGAGTAGGAAAAGCAGCAAAATGGTTTAACGGCATGCTTGTCAGCTCGCTCGTTCTTGCTTTAGCCGCCTGCAGCGGGGGCGGGGCAAGCGTACAGCCGGCAGAAAAACCGGCGGAGAAGCCCGCCGAGAAACCGGCCGATCCGCCGAAGCCGGCTGAAGCGAAGAAGCTGGTTATTTATACGGCCAGGGATAAAACGGTCGTGGATGAAATCGTCCCCAAATTCAAAGAGCAGAACCCGGGCGTCGAGGTGGAAGTGTTGACGATGGGCGCACAGCAGGTTCTGGAGCGCGTTCGTGGAGAAAAAGCGAACCCGCAGGGCGATTTCTGGTGGGGCGGTACGCAATCCATGTTTATGACAGCGGCCGACGAAGATTTGTTGGCGGCCTACAAGCCAACCTTTGCGGGTACGGTTCCGGCTCAGTACAAGGACGGCAAAGACCGCTGGTACGGCGAGATGCTGCTTCCGGAAGTCATCATGTACAACCCGCAAATGTTGAAAAAAGAAGATGCGCCGAAAGATTGGGATGACCTGCTCGATCCCAAATATAAAGGAAAAATTTTGATTCGCGGCGTGCTCGCCTCCGGAACGATGCGTACGATTTACTCCGCGATGATTTTCAGACAGGGTGCCGGCGACCCGGCCAAAGGCTACGAATGGCTGAAGAAGCTGGATGTCAACACGAAAGAATATACCCAGGACCCTACGAATCTTTACTTGAAAATGGCTCGCCAGGAAGGCTCGCTTTCGTTGTGGAATCTGCAGGACATCATGATTCAAAAGGAGACGAAAAATCAGCCGTTTGACTTCATCTATCCGGCCAGCGGAGCTCCGATCCTGGTGGATGGCGTAGGCATCATCAAGGGCAGCAAAAACGAAGAAATTGCCAAGAAGTTCTATGAGTTCCTGTTCGAACCGAAGCTTCGTTCGGAGCTTGCGGAGAAGCTGTTCCAAATTCCTACACGCAGTGATATCAGTAAAGATACGCTCCCGGCGTGGCTGAAAGGCATTGAACTCAAGCCGATGGAACTGGACTGGGCAACGATGGCCGCCAAGGAAAAGGAATGGATGGACTATTGGGATCAAAACATTAAAGGCAAAGGCGCAAAATAAAGGGCATGCGGGCGGAGTGAAAGCTCCGCCCCAACATTCCAGCCGGGGGGTTAACGTTTTGATTGATGTGACTTTGGAGCATGTAGGCAAGCTGTTCGGCACGGTCAAGGGCGTGGACGACGTCCATATCCAAATTAAGCCGGGGGAATTTTTCACGTTTCTGGGACCGAGCGGCTGCGGCAAAACGACGACGCTGCGTATGATCGCGGGCTTCTACATCCCCAGCTCGGGCCGAATTTTGTTCGGCAACCGCGAGGTCACGGGGCTGCCTCCCCACAAACGCAATACCGGTATGGTGTTTCAAAACTACGCGCTATTCCCCCATTTGACGGTGTTTGAGAATATTGCCTTCGGTCTGCAAGTCCGCAAAAAATCGAAAGCCGAAATTAAGGAAAAAGTGGAACAAGCTCAAAGATTGGTTCATCTTGAAGGATACGGCAGCCGCCGAATCGATCAGCTGTCGGGGGGCCAGCAGCAGCGTGTCGCTTTAGCGCGCGCATTAGTCATCGAGCCGCAAATCTTGCTGCTTGATGAACCCTTGTCCAATTTGGACGCCAAGCTAAGGGAAGAAACCAGACTCGAAATCAAGAGGCTTCAGCTAGAGCTCGGCATCACGACGATATACGTCACGCACGACCAATCCGAAGCGATGTCCATGTCGGACCGCATTATGGTCATGCAAGGCGGAGTCGTGCAGCAGATTGGAAGCCCTCAAGACATATATAACAAGCCCGTCAACCGGTTTGTCGCTTCGTTTATCGGCGAGACCAATCTATGGGAGGGAACGGTGGAACGGGTGGAGGACGGAGAAGCCTACGTGCGCTTGACTCCGGATACGGTCATCCGGGGTTACTGCCGGAACGCATCCTCCGGGAACGTCATCCGACCGGGCTCCCGGATTACCGTTTCCGTCCGCCCGGAACGAATTCGCGAAGCGGATGCCGGTTCCGCGGATGAGACGAATACGGTTCAAGGCGATGTGGTGATCTCCGAGTTTACCGGAGTCAGTATGAATTATATAACGGAAACCGGCTTCGGCCCGTTGAAGGCGATGTTCCTGGGTCAAGGACACAATCTGAAGGCAAGCGGCGACCGGGTTTTCTTGATCATCCCGAAAGAGAGCGTCTATTTCTTAAATGACGGGAGGGAGTGACTGATGAAGACGCCGTTGGAGCCGGCAGCCCCGCCCGTCAACCGCTGGACGCTGCTCACTTCGTCCCGTTATTTCATTTATGTGCTTGTCGCCCCCTTGTTCCTGGTGCTGCTTGCTTATGTGGTGTTTCCGTTTTTTCAAACGTTTGTCGACAGCTTTAGGATTCAAGGGCAATTCTCGATGCAAAATTACGCCAAGTTTTTCAGCCTGAAGCATTCCGCGAACCTGGAGGCGCTTTGGACCTCCGTTTACATTTCCGTGATTAGCGTCATCACCTGTGCGATCGTCGGCGTCACGATGGCTTTTCTGCTGGAGCGGTACGAATTTCCGGGCCGCAAAATGTTAACGGTGCTGGCTATGGTGCCGATGGCGCTGCCTCCTTTAATCGGGGTGCTGTCGTTTACCTTTTTATACAGCGAAAGCGGAATTATTCCCCGCACATTGAAGCTGTGGTTCGATCTGGAGCAGGTTCCTTTTTCGTTAAAAGGTTTCTGGGGCGTTATTATGGTTCATACGTTCACGATGTACACGTATTTCTACATGACCGCCTCCACGGCGATTAAAGGTCTGGACCCTTCTCTGGAGGAAGCGGCCGCCTCGTTAGGCGCAGGACGCTTGTACGTATGGAGACGCGTCATCCTGCCGATGCTGACGCCGGCGATGGTTGCCTCCTCCTTGCTGGTATTCATGATCTCGATGGCTTCGTATACGGCTCCGCTTATTTTCGGCATCGACCGTACGATGACCATGCAAATTTATTTGTCGCGGACGAACGGCTCTCTGGATATGGCGGCGACGCAATCCACGATCCTATCGATCGTATCGATCCTCTTCCTGCTGCTGATGCGCTGGTATCAAGGGCTTCGCAGCTACCAGAATGCGAGCAAGGGGGTCAGCATTCACCGGACCGAAGTCAAGAGCGCGCTAGGCAAGTATACCGCTATGGCGCTGTCGACGCTCGGCGTGACGATCCTGCTGCTGCCCATTCTCGTGCTCGTGCTTATTTCCTTTTCCGTGGACGGGACGTGGACGTACCAAATCCTGCCGCCGGAATATACGACCAGACACTATGTAGAGCTGTTTACCGACAGTAAAACGTGGAGACCGATAGCGAATTCGTTCGAGATGAGCGCGATTGCCACCCTCGGCAACGTCCTGTTCGGCGTAGCGGCTGCGTATGCGATGGTTCGTCTGAAATTTAAAGGTAAATTTCTGCTCGACCTGCTGATCATGCTGCCTTGGGCGCTGCCCGGTACGGTCGTAGCGGTCAATCTGATTTCCGCGTTCAGCGAACCGTCCGTTTTCTCCTTCAATCAGGTGCTGATCGGGACGTTCTGGATTTTGCCGATGGCTTATTTCGTCCGGCATTTGCCGCTGGTCTTCCGCTCTACCTCGGCGACGCTGATGCAGATGGACAGTTCGGTAGAGGAAGCCGCCCGGAATTTGGGCGCTACGTGGTGGTACAGCTTTCGGCGCGTTGTGTTTCCGATGGCTTTAAGCGGTATTCTCGCGGGAACGCTGCTCGCTTTCGTGCAGGGCATCGGGGAGTTCGTTTCTTCGATCCTTCTGTTTACGAGCAGAACGTCGCCGATTTCGGTAGAGATTTTCCAGCGTATGTACGCCTTTGACTTTGGTACCGCATGCGCCTATGGGGTGCTGCAAATTGTACTGATCGTTATCGTTCTGTTCGTCACCCGGAAAATGACCGGAGGCAATGCCGGGACCGCCATCTAAGGGGCTCCCGGAGGCACCCTTGTTCGCCAACCATTCGTTCGATCATCTCGCGGTGAATTCCTAGGGTTCGAATGCCGCGTTGTGATATAGGGCGGGAAACGGCCGTTTCCGCTTAATTAGGAAGGGATATAAGGAGGAACAGGATGAGTCTACGTGCACGCGTTACGAAGAAATATGTATCCGCCGTTACCGGTCTTGCCGTGGCAGGCACACTAGTTCTGTCGATGGCACCCGCGCCGGCGAATGCGGATCGTGGAGTCGTGGATCTGTGGAAGTCGATCAAGCCGTTAACGACCGTCGCTTCCGCCATGAACACAGGCGCCCACCCGGACGATGAGCACAGCGCGACGCTGGCTTACCTTTCTTTGGGCAAAGGGGTGAACACTTACAGTATCATCGCGAATCGCGGCGAGGGCGGACAGAACGAAATCGGCAGCGAGCTGGGCAACGCTCTCGGCATCATACGGACCCGTGAATTGCAGGAAGCCTCCAAAATTACGAATGTCTCGCTCCGTATGCTGAGTGAAACCATCAACGACCCGATCTATGATTTCGGTTTCTCCAAAAGCCCGGATGAAACTTTGCTGAAATGGGGAGATTCGGTTGTCTACGAACGGCTGATCAGGCAAATTCGCGAGCTGCGTCCCGACGTGGTCGTGCCTGCCTTTCTGAACGAAGATTCGACCCACGGGCACCACCGGGCTATTAATGTGATCACGGTGAGAGCTTATCAAGATGCCGCAGACCCGAAAGTGTTCCCTGAACATTTGCAGAACGGGCTGCAGCCTTGGCAAATTAAAAAACTGTACGTGCCGGCAAACGACAAGACATACAGCGTAGCCGTTCCCGTGGGAGATTACGATGAAATTTACGGCGCCTCCTACACGCAGCTCGGGGAAGAATCCCGCTTCATGCATAAGAGCCAGGGCATGGGCCGCCATGTGGATGAAGGTCCGATCAACAGCTATTATACGTTATTGCAATCCACCGTACCCGGTAAGGAGAAGGAAAAGGACTTCTTCGAAGGGATCGCTTTTACGTTTGAAGATTTGGCCAAAGAGCTGGAAGCGAAAGGAAAGGATGCTCAAGTTGTCAAGGATTTGCGCAGGCTGCAAACCGATGCCGATCAGGTGATTGCCGCTTATCCCGCGTTTTCCGAAGTTGCCGGGAAAGTGGAGGCCATGAAAGCCGGCGTTCAGAACGCTTTGACGGATGTAGCGAAATCCGCTTTGGATCAGGCGACGAAATATGATCTGACTTACCGTCTGCACGTGAAGGAAGAACAGTTGAACAAAGCAAGCATGGAAGCTGCATCTTTGGTGGCCAAGGTGAAGCCGGAGACCGGTGAGCTCGTGCCGGGCCAAACGATGAAAATAACGGTAACCGCCTATAACGGCGGGAAGGTGCTGCTGAAGAACGTTACGCTGAAGCTGAACGTTCCGGAAGGATGGACGGCCAAGGCGGCGGGCAGCAACGTTGTCGGGCTTCTCGCTTATAACCAGACGGCTTCAACGGTTTTTGAAGTAAACGTGCCGGAGGACGCGGCGGAATTTAAGCCTTATGACAAACCGATTATTACCAGCGATGTCGAATACGAAGTGAATGGAGTGAAGAACAAGGTTCAGGTTGTGCCGCCCAATGCGGTCGCCGTGCTTCCTCCGTTCTCCATGTCACTCAGCCCAAGCGCGGCGATCTTGAATACATTGAAGACCGATGAGCCGATTCCTGTGAAAGTGACCGTGCGCAACTACAACCCGGGCGCAGCCAAGGCATCCATTTCGCTGAAGCTGCCGGAAGGCTGGAAGACGGATGCGGCGCAGGAACTGAGCTTCGCGGCCAAAGGGGAAGTGAAGTCCGCAGGCTTCTCGGTCGTCCCTGCTGCGCAAGTGGCGAACGGCAGCTACACGATTCAAGCCGTGGCTACGAGCGGCAGCAGCCAAACCTCGAGAGGCGCACAGGTGATTCAATACGCTCATATCGGCAAAACCTATATGCTGCAGCCTGCGGAGGTGAAGGTGGAGGCCTTCGATCTGGAAGTGCCGAAAGGCTTGAAGGTCGGCTACGTATCCAGCGGGTTCGACAACATTGACCAATACCTGCAGCAGGTCGGAGTCGACGTAACGAAGCTGGAGGAGAAGGACATCCAGTTCGGCGATTTGTCTTCCTATGACACCATCGTTCTGGGCATTCGCGCCTATGCTTTCCGGCCGGAATTGATTCCAAGCAATCAGCGGCTCTTAAGCTACGTGGAGAACGGCGGAAATCTCGTCGTACAGTACCATAAGCCGGAAGACAAGTGGTCGCCGGGCTTGGCTCCGTATCCGATTAAAATCGGAGAACCGTTGATTAAATGGCGCGTTACGGACGAAAATTCCAGAGTGACCCTGCTGGCGCCGGATCATCCGATGTTCAACTATCCGAACAAAATTACGGATGCCGACTGGAATAACTGGATTCAGGATCGTTCCGCTTATAACCCGGCGGAATGGGGTAAGGAGTACACGGCTTTAATTTCCAACGGCGATCCTGGAGAGAAGGAGTTTACCGGCACGTTCCTGACGGCTCCATACGGCAAGGGCATCTATACGTACAGCTCTTTGGTCTGGTATCGCGAAATTCCGAGTCTTGTTCCAGGCTCGATCCGGTTGTTCGTTAACATGATCTCCCAGCATCAGTAAAGGCGCGAACCGGAGGACCTTCCCGGGTCCTCCGGCATTCGAAAATTTCAGGTGAAGCGAGGCAACAGGAATCCATGAATGTAATGACGATCCACGGAAGAGATGCCGGGAAGCTTATGGCACAGGCACGATTTGCCGTTGTGCCTTTAGGGTCGATTGAGTATCACGGGCCGCATTCCCCGCTGGGAACGGATGTCCTGCTGGCTCAAGGCTTTGCCGAGAGGATCGATCCGGACCTGCAGCCGTTGGTCTATCCTCCCATACCCTATACGGCCTGCCCCGGTAAAACTCGTGATTATCCCGGGACGATTTCCATTCGACCGTCCGTATTCATCGAGTATTTGACGGACTTAACCGAGGGCATCTGTTCCTCGGGAATTCGCCGCATTTTGCTGCTTAACGCTCATGATGCCAACATGGGGCCTTCCAGAACCGTCGCGGAAGCCGTGACGGCCCAGTACCCTGACGCCGGCTTTTTATTGGTCAATTGGTGGCAGATGGTGGAGACGGGGCTCATGGAGCGGAAGGGATTGTTCCACGGAACGGCCGGACGCGGGCACGGAGGTCCTTATGAAATGTCCGCGGTCAAAGCGATGCATCCCGGCTTGGTCGAAGTGTCCGATTCCGACGTGGAGTTAGATTCATGTCCTCCTTTATCGCCGCTGCCTTATGTGCTTGTAGAAGGCAAACCTCAAGGCTGGGACGGCTATACAGGCAGAATCAAGCAAACTTCGCTGGAGGCCGGCAAAGTCATTGTGGAGGAAGCCTCGCGCCAGATGAACATGCTGATCCGGAACTGGCTGAAATGAGTAGAAAATAAACGGGAGGAATAGCCGTATGAGCTGCAAAGATCAGATTATCCAGTCGGAAGGTCATCTGTTTCCTGGGAAAACCTATGCCGAATGCGTATTGGAGCCCGCCTTTAACGAAGCCAAGAGGCATCTGCTGGGTCCGATGATGGCGATTAACAAAGCCCATCTCATCATGCTTGCGGAGCAAAAGCTTGTATCCCCCGAAGAAGCGGGGGCGATCGCCAAGGCTCTTCACGGGATCGATCTGAATAAACTCAGGCAATGCTCGTACACGGGACAATTTGAAGACCTGTTCTTCCAGGTCGAACATGAGCTGCTGGACAAAGCCGGGGATATCGCCGGCAATTTGCATCTGGCCAGAAGCCGCAACGACATGGGCATCGCCATCTACAGGATGACGCTTCGGGAGAAGCTGCTGGTTACGGTATCCTCCGCCTTGTACTTAAAGGAAAACCTGCTCGCTTTCGCCGAGGAGCATGTCCATACGATCATGATCGGCTACACGCATACGCAGCAGGCTCAGCCTACTACTATGGCTCATTACACCATGGCCGTCGTCGATTCCTTAAGCCGGGACGTAGAAAGGATGTTTCGCGCCTACGCAAACTGCAACCGCAGTTCCATGGGCGCGGCGGCTTTGACGACATCCGGTTTTGCTATTTCCCGGGAAAGAATGCGTGAATTGCTCGGGTTTGACGGCTTGGTCGAAAATTCTTATGACGCGATCGGAGGAGCCGATTATGTGGCCGAGATCTGCACGGCGGCTCAGCTGGCTGCGATAAATCTGGGCCGTGTCGTGCAGGATCTGCTGCTCTGGTGCACGCAGGAATTCGCCGTGCTTCAAGTATCCGCTCCATATGTGCAAATTTCATCGATCATGCCGCAAAAGCGCAATCCGGTTTCTCTCGAGCATATGCGATCCCTGCTGTCCTCCTGCGTGGGCAGCGCGAATACGGTACTGACGATGATTCATAATACGCCTTTCGGCGATATTGTCGATACGGAGGACGACCTGCAGCCGTATGCCTGGAAAGCGCTGGCGATTCTGGATAACATCTATCGGCTGTTGGCTTCCGTAATTGGCACCATGGAGGTCAATAAAGAAGTGCTGCGCAAACGAACCGAGGGCAGCTTCGCTACCGTAACCGAGCTTGCCGACACCTTGGTGCGAACGGACGGGCTGTCCTTCCGCAAGTCCCACCATATCGTAAGCGGCATCGTAAACAAGGCGCTTGCGCAGGGCTTGGCGGCTAACGGCATTACGCTTGAACTGGTGAATGAAGCTGCGCAAGACGTGATCGGCCGCAGCGTTACTTTGAATGAGGATCAGCTGAGGCAAGCCCTGGATCCCGTTCATTTCGTCACGATCCGTTCGCTGCCGGGCGGGCCGAGTCCCCTTGAGATGGAGCGCATGATCGCAGACCGGAGGGAGCGGCATATCAGCCATTTGGAGTGGAATTATGCGTCCGAAGAAAGATCCCGTCAGGCGCTTCAACATTTGGACACGGTCATTCAAGACTGGAGCCGGTCTTAGTGGGCGCGCGGACATTCTCTCTGCTGGCCGTCGATGGCGGAGGCACGAAGTGCCGTGCGGTCGTTGCGGATGTTCGGGGCGGTTGGCTCGGTGAAGGTCGGGCCGGCTCCAGCAATTATCAAAGCGTCGGCCAAGACGCGGCCGCGCGGGAAGTTTCCCTTGCCGTGAAGGCGGCTTTGACAGACGCGGGTTATGCGCCGGAGCGGGACGGAAGCGGCGGCGTCAAGCTCGGCTGTGCGGTATTTGCTTTGGCGGGGCTGGATACGGAACAGGATCGGACTGTGCTGACGGCATTGGTAGTGGAAGTTCTTCACGGGCTGGACATTCAGGTTGACCGGTTAATCATTGAGAATGACGGCTTCGCCGCTCTGCTGGGAGCAACCGATGGGGCGCCCGGCGTTCTCGTTATCGCCGGCACCGGATCGATCGTGTACGGCGTGAATAAGGAAGGGATGAACTGCCGGGCGGGGGGCTGGGGACACCTCGTAGGCGACGAAGGCAGCGGCTACTGGATCGGCAAAAAAGCCATCACGGCGGTTATGAAAGCCGAAGACGGCCGGGGGCGACCGACCCGGTTAACGGAACGGCTCCTCTCCCATCTCGGCTTGAATAATGCCGAAGAGCTGTACAATTGGACCTTCTCTCCGGAATATTCGGTTGAACGGGTAGCCCAGCTGTGGGAAGTCGTCAGCCAAGCCTTGAACGACGGGGATGAGGCCAGCCGCTTGTTAGTTGAAGAGGCGGCTGATGAACTGTACCAGGGAGCGTCTGCCGTCATCCGCAATTTGAGTATGGAGAACGAGAAATTTTCCGTTATTTTGCAGGGAGGCGTACTGCAAAACGCGCCGTACTTGCGAGGGCTGATTTGCGGGCGGATCCGTTCCGATTTTCCTTCGGCTCAGTGGGATTCCGCCAAGAAAGAACCGATTTACGGCGTTATTTCCATGGGACTGGCTCATATACGCCAAATAGGGCTGCACGAATCGTAGCTCCAATCTTATGGAGGTGAATGGCATGGAAAACAAAAAGAAACTGCTCTTTATTTTTGCGCATCCCGACGATGAATCGTTTGCCTGCGGGGGGACGATGGCCAAATGCTCCAGCATGGGTCATGAGCTCGTTCTGGTATGCGCCACATCGGGTTGTAAAGGCAGATGCGGCCCGTTTTCCTTCCAAACGCGTGAGCAATTGGTTGCCCATCGGGAAGGGGAGCTGAGGCAGGCCTGTCATATTCTTGGCGTCTCGAGCTTGATTCTTTACCGGTATCCGGACGGATATTTGAAGGACCAGGACCGCACGGAACTGATCGGGAAATTGAAAGACACGATTGTCGATCAGCAGCCTGACGTTGTCGTTACTTTTCCGCCGGACGGGGTTACGGGACATCCCGACCATATCGCGATCTCGGAAGCTGCGGAGCAGGCGATGCTGCTGGCGGAGGAGCTGCTTGCACGGAACCGGCTCCCGGCGTTCTATTATTCGTCGATTCCTCATTACTATAAGCACTGCGCGGACAAAGGCCCGGACCGGTTATTTCCGATTACCGGCAAGGTCGATATTCGTGAATTCCGCGCGATCAAGGGACAGGCGCTGCAAGCCCACCAAAGCCAGGTTTACTCGGTTAATCGCGCTTACCCCGGCGTCATGGAGGGCGACTTATCGGTCATCGGACCTTACGAATACTTCACGCTGGTTCGTCAACATGGACAACCGGTACCTATAAACAAGGATGTCAAGGACATTCCGCTCATGGAGCTGATCTAAAACATTCCATGCGGGTATTTCCGTTTAGGGATGCGTATTCTTGTCAAAAATGAGATACTAAATGCACTAAAAGACGGGGAAAAGGGGCCTGAACATGAATAAAGCGGGTTTGCTGCGTGAACCGAAACAACGGAAGCTGCTGTTCAGCGCTGGACTTAGCTGGTTATTCGATGCGATGGAAGTCGGGATGATCTCATTTATCGTTGCTGCGCTAGCTGTCGATTGGCATTTAAACGCGCAGCAGGTTGGATTTCTGACAGCGGTTAATTCAATCGGAATGGCCGTCGGAGCGGCAGTGGCGGGCTCGTTTGCGGATCGGTACGGACGCCGGGCCGTGTTGCTCTGGACGCTTCTCATTTTCTCTGCCGCAAGCGGGCTGTCCGCCCTGGCGACCAGCTTTGCCGTATTGTGCGCGCTTCGCTTCATCGCAGGCTTCGGATTAGGCGGGGAGCTTCCGGTCGCTTCAACGCTTGTCTCCGAGTCGGTGCCTGCCCATGAGAGGGGGCGTGCCGTTGTGCTGCTCGAGAGCTTCTGGGCCGGCGGATGGATCGTCTCCGCACTGATCGCCTATTTCATCATTCCTCATTATGGCTGGAAGACTGCCTTTATCATCGGCGCTTTACCGGCATTATACGCTTTGTACCTAAGACGGGCGATACAGGATTCGCCTCGTTATACCGCGCAGCAAGACCGAAAGCTGTCGTTTGGGGAGCGGCTGGCTTCCGTATGGTCATCGTCGCACCGCAGATCCACGATCACGCTCTGGATCTTGTGGTTGATGGTCGTATTCTCCTATTACGGCATGTTTCTGTGGCTTCCGTCCGTTATGGTGATGAAGGGCTTTAGTCTCGTGAAAAGCTTTCAGTACGTCTTCATCATGACGCTTGCACAGCTGCCCGGATATTTTACCGCCGCTTACTTGATTGAAAAGCTCGGCCGAAAGTTCGTGCTCGTCACCTACCTGCTGCTTACGGCTGCCAGCGCTGTATGGTTCGGTAACGCCGGTACGGAAGCGATGCTGATCGCGGCCGGGGCTTCCCTCTCCTTCTTTAACCTTGGGGCCTGGGGAGCCATGTATGCCTACACACCGGAGTTGTACCCGACGGCAGTCCGCTCCACGGGTGTCGGGCTTGCGGCTGCCTTCGGACGGATCGGCGGTGTAATGGGTCCCTACCTTGTAGGCATACTGATAGCACAAAACGTTGCGCTTAGTTCGATATTTATAATATTTTTCGTTGCCATTATTATCGGAGCGCTTGCCGTGTTATTCTTCGGAAAGGAAACAAAAGGGACGAACCCGGATCAAGTCGCCGATGAGCGCAAGGGCAGGCAGTGAAACAAATAGGCCCGCGATCTCGTCTGAATTTGGAAGGGTGACGATAATCGTATAAACGGAGAAGGATTACAGGATGCAAAATCGGATAAAGACATTGGAATTTAAAAGAAAATGTTTGGAATTTCATTATAGTCAAGCGGCAAATGCGGCTAACGCATTGACGCCTGATCGTTTCCATGTATGCGTGAGCGAGTTTGCAGCTATGATGGAGGTCATGCATACCTGTATTGAAATCGCCAGATCTTGTGTATTTGATAATAACGCTGTTGATTTCAAAGCGTATCTGAAAAGCATGGATGATGAAGTGAAAGCGGAGTTGCTTTATATACAGCAATGGGTTGAAGCCAACAGAGTCGATCATCTCATTCATTTGCGGGAAACCCCTGAATTACATGCGGTCATCAAGCCGCTGCCTAAGCGTCATGAAACCGGATATTATCAACAAAGGGAATTAGTTCCTTATATGATGAAAGTAAAAGGTTTGGCTGAACAAGTCATATCCGATTTGATGGATCTGTACAGGCAGGATCATATAAGCTTTGATCAAAGCTGGAGAACGGTTGATGTGTACAGAAGTTCTCTGGCTTGTAAAGCTTGCGGTACGCAGGTTACAAGGACGCTAAGGCACCTGGGGGATTTGAGAGAAATTTCTTTAAAAGAAAAAGAAAGTTATGTACCGCGGTTTTCCTATGTTTATGGGCATGAAATCATTAGGGCCGATCTTCTTCCCTACCAGGGTGCGAATGAAATAACGGATGCTGAACTTATCGTCCATATCGAAAGTCTGGATACGACGACAATCCGAAAGACAGCGGGCGGATGCTGCGGTCCTGATGCATCGGTTTTTAATATTTTTTGTAAAAACGGACATCCTATCGGAAAAGAAGGTTCCGATTGCTGGATGCCGCACTTTATACGCATTCCTTTGCAAGGTATCAAGAAGCATGACCTGATCAGATCGAAAGTTCGTCAAATACAGTCTCCTTCCCGCGCTCAATCGCAGAGGATTAGCCCATAAGGACCTGGCGGTGATCTTCCGCCAGGTTTTTCTTCGTTCGCGCGCCTCGCGCCCAGCCAGTAGGGGCACAACTAACGGGAGCGAGTCCGGTCGAGGCAAGCAAGTGTCCAAGTGTCCCCGGCTTGTCATCCGTTGACATAGCAGGATTTGCCAAGTAAGATAAATTAACGGATTCGCACAGTTGATTTGAAACCTTATACAATACTTGTAAGCATGACGATGCGACGTCCATTTTTATCAATATATCGGGGTGCAATTTTTATGGCAAGCATTAAAGAAATCGCCCAATTGGCTAACGTTTCCCAGGGAACCGCCTCTATTGTGCTAAACGGCAAAGGAGATCAATACCGCATTTCCGCCCTCACGCAGCAAAAAATATATGAGGTTGCCAGGCAGCTCAACTATCGGCCCAATATTTCGGCCAGACGTCTTCGAAGCGGAGGCGAAACGGTACTGCCGATCATCGCTCTCTTCTGGGCGCTGGATACCCGAACCGTGTTAATCAGCCGGTTTTTGCACGGGCTGCAGAAGGAGCTTGCTTCCATAGAAAGTGAGTACGAGCTGCTCATTCAGCCTTATGTCGGCACCAAATTGAAAGAAATGCGAAGCTTGATTACGGGCACAAGGTTTAACGGTGCAATTATCGCTATTCCTACGGAAGAAGACGAGGAATTTTTGGAGCAGGCTCAATTGAATGTGCCTATCGTGCTGTATCAGAGAAGTTCGGCAAAATATGCTTCGGTGTACGTTGACAGCTACGGAACGGGGAAAGACGTTGCCGCCATGTTTGCCGCGCGGGGACACCGTAAAGTAGGGGCGCTCGTGCCGAACGTTTCGTCCAAGGCGATACGGCTTCGCAAGGAAGGCTTCTTGGCGAAAGCCGCAGAGCTCGGTCTGCATGTGGAGCCGGAGCATATCCTATTCTCCGATTTCTCGGAACGCGGAGGGTATGAGGCGATTCAGCGGATGGTTGAGACCGACGGGCAGCTGCCGTCCGCATTGTTTGTCATCAGCGATCAAATGGCGGTCGGTGCATTGTCGGCGCTGCACACCTATGGAAAGCGCGTCCCGCAGGACATCGAAATGATCGGCTATGACGACGATGAAGTGACCCGGTTTACGATCCCATCCCTGTCAACCGTACACTTGCCTGTAGAAGAAATGGCCGGCGAGTGCGTCCGTATGCTGACGGATTTAATGCATCACAAAACGACGGGGCCGTCATCAAAAATCTTCGATGCGCATATCGTCGTTCGCCAGTCGTGCGGGGCCAATTGAATCAAGCGAAAGCGAAGGAAGACGGGCCGGGCGCTCAACCGATGGGAATCGGTTGAAGCGCCCGGTCCTTTTTTTAACCGCCGAAAGGGGCTCCGATCAGGTGCTTTTTTTCTTGCTAAAACGTTTTTACAAAAAGGATTGACGTGAAAACGTTTGTAAAATATAATAAAAACGTATTAGCAATACGATTTAGCAAAACGTATTAGCAAGAAGCGTCAGACCGCATTGCTTGCAAGGAGGTGAAGCATGGCCAGTATTAAGGAGATCGCTCAATTAGCAAACGTATCTCAAGGAACGGCATCCATGGTACTGAACGGCAAGGGCGATCATTATCGGATATCGGCCGCTACGCAGGAGAAGATTATGGAGGCGGCCAGGCGGTTAAACTATCAACCGAACATCTCGGCCAGACGCTTGCGAAGCGGCGGAGAAACCGTTCTTCCGATCATTGCGTTATTTTGGTCGATCGATACCCGAGCTGCGCTCATCAACCGGTTTTTGAAAGGGCTTCAACAATCCATCAATGCCATAGCGGATGAGCAAGAATACGAGATATTGATTCAGCCTTACGTTGGCACCAAGCTGAATGAAGTTCACAGTCTGCTAACGGGCACGCGATTTAACGGGGCGATCATTGCGAACCCGACAGAGCAGGATGAAGCGTACTTGGAAGAAGTAACCCCGATGGTGCCGATTGTATTGTACCAACGCAGTTCCAACAAATACTCGTATGTCAATGTCGACAGTTATTTGACCGGCGAGAAAGTGGCGGAGTTGTTTGCGAGCCGCGGCCATCGTCAGGTGGGAGTGATTGTACCGGACGTTTCTTCCAGCGCGATCCGGCTGCGTATGGAAGGGTTTCTGAATAAAGGACGCGAGCTGGGCATGGAAATTCAGGAGCAGCATCTGGTGTTTGAAGATTTTTCCGAAAGAGGCGGTTATCAAGCCGTGCAGCGTCTGCTCGCTCATGGGAGCGCTCTTCCTACGGCGTTGTTCTCCGCGAGCGACCAAATGGCGGTCGGCGCGTTGATGGCATTAAACGAAGCGGGGAAAGCGGTTCCGCAAGATGTGGAAATCGTGGGTCATGACGATGATGAAATTACGCAATACACAGTGCCGACGCTGACGACGGTTCATCTGCCCGTTGAACAAATGGCGGACGCCTGCTTCCATTTGCTGGCCGGGATGATGCAGCATCGGTATCAGCAATCCGTCAGTAAAGTGTTTGAGACGCATCTGGTCATTCGCCGGTCCTGCGGCGATTTTCAAGGAAGAACAAGCAGCTTAAATGCGGATTCGGACGTCACATAGCAGGATCGACGCTGGAACGCTTTAAGATATAACCAACAACTACGGGAGGGTTTCACGAATGAAATTCAAAAGGGTGTCGGCGATTCTTGCATCAACCGCGTTATTTACAGTATTTGCAGGTTGTTCGAACAATAGCGACCAGCCTGGCGCCGGACAGCCGGCCGCGAGCGGCGGAACGGCTTCGCAGAGCGGACCGGTCAAGATCGATTATTGGGGCGGCTGGACGGGTCCCGACCTGGAAACGATGAAAGGCTTGGTTGAAAAGTTCAATGCCGAGCAGAGCAAAATTCATGTTGAATTCAGCTCGATGCAGTGGACGCCGTTGTTTACGAAATTTTTGACCGAAATGAAGGGCGGAGAACCGCCGGAGGTTCTGGCTATGCATCCGTTCGAAATCGGACAATTTGCCGAGATGGGCGTATTGGATGCGAAAACCGTTGAGTCGGTCAAGATGAATAAAGCGGATTACTCCGAATTTGCCTGGGGCGGTACGCTGTATAAAGGAACGCAATATGCGGTGCCGCTTGATGTGCATATGCACGGTGTTTTCTATAACAAAGATCTGTTCGCTAAAGCCGGTGTAAGCGCTCCACCGACAACGGGAGAAGAACTTATCGCCGCCGCCCAGAAGCTGACGGTAGACAAGAACGGCAAGCATCCGAACGAAGCGGGCTTTGACGAGAACAACATTACACAGTACGGCTTAGGGTTCAGCATGAACCATCACGCGTTCTATCAGTTCTACGCTTTGCTCAACCAACAAGGAGACAATCCGTTCAAGGAAGATATGAAGAAGCTGGTGCTCGACGAGCAAAAAGCGGCTAAAGCTTTAGGCTTCCTGGAGGATCTGATCTTTAAATACAAAGTGGTGCCTAAAGGCCAAAAATCTCCTGTCGATGACTTTACGTCCGGCAAAGTGGCAATGATCGTGGACGGCCCGTGGCAAATGCCGAAGCTGGAAGCTTCCGGCATCCAGTGGGGCAGCGCGCCATACCCGAAAGTGTTCGATAAGCAGGCCGCATGGGGCGCAGCAGAAGTTCTGACCTTCCCGGTGAACTCGAAGGCAAGCGCGGAAGAGAAAGCCGCTGCCGTTGAATTCGTGAAATGGCTGGACAAAAACTCGGGCGATTGGGCCAAATCCGGACAGCTTCCTTCCAGCAACGCAGGTATGGAAGTCGCCAAGAAAATGCCGGGCCGCGATGCATTTGTGAACAGCCTGAACAACGCGGTTCTCTTGCCGGCGCATCCGAAAGCCGCTCAGTTGTTCTCCAGCACGGCGCCAAGCCCGATCTTGACGGCTGCGCAGGATGCTGTGTTGAACAACAAGGATCCGCTTGAAATCGTGAAGAAGCTGCAGAAAGATATGGACGCCTTGCTCGCGGAATAATCCCGATCCCACCAAGGATACGGCCGAATGAACGTTCGATCGATCGTCCGTTCGGCCGTATCCGATTCACTTATCAACTACATGTTATTTTAGCGGAAGGGTTGTAGAATCTATGAAAAAACAAGGAAAGGTTGCGGCGCTGTTTCTCTTGCCTTACTTGTTGGTCTTTCTCGTATTCCGTTTCGGACCGAGTGTGGCCGGCTTATTCGTCGGCTTTATGAAGTGGAACATCGTAGGCACGGCATCCTTCGCAGGCTTGAACAACTTTATTAAGCTGTTTCGCGATCCGATTTTTTACACATCGTTAAAAAACACATTGGTTTTTCTGCTCATGACACTGCCGCCGCTCGTTGTATTCAGCTTGCTGCTGGCGATCCTGCTTAACCAAAAATTGCGGTTTCGCAATGCGGTACGGACCATTTCGATCATTCCGTACGTCTTGATTCCGGCTGTCGTCGGGATTATCTGGAACTGGCTGTATGACAACAACTTCGGGATTTTGAACTATTATTTGAAGCTGGTCGGGCTGAACCCGGTTGAATGGCTGACGAATGAAAAATACGCGCTGTTCTCTGTAGCGATCGTGACCGTGTGGTCTTTCCTGGGCTATAACATGATTCTGTATTTGGCCGGTTTGCAGGACATTTCCAAAGACTTGTATGAGGCGTCGGAGATTGACGGAGCGAACAAGTACCAGACGTTTCTGAAAATCACGTTCCCGTTATTGAAGCCGATCACCTCGATGATCATCACGCTAACGCTCATTAACACGATCCAAGTGTTTGACCAAATTTTCGTCATGACCAACGGCGGACCAGGCACGGCGACCCTGACGCTTGTTCAATACTTGTACGGCACCGCTTTCCAAAATTACAACTTGGGTTACGGATCGGCGCTCGGTGTTGCCATCTTGGCTATCTTGATCGTGATGGTTCAAATCCAATCCAAATTGCTGAAGCTGGATGACTAGGAGTGAATGTTAGCATGAATGCGAAAAAGTTACCGGTATACCTTGTCATGATTGTCGTGAGCATCATATTCTTGTTCCCTTTGCTCTGGTCATTCCTATCGTCGCTCAAGCCGGAGGCCCAGATCGTAAGCTACCCGCCGAAATGGGTGCCGGAAGTCATTACACTGGAAAACTACACGATGGTTTTGAAAAACTATCCCTACCTTAGCTGGATGATGAACAGTGTCGGGATGACTGTCGCTTCGACTTTGTTTGTTCTCGCCTTGACGACACTCGCCGCCTATGCGTTCGGCCGCTTGCATTTTACGGGCAAGAAAGTGATCTTCACGCTCGTCGTATCGATGCTTTTAATTCCGATTCAAGCGTACATCGTTCCGTTATTTCTCTTGGTATCCAAGTTAGGCCTTCTGAACAGCTATTATGCCATTGTTCTTGTGGCGGGCGCCAACGTTACGAGTGTCTTTATTCTTACCAGCTTCTTCAAGAGTATTCCTAAAGAGCTGGAGGAAGCGGCTCGGATTGACGGCTGCCAGGATTTCGGGATTTTCGGTAAAATCATGCTTCCGCTTGCGAAGCCTGCCGTATCCACCGTCACCATTCTCATGTTCATTACGAACTGGAACAACTTCCTGTGGCCGTTGATAGCGATTCGCGAAAATTCCTTGAAGCCGCTAGCGGTCGGTATCGCACAGTTCATGGGCGGCGCCAACTCGACCGCGCAGTTTCAGTATGGGACTTCGCTGGCAGGGGCTTGTATGGCGATTATTCCGTCCATCATCGTTTTTCTTTCCCTTCAGCGGTATTTTGTTGAGGGCATAGCCAATACCGGGATTAAGGGATAGATTGTTCACAGGAGGAAATCAGCATGGAATTTACACCCGTTGTCAAAGAGCTTATTTTTGACACAAATAAGCCGTTTGCAAGCTGTCATGCCTCTCATCTGACGCTGCTGCCGAACGGTGACATTCTTGCCGCCTGGTTCGCCGGAAGCGAGGAAGGGGCGGACGATATCTCCATCTGGGGTTCGCGGCGCGAAGGCGGAATTTGGACGAAGCCGGTCCAGCTCGCGGATGAGGTGAACGAACCGCATTGGAATCCGGTGTTTCACAGGAAAGCGGACGGCGAACTCGTTCTCTTCTATAAGGTCGGTCGTTTGCTGAAGGAATGGTACACCATGGTCAAGACGTCCCGGGATGAAGGCCGAAGCTGGTCGGCGCCGGTCGAATTGGTTGCAGGAGACCGCGGAGGCCGGGGGCCGGTGCGCAACAAGCTGATCGTGCTGAAGGACGGAACTTGGCTTGCTCCCGCTTCGACGGAAGACGGCATTTGGCAGTCGTTCGCGGATCGGTCCGAGGACGAGGGGAAGAGCTGGACCAAGAGCGGAGACATTCGCATCGAAGAGCTGGACTACGGGAACATTCAGGAAGTGACGGACAGCGATATTCCGGTTTCCAAGCAATCGTTTATCGGCCGGGGCGTCATTCAACCTACGTTATGGGAATCGGAGCCCGGGAAGGTTCATATGCTGCTGCGCAGTACGGAAGGCTTCATCTATAGAAGTGATTCCGACGATGGCGGCCGTTCCTGGTGCGGCGCATACCCGACATCGCTTCCGAACAACAACAGCGGCATCGATGTGGTGAAGCTGGATAACGGTACGCTGGTACTCGCGTTTAACCCGGTCGGCGACAATTGGGGACCGAGGTCGCCCCTCGTGCTGCGCGCTTCCGAGGACAACGGTTTGACGTGGGGAAGCGAGTTTGTGTTGGAGAACGAGGCCGGGGAATATTCCTATCCCGCCATTATTGCCGAAGGAAACAACTTGTATATGACGTATACGTGGAAAAGAGAAAGTATAGCTTTTAGACAAATATCCGTGGGATGAAGCGGAATATAGATATGGAAACCTACTACGGATCGTGAGGGAGAACCGGATGATGAAACAAATTCCTGCGGGTGTGTGGCCTACAATGATCACCCCGTTCACAGAATCGAACGAGATTGATTATGACGCTTTGGAACGATTGATCGATTGGTATATCGGGCATGGCGTTGACGGATTGTTTGCGGTATGCCAGTCGAGTGAGATGTTCTTCTTAAGCAAGGAAGAGCGAGTGAAGCTTGCGGCATTCGTGAAGGAAAAGGCTGCGGGCCGAGTTCCTGTTATTGCATCGGGGCACATATCGGATAAGTACGAGGATCAGGTCGAGGAACTGAAGGCGCTTGCCGATACGGGAATCGATGCGCTTGTGTTAATTACAAACCGGCTGTCCTCGGAAGGAGAACCGGACGCGACCTGGAAGCGAAATTTGGAGAAGCTGCTGAAGGAGCTTCCGGAAGAAACACCGCTCGGATTCTACGAGTGTCCGTTCCCTTACAAAAAAATCATTTCCCCGGAAGCGCTGAAATGGTGCGCTGAAACCGGCCGTTTTCTGTTTCTGAAAGACACCAGCTGCGATGCCGAGAATATAAGATTGAAATTGGAAGCCGTTCAAGGGACCGGCTTGAATATATATAACGCGAACACGGCCACGCTGCTCGAGACGTTGAAGCTCGGCGTCACCGGGTACAGCGGCGTCATGGCCAACTTCCACCCGGAGCTGTATGTCTGGCTCATGCAAAACTGGCAGCAGAAGCCGGAGGAAGCGGATCATCTGAGCAATTTCGTAAGTATCGCTTCCTTCATCGAGAAACAATTGTATCCGGTTAACGCCAAATATTATTTGATGCTGGAAGGGGTTCTCTCCAACTATCATTGCCGCTCCAAGAACCATCTGGACTTTACGGCTACCAACCGGCTTGAGATCGAGCAGCTGCATCGCTTGTCCAAGACGGTTGCCAAGACATACGGAATTTAAAAATAAACGTTTGTTTAAAACCAAGGAGGAAAACCATGAACTCGTCCCGATTCGTAAACCGTTTGCAAGGAGATATGCCTAAGATCGGAATTCGCCCTATTATTGACGGCCGCCGAGGCGGTATCCGTGAATCGCTGGAAGAGCCGACGATGAATATGGCCATCGCTTGCGCCAAATTTTTGAGCGAAAATTTGCGTCATTCGAACGGGCTGCCGGTCGAATGCGTCATTGCCGATACGACGATTGGCGGCGTAGCGGAAGCGGCGAGAGCAGCCGAGAAATTCCGCAAGGAAGGCGTAGGCGTTACGATCTCGGTGACGCCGTCCTGGTGCTACCCGCTTGAGACGATCGATACGGATCCTTTCATGCCTAAAGCCATCTGGGGCTTTAACGGGACGGAAAGACCGGGTGCCGTATACTTGGCATCGGCGCTGGGGGCGCATAATCAGAAAGGGCTGCCGGCCTTCAGCATTTACGGCAAGGATGTTCAGGATATGGGCGACAGCTCGATTCCGGAGGACGTTCAAGAGAAGCTGCTGCGCTTTGCCAAGGCGGGCCTTGCCGTCGCTACGATGCGGGGCAAGTCATATTTGGCGCTCGGCACTGTGTCCATGGGGATCGCAGGCTGCATCGTGGACGAATCGTTCTTCCAAGACTATTTGGGCATGCGCAATGAGTATGTGGATATGACGGAATTTGTCCGGCGGATGGAACGGGGAATTTACGATAAGGAAGAATTCGAACGCGCTTTGGCATGGACCAAAGAAAATTGTCATATCGGCGCAGATGTGAATCCTCCTGAGCTGAAGAGAACCGACGAACAGAAGGAGCAAGATCTGGAGACGGTTGTCAAAATGACGCTGATCGCCCGCGACCTGATGATCGGGAATCCGAAGCTCGCGGAGATGGGCTACGAGGAAGAGGCGCTCGGACATAACGCGATCGCCGCCGGTTTCCAAGGACAGCGCGCCTGGACCGATCACTTTCCGAACGGCGACTTTATGGAAGCGATATTGACCAGCTCGTTCGATTGGAACGGCATTCGCGAACCGTTCATAATGGCTACCGAGAACGATAACCTCAATGCGGTCACGATGCTCTTCGGTCACTTGTTGACGAACAGCGCGCAAATATTCGCCGATGTGCGTACGTATTGGAGTCCGGAAGCGGTCAAGCGCGTGACGGGACATGAGCTGACCGGGCCTGCTGCCGGCGGGATCATTCACTTGATCAACTCCGGACCTGCGGCACTGGATGCGACTGGCGAGCAAACAATCAACGGACAGCCGGCCATGAAGCCATTCTGGGACATTACGGACGATGAAGTGAAGAAATGCCTGGATGCGACGAAGTGGTGTCCGGCAGTCGATTTCTTCCGCGGAGGCGGGTATTCGACAGACTTCACGACGCGTGGCGGCATGCCGATGACGATCGCACGGATTAATCTGATTAAAGGCATCGGCCCGGTCCTGCAGCTTGCAGAGGGCTATTCGGTCGAGCTTCCCGAGGACGTTCACGATGTGCTTGACCAGCGCTCCAACCCGACTTGGCCGACGACCTGGTTCGTGCCGAAGCTTACCGGGAAAGGCGCATTCAAAGACGTCTATACGGTCATGAATAACTGGGGCTCGAATCATTGCGCCGTCAGCTACGGTCATGTCGGCGGAGATTTAATTACGTTAGCTTCGATGCTGCGGATTCCGGTTTGCATGCACAACGTTCCCGAAGATCAAATATTCCGTCCTAGCGCATGGTCGGCGTTCGGTGTGAATGAGCCGGTGGGAGCCGATTATCGGGCATGCTCGACCTTCGGCCCGTTGTACCGTTAGAACGGAGGAACATGCGATGGGAAAACGATATGCGATAGGAGTCGATTACGGGACGGAGTCCGGCAGAGCCGTCATCGTTGACGTCGACAACGGTGAGGAGCTTGCCGTCCACGTGACGCCGTATCCTCACGGTGTGATCGATGAACGCTTGCCGGGGTCCGGCAAGCCGCTGGAGCCGAACTGGGCGCTTCAGCATCCGGACGATTACATGGAGGTCCTAAGACGGTCGGTTCCCGAGGTGCTGCGCATTTCGGGGGTTGATCCGGCGCAAGTGATCGGCATCGGGATTGATTTTACGGCGTGCACCATGCTCCCTGTCGATGAGGACGGCAATCCTCTATGCGATCAAGAGGCTTACCGCGATGAGCCGCATGCGTATGTCAAGCTGTGGAAGCATCATGCGGCGCAGGACGAAGCCAACCGGATTAATGAAACGGCCGAGGCGCGGGGCGAGCTGTTCTTAAGCCGGTACGGCGGTAAAACCTCGTCGGAATGGATGGTCGCCAAAGCGTGGCAAATCATGAATGAGGCTCCTGAAGTGTATGAGGCGGCCGACCGGTTTATGGAGGCTGCGGACTGGACGGTTCTTCAACTAACCGGCAATCCGGTCCGCAGCAGCTGCGGCGCAGGCTACAAAGCATTCTGGCATAAAGCGGACGGCTATCCTTCGCCCGACTTCTTCAAAGCTTTGGATCCGAAGCTTGAACGATTCGTGGAAACGAAGCTGGCGGGCGACGTCGTGTCGCTTGGAACGAAAGCCGGCGAATTGACGGCGGAAGCGGCTGATATGCTGGGGCTGCGTGCCGGAACGGCAGTTGCCGCCAGCATCATCGACGCGCACGCGGGCGTTCCGGGTACCGGGGCCGTTCGCTCGGGTCAAATGGTCATGGCCATGGGCACCTCATTGTGTCATATGCTGCTGAGCGACAAAGAAATTCATGCCGAAGGCATCAGCGGTGTCGTGGAAGACGGCCTCATTCCCGGGCTTTACGGGTATGAGGCGGGTCAGCCCGCGGTAGGGGATCTGTTCGGCTGGTTTGTTGACCACCAGGTGCCCGGCTACGTGCTGGAAGCGGCGGCAAGCGAAGGGCTCAGCGTTCACGGCTGGTTGGAACGACGGGCAGCGGAGCTGAAGCCCGGCGAGCACGGCTTGCTGGCGCTCGATTGGTGGAACGGCAACCGTTCCGTGCTGGTGGATGCCGATTTAAGCGGCATGATCGTCGGATTGACGCTCCAGACGAAGCCGGAGGAAATTTACCGTTCCTTATTGGAAGCAACCGCCTTCGGCACACGTAAGATTATCGATACGTTCGAGGCGGCGGGCGTCGAGGTGAACGAACTGTTCGCCTGCGGAGGCTTGCCGCAGCGCAACCGTCTGCTGATGCAAATTTATGCAGACGTGACCGGCCGTGAGATCAAGATTGCCGCGTCGACCCAAACCCCTGCGCTTGGGGCGGCGATGTTCGGAGCCGTGGCTGCGGGGGCCGAACGCGGCGGCTACGACAGTATAGCCGAGGCTGCTGCGAAGATGGCGCATGTACGTGAGGAAACGTATCTCCCGAATGCTGCGAACAAGGCTGTTTACGACGAGCTGTACGCGGCTTACAACCGGCTGCATGATCTATTTGGCCGGGGCGGCTGTCAAGTGATGAAAGAGCTTCTGAGCATCAAGCGACTGCAAAGTGAAGCGTAACGGATAGAGAAATAGAAGAAACGCCTTCATCAGAACCTTTACCGGGTTTGATGGAGGCGTTCTTTGTTTTGAGGAAATCCTTTTTTTGACATGGGGAAAATTAATCGGTAACATGATTTTGAATAACGATAACCAACTGTTGGGCAAATAAGGAGGAATCGAGAAAATGGAAATTATATACCATGGACATTCTTGCGTTCAAATCGTAACCGGGGACAAATCGCTCATCATCGATCCGTTCCTGCGGGGCAACGCCCTGGCGGTAACCAAACCTGAGGACATTAAGACGGACGCGGTTCTTCTGACACATGCGCATATGGATCATATATTGGATGCGGAGCCGATCGCCAAAGCCAATGATGTGCCGGTCGTAGCCACGTTTGAGCTTGCAGCCTACATGTCCTGGAAGGGACTCCGGACGATTGGCATGAATACGGGGGGAACCGTCGATCTGGGTTTTGCGAAGGCAAAAATGATTCAAGCGTTCCATAGCTCGGGGATCGTGCTGGAGGACGAGCAGCGAATTGTGTACGGCGGCATGCCGGGCGGCTTTATCGTTACCGCGGAGGGCATTACCGTACTTCATGCGGGTGACACGGCGCTTTACGGCGATATGAAGATGATTGGAGATCGTCATTCGATTGACGTTGCCTTCATTCCCATGGGCGACCATTATACGATGGGACCTGAAGATGCCGTCCAAGCGGCGGAATGGTTCGGGGCCAAGCTGGTCGTACCGGTCCACTATGATACGTTCCCGGCTATTCGGCAGGACGCTGAAGCGTTCGTTCGCAGTCTGGAGGAAAAAGGTATACAAGGCCGGGTGCTCAAACCGGGCGAGCAAATGACGGTTAAATCGTAACCCTGTACGACTATCGGCTTTTCAAGAATCGGTACAAGGCAACTCGGCGTTCTAGGCGAATTTGCTTTGTCAAATATCAGGCACGAATGTATCTGTTTCGAAAGGGCTCCGTATAGGAGCCTTCTTTTTTTATGTGCCGGAGATGAACGGTACCGCTCAGGAGGAATATTGTCGAAATTTGTTTCAAAATGTAGTATATTGACGGAAAATAGATTGATAAGTATCCAATCATGGAATAAGATGAAGAGAAAAGTTGTGTAAGCGTTTGATTTTGGAACAAACCATTGTGGTGAAGATCGTGTTGCTTGGGAAATTAACGGATAAAGAAGGTGAACATGCTGGACGCTTTATTACGAACCTGCCGGTTGAATTCATTGATTATAGAATCGTTGTCCGAACCTGCCGTATTTATAAACAAACAGGGCGCTATTCATTTTGTAAATCAATCATGGATTAACTTTCCGATCCATAGCGGCGAGAAATTAGATGCCTATCTCGGTATACGTTATTTGAATTTATATGATGGCGACGACGATCTTAAGCAAGGGATCGCCCGTGTAATGTCAGGTCTGCCGTCTTACAAACATGAGTTTGCTGTGCAAATCAATGAGGATAAACAATATTTTTTAATGAAGGCAACGCCTATCGAGGATCATGGAACCGGGATTTTGGGCGTTTTCATGATTTATTTTAATATTACAAATCAAAAAAAATTGGAGCAAATGTTAAGAAAAAAAGAAGAGCAATACCGGCTCATTGAAGAACACTCGCAAGATATGATCAAAATCACAGATATTCACGGCAAGATCGAGTATGTATCTCCATCCCATCAGCACCATACCGGACATTGTAACGATGAATTCGACATCTTCCATTACTTACACGAAGATGATGTAATTAAATTGAAAGAAACGTATCGAGAGATGATACAAACGAAAGACTCGTATGTGCTGGAAATTCGGAACAAGATCAGGAACGGTCAATGGGTCTGGTATGAAGCCGCATGTTCCCCGATCTTGTCGGACGAAGGCGAAGTCCATCAAATTTTAATCGTTTCGAGGGATATCACCGTTAGAAAACAAACCATGCAAGAATTGGAATTTATGGCGTATCACGATTATTTAACAGGGCTTTATAACCGCCGGAAGATCAAACTCATTTTGGATGAGACGCTGGAGGAGGCGGTTCGCCAAAATGAAGATTTTGCTTTGCTGATTATGGACATCGACCAATTTAAAACCATCAATGACACGTATGGCCATGATGTAGGCGACATGGTTTTGAAGGAGTTTTCCAATCGCTTGCTGAACTGCAAGCGGGAAGGTGACTTTGTAGGCCGATTAAGCGGAGACGAATTTACCGTTATCATGAAAAACATTCATGGCAAACAGGAAATAACCGCTTTTATACACCTGTTCCTGCAATCGCTGGGGGACCCCTTTCCTGTGCCGGATTTAAATGACGGCATCATCGTAAATTCAAGTATAGGGTACTCTATATATTCGGAGCATGGAACCAACATGATGAAGCTTTTTAAACATGCGGATATTGCGTTGTACAAGGCAAAGAAGAAAAGTAAAAAGGGCAGAGGCAAGTCTGCCTTGCTCAATAGACAAATATGAGCTGGTTGTATCGGCAAGTGTCGGTATAAGCAGTTACCCCCGAGGATGCTCCCATTCTTAAAGATCTGATGAAAAACGCCGCCATCGCCATGTATGATGCGAAAATTTCCGGTAAACGCACCGTTAAAGTATATACACCTTCGTTAAACCTGGCTGCATATAAAAAATTTACACGGGTCAGCGACTTTCAAAAGGCAATTGACAATCATGAGTTTAGTTAGAAGCACAAGGGGATTCGTTTAATTACGGTTCCCTTTTTGTCGTGGTTTTCAAAATGAAAGAAGACAGTTGACACTTTAAACTGTTACAAATATAATGACAGTAAGCGAACTGTTACTAAAACGATCTCAGATAGGTTGGCTTAGTAAAAAGAAAGAGGTGACCGGATATGAATCCAGCAAACGATGCGTTGATTAGAGAAGGCGATTGGGTAAGCGGCACATCCGTTAAGGATGAAAAATTTATCGGATACGTCGAGTCGATGAACGAAAATGGCGAACTGAAGGTTGTGGTGACACAATGCGACCTTCAGGAAACGGTGGGTACGACCATCGAAACCAAGCTTGCCAGAGTAAAGAAGTTGCCGGCCTACACACCGTCAGCTCCGGAAGAAGTGCGCAGTTTGATTGAACTTGCTCTGATGACGCATGATAAAGAATGGTTCGAACAACTGAGAGCCAGGCAGTCTGCAGCCTCCGCAACCGGATCGGCTAGCCGGCAGCACACCCATCATGCGCCTGCTTCAAGGCTGTTTGGAACGGCTCCAAAAAATCGGAGCGGGTCCTGATGAAATGCTAAAAAGCATGAAACCAGAACAAACTAGCTACAGATATTGTTTATAAATTGGGGAGGAATCATACCTTTGGACACAAAATACAAGCCTTTATTCGAAACTTTCAAGTTTAAAAGCGGCATTCAACTGAAAAATCGCATCGTGATGGCGCCAATGACCAACTTCTCATCGCACGAGGATGGCACAGTCAGCGACGCGGAAGTCAGCTACTATGCCCGCCGGTCGAACGGGGTCGGCATGGTGATTACCGCCTGCACCTATGTAACCCCCAACGGCAAAGGATTTCAAGGTGAGTTTGCCGGCGACCGCGACGAGATGATTCCAAGTTTACGTCGTCTGGCTGAAACGATTAAGGAACAAGGTGCCAAGGCTGTCCTGCAAATTTTTCACGGCGGCCGGATGTGTCCCCCGGAACTGGTTGACGGCGATGTCGTAAGCGCCAGTGCCGTTGCTTCGGAACAGGAAGGAAGCGTCGTGCCGAGAGCTTTGTCTGATTCGGAGATCGAGGCGATTGTTCGCGATTTTGGAGAAGCTACCCGCCGGGCTATCGAAGCCGGATACGATGGCGTCGAAATTCATGGAGCCAACGGTTACTTGATCCAACAGTTTTTCTCCCCGCATTCCAACCGCCGCGAAGACCGCTGGGGAGGAAGCTTGGAGAAGCGCATGACCTTCCCGTTAGCTGTTGTGGAGGAAGTGAAGCGGGTTGTGGCCAAGCACGCGAAGCAACCGTTTCTGGTGGGTTACCGCTTTTCCCCGGAAGAAGCGGAAACTCCCGGGATCACGATGGAGGATACGCTGCAATTGGTCGATGCGTTAGCAGACCGGGATCTCGACTACATCCATGTATCGTTAATGGATTTCTGGTCCAAACCTAGACGTGGCGCAGACGAAAGCAAGTCTCGGATCGAATGGATCCGCGAGCGTGCCGGTAACCGTGTGCCTGTCATCGGCGTAGGCTCGCTTCACAGTGCGGATGATGCGCTGAAAGCTTTGCAAACGGGAATTCCGCTCATTGCTCTGGGCCGCGAGCTCATTATCGAGCCCGATTGGGTTGTGAAAGTAGCCGAAGGCCGGGAGTCGGATATCCAAACTACCTTAACGAAAGACGATCAGGAGCGTCTGGTCATCCCGGATCCGCTGTGGCAGGCCATCATGCATACGCCGGGCTGGTTTCCGGTCGTTTAACCCCTGACCGCTTTAAGCCATTGAAGACAGGCAGTCCCTTGCGAACGGCCTGTCGCGCACTAGCGTTTCGAACGGAACGCAAACAGCCCCGCTACCTGCAACGGTAACGGAGCTGTTTTTTTATATAGGATCAATCATAGCCGTTCTTATTTTTTTACTTAGCAAAATTGTGCTTGCCGATTTTTACGGTTTGCGGGCGGGACCAAATCCACGCGCTGGTCGCCGTATCCGGATTGAAATAATAAAGCGAATTGTTTGTAGGGTCCCAGCCGCGAACAGCGTCCTGTGCCGCCAAATAAGCGGTTTTGTTAGGCGTTAACCAATATTGGCCGTCATCGACTGCTGTGAACGCTCCCGGCTGAAACACGACATCGCGGATATTGTCCGGGAATTGGGCGGATTGAATCCGGTTCATGACTACAGCCCCAACGGCAACTTGTCCTTTATAAGGTTCTCCGCGGGCCTCGCTATTAATAATTTTGGCCATAACGTCCAGTTCGCTTCGGTTCAGCGAATACTTTTTTAAGGCTTTCCAGGTATTTGGGCCAACGACGCCGTCTGGCGCCAAGCCGTAATCTTTTTGGAATTTACGAACCGCCGTTAAGGTTTGGGTTCCGAACTGTCCATCTAACGCCGTTTGATAATATCCTAATGTTTTTAAACGGAACTGTAAGTCCCACACATCCCCGTTTGACGTCCCTTTGGTTAATACCGCAGGCTTCGTTGCCGCCTGGGCGTGCCCTTCATGAAATGTGCCGGCACTTATGAGCAGTACCGCGACAAGAAAGGCGAATGCGTTCATTCGCATCATGGATGATCCTCCCCTTTCCTTCACCCATTATAAATTAATAAAATTTGTGTTCAATACATAAATGATGGAAATCAGTCGTCCGGCCTTGCTGCTGCTGATGTTTCGCAACCTCGTTACCGTAATCGGAAAGCGTAACAAAAGCGGATCGTTCATCATACTTGTAATGTATTCGGAGCAGTTCCTGCAAGGCTGCGGAAGGAGGAATCTCGGTGGGCGCTGTTGTGGCAATTGTAGGAGAAGGGCTGCTGGCGGACTTCGTGTGCGAAGCCTTGTCCGGCCCGCACCAAGTCTTTCGTCAGACGGATTTCAAGGCAATTGTACCGGAAGCGGCGGAATTGGTGCTGGTGCTGCAGGATGATTGGAACGCTTCCGTCAATCAGGAAGCGGAAGCGGCACTGCAGCCCAGCGGCAAGATTTGGCTTAGCGGCTTCGCTTCATCGGACGAGGGCGTAGTCGGACCACTGGTTCGACCGGGTACGCCGGGATGCTCCCAGTGTGCGGACATGCGCCGGCAAATGGCGGGACGCGGTCAGGAGATGTCGGAGCTGCAGATGATGCTGCTGGTGAACGGGGGAATGCCGCGTCAGCGGCGGGCGTCCCGAACAGCGCTTTGGCAGCTGAGCCGCCTGCTTGCAGCGGAGGCCCGGAGGGTGCTGCAGGGCGGCCGGGCCCGCTCGGAAGGACGGGTCTATCTCATGAACATGAACACGCTTGAGAGCTCGCTTCACTTCTTTCTGCCCGACCCGTTGTGTCCGGTTTGTGGGCGGATACCCGACGATACACCGGCGGCATCCCGAATTTCGCTGCAGCCTAATCCTAAGATCAGCGCCTCCAGTTATCGCTGCCGTCCGCTGGACGACCTGAAGAAAGTTCTCGTTAAAGACTATCTGGATGACCGGACCGGTCTTCTGAAAGGGAAGATGATTGATCTCGTGTCGCCGTTTGCCGATGTTTGCGTGAGCTTGCCGTTGTTCGCGCAAGATGAGATAACGGCCGGCCGAACGCATTCGTATGTGGAAAGCGAGCTGACTGCTATATTAGAGGGCTTGGAACGAAACTGCGGGATGGCTCCCCGCGGCAAGCGGACCGTGATGAATGACAGCTACCGCCATGTGGCGGAGCAAGCGCTCAATCCGGTCACGGTAGGGGTATATACGAAGGAACAGTATGCGCAGCCCGATTTTCCGTTCCAGCCGTTTGATCCGGACCGGCCCATCGATTGGGTTTGGGGCTATTCGTTCCTGCGGGAACGTCCGATTCTGGTTCCGGAGCTGCTTGCCTATTACAGCGTAGGTTTTGGGGAAGGGTTTGTGAACGAAGCATCCAGCGGTTGCGCGCTGGGTGGAAGTTTGGAAGAGGCCGTGTTATACGGCATATTGGAAGTGGTGGAACGCGACTCGTTTCTGATGACCTGGTACGCGCAGCTGCCTGTACCGCGCCTGGATCCTTATTCAGCGGGCGATCGGCAATTGCGGCTGATGGTCGACCGTCTGCAGGCGGTGACCGGGTATAAGCTGCATTTGTTTAACACAACGATGGAGAATGGAATTCCGAGCGTAGTGGCCATCGCCAAAAACAGCAAACCGGCGGGAGTGAATCTCATCTGCGCGGCCGGGGCTCATTTGGACCCGGTAAGAGCCGCGAAGAGTGCGATTCATGAGCTGGCCGGCATCCTGCCGATGCTAGGCGAGAAATTGGAGACAAACCGGGAAGATTATGTACCTATGCTGCACGATGCGTCCCTGGTGCGGCAGATGGAAGACCATTCCATGCTGTACAGCTTGCCTGAAGCCGAGGAGCGCCTGCATTTTTTACTGGATGGCAGCCGCCCTCTGCGCACGTTTGATGAGGAGTTCAAGCTGAAAGACAGGCGTGCGGATTTGACCGATGATCTGAAGGACGTCATTCAGACGTTCGGCCGGTTGAACCTCGAGGTGATTGTCATCGACCAGTCCACGCCGGAAACGTTACGAAACGGATTATATTGTGTCAAGGTGCTGATTCCGGGGATGCTGCCGATGACGTTCGGGCATCACCTGACCCGCTTGGCGGGACTGGAAAGAGTACTGACCGTACCGGCAGAGCTGGGGTTTAGGAAGCAGCGTTTGGCTATCGATCAGCTGAACCCGCATCCGCACCCGTTTCCCTAACCTGAAAGGCATGGCAGGTGAAGAAAGGACCTTGCCGTCAACAAGATCCTTTCTTCGGATCGATAATAAGAGCCAGCCGCGAAGAACAATAACAAGCAGAATGAACAGAACAAGGATGACGCCCGTGCTAGTGAACCCTCCGCAAGAACCGCCGCCTAAAAATCCCCTAGATAACGCCTCCTTTCCTTAGGAAGTGGTATATTGTATGGCGGGAGGCGTGCTCTTTTCTTGGACTCCGTGTAAAATGTGTCCGGGAAATCTTGATCCCGGCTTTGATTCGTTGGCGGCAAAGGGGCGGCCGCATATGCAAACACTCCCATTATTGCGTAAGATAGTACATCACAATAAGAGAGGGAGGAACGGCATGTTCGTATATGCGGCATTAGGCGATTCCATTACGTTTGGTCAAAATGCAAGTTCCGTCGAGCGAATGTATCCCAGCCTGATCATTTCCATGCTGCGTTCCAAAGGCATACAAGCCAAACGAATCGTGCTCGCTCGTCCGGGATGGACAAGCGCGGATCTGGTAGATGCATTGGATACGGATCCTTATCCGTTTCGTTTCGTCGATACGGTGACGGTATGGATCGG
Organism: Paenibacillus validus NBRC 15382; assembly: GCF_004000985.1. Taxonomy (GTDB): domain Bacteria; phylum Bacillota; class Bacilli; order Paenibacillales; family NBRC-103111; genus Paenibacillus_G; species Paenibacillus_G validus. Next base: position 25,833 of record NZ_BIMH01000007.1, on the reverse strand, counting down.
CGGGGTTGATCTCATTAGCGGCGGCTTGCAAATGCTTCAAGGCTCCGGCAAGTCTGGTTTGGAAGCGATGATTCGCCAATATGAAAGAAGACTCGGTGCCATACTCCGCCACATCCGCACGGCCGGATCGTGCGACGTGGTCTGCTGCACCCAGTATAACCCGTTTCCGAACAGTCCGATCGCCGTGACCGGCATAGGCTTGCTGAATCAGGTCATCAGCGGAACGGCTGCCCGAACCGGCTGCTGCGTTGCCCGTGTGGATCAATGGTTCTCCGGTAACGAGCCGCATTTGATTGACGGCTACCGGAGCGGCAGCGTCGAGGAGGTTCCCCGCGGAATCACAGCGGTGCATCCGAACGATAACGGGCACAGCGTCATCGCGGCAGGCCTTTTACCCATCGTTTATTCGGGCCGGAAGCGTTAAAAGCCGAAGAACTAGGGGGATTTATATGGCCCGGGGCAACTCCGATGCGCCACCCGGCAAACGACCGGCTCAGCGCGTGTAAAATGGCTGTCGCCGGCCTCCTAACCGCTGTATTTTTTCCTGTAATGGCTTAAGGCCAGAAGCGGCCAAATGTACCGATAGCTGTGGTAATGCATATAAAATGCACCCGGAAGGCCCGCCCCGGTAGGATAAGCGGCGGCCCAACCGTCCTCGCTCAATAGGGCGAGGAGCCTTTGCATGCCTTTCTCCACTTCGGGAACCGGCTTCGGATGAAAGGCGATCAGGGCGTCCAGCGCCCATGCGGTTTGCGACGGCGTACTGGCCCCGAGCGGCACATACCGCATAAGCCGATCGCTTCTGCAGGATTCTCCCCAGCCGCCGTCGGGATTCTGGATGCTGCTTAGCCAGCTGACGCCTCTTTGCACAGCGGGATGGCCCGTGTCTACCCCCGCCGAGATCATTCCCGTCATCGCGGCCCATGTGCCATATATATAGCAAATCCCCCAACGTCCGTACCACGAGCCGTCCTCTTCCTGATGATCGATCAGCCAATCCGTTCCGCGGCGAACGAAAGGGTGCTTTAGGCCGAGCCCTGCCGTATTCCCCAAAAATTCCAAGGTTCGTCCCGTCAAATCGGCTGACGAAGGGTCGATAGCCGCCGCTTGGGCTCCGTCGATCGGCAGCCAAGCGAGCAGCTTGTTATCCGTGTCTCGTTCGAATGCGGGCCATCCTCCATCGCGATTTTGCATCGACAACAGCCAATTCAGTCCGCGGTTCCATGCATCCCGGCTGGGGGGATCGCTCTGCGCCAACCGCTTGATCGCTCTTAACGCTGCTGTCGTATCGTCCACATCGGGATTGATCGTATTGGAGTCCGAAAACCCCCAACCACCCGGTACGGGATTCCGGTTATGGAGGCTCCAATCGCCCAAAGTCCGCTGTTGCTTGGAAACGATATAAGAGGCGGCGCTCCGGATCGCCTTGCTTTCGGGGGCAACCCCGGCTTCCTGCAGCGCGTGGGACAGTAATGCGGTATCCCAGACGGCCGATGGCGAGTTTTGCAGAAACATCTTCCCGTCCGAGCTGCAGACCATGGCCGTTAAGCCCCGAACCGCACGGGTAATGACCGGATGCTGCTTGTCATAGCCGAGCGCGAGCAGTGCGAAGATCATCAGAAATGTGCAGCTTGCATAGCTGTAGAGCGTTCCGTCCGGCTCGATCCTCTCCAGCATGTATTGCTCCGCCCGTTTGGCAGCGGCCATATGCAGCTTGCCAGGGATGCCGACGAGCTTCCCCAGGCCCGCCTTGATTTCATCAAGCAAGGCTTGAAAGCCGTCTGCGGGCTGTCGTTGACCGGCCGGGCCCGACGGGTCCAGGCTGCCTGACCGGGCGGCCGACAAGTCGGACAAGTCGGACAAATCGGGGGAGGCTTGCGTTTTCATAGCGAATCGGCGATCGGCCATGAGAAGAATGGGAGCAAGATGCACTCTCGCATAAGCGGAAAAATCGAAAAAGTTAAGCGGGAAAGACGGAGGGAGCAGCAAAAATTCAAGAGGAATGAAGAGTGAAGCCGGCCATGGATATTGACCGGTGGCCGCGAGCAGCACGATGGTCAGCAGGCTGTCGATGCTGCGTATCCCGCCTTTTGACAAGATGTACTGCTTGGCTTTCCTCATCGACTCGTCCGATGTGGCACTGTATCCCGAATACAAAAGCGCATAGTAAGCTTCCACCGTGGCGGACAAGTTCCCTTCCTCTTCATCGTGAAACAATTTCCAGGAACCGTCGGCTTGCTGGGCAGCTGCAATCCGGTCGTGCAGCTGCCGGATCAGGCTTTCGTCGGGCTCCTGCAAGGTTCGCAGGACAACGATCATATAGGCATCTGTTACCGTTCCGTTCTCAAAGCAAAAGCGCCATGACCCGTCTTCCTTCTGCAGCCGCAAAAGCTCTTCCGTCAGGCGCTGGATTTCCGAGTTTGTCTCGCTCATCGTATCCATCCGAGCATCCACCCTCCCTTGTCCCCTCGTTTCCCTTTTGAACCAATCGCGCCAATCAGCATCGCATACGTTCGCAATTGATCGTCTTCTCCATTATATGAAAGGTGATGCGGATAACATGCGATTCCGATTTTCTTCGTCGTTTCCGGTAGAAACTGGTAGGCTGGTGTTTACACTAGCTTTACAAGGGGTTAAATAATCAGAAAGTCGATTCATCCAAGAGGGGGGGATCCGGTTGATCAGTTTTCATCAGGTTCAGAAGCATTACGGCAGCTTTCACGTCTTAAAGGATATTAATCTGCGCGTCAACCTAGGGGAAGTCGTGGTCGTCATCGGTCCCTCGGGCTCCGGCAAAAGCACATTGGTTCGATGCATCAACCAGTTGGAGAAGATTACGAGCGGCGACCTGATTGTCGATAACGTGAAAGTGAACGACAGGGGCACCGACTTGAACAAGCTGCGCCGGGAGATCGGCATGGTGTTTCAACACTTTAATTTGTACCCGCACAAAACGGTTCTGCAGAACATTACGCTGGCACCCGTCAAGGTGCTTGGGGTATCGGAGACCGAAGCGAAAGAAACGGCGATGTTCTATCTGCAGAAGGTCGGCATCGCCGAGAAGGCCGGCAGTTATCCGGCGCAGCTGTCGGGCGGCCAGCAGCAGCGGGTGGCGATCGCCCGGGGACTGGCGATGAAGCCGAAGATCATGCTGTTCGACGAGCCCACCTCGGCACTCGATCCCGAGACGATCGGAGAAGTGCTCGATATTATGAAGACGCTGGCCAAGGAAGGGATGACCATGGTTGTCGTGACGCATGAAATGGGCTTTGCCCGCGAAGTGGCCGACCGCATCGTCTTCATGGATCAAGGGCGAATTTTGGAGGAAGCGCATCCGCGCGATTTCTTCTCCCAACCTCGGGAAGAACGGGCGCGTTTATTTCTTAGCCGTATCCTCAATCACTAATTTCATGAGAAAAGGGTGGATGAACGATGAAAAAAACGTGGAAAAGCATGGTAGGTCTCAGTTTGGCTGTTGTCTTAAGCGCGACGGCATTAGCCGCATGTACGCGGGTGGAGCCGGCGCCAAGCGCGAAACCGGAAGACAAAGCGCAGGTTACGCCTGCGGCAGGCACGCTCGCTGAAATGAAGAAGCGCGACAAATTCGTCGTCGGGGTCAAGTACGATCTGAACTTGTTCGGGCTGAAGGATCCGGGCACCGGCAAGGTCGAAGGCTTCGATATCGACATCGCCAAGGCGATCGCGAAGAAGGTGCTCGGCGACGAGAACAAAATCGAGCTGAAGGAAGTAACGTCCAAGACGCGGATTCCGATGCTGCGCAACGGCGAGATCGATGCGATCATCGCGACGATGACGGTTACGGAAGAGCGCAAGCAAGAGGTCGACTTCTCCGACATTTACTTCATGGCCGGCCAGTCGTTCCTCGTGAAGAAGGACAGCCCGATCAACGGAATCGCCGATATCAAGAAAGGCACGAAGGTTGTGACGGCTAAAGGCTCGACATCCGCTGTGAATGTTCGCGCCAAGGCGCCTGACGCCACGGTGCTTGAGTTCGAAAACTATGCGGAAGCGTTCACGGCGCTCAAGGCCGGGCAAGGCGACGCGCTGACGACCGATAACGCGCTGCTCTACGGGATGGCCAAGCAAGATCCGAACTACCGTGTCACGGAAGGCGCATTTACCGAAGAACCGTATGGCATTGCAATCAAGAAAGGCGATCAGGAGTTCGTCACGCTCGTCAACGATACGTTGAAAGAGCTGAAGAATAACGGCGAATACGACAAGATCTATGAGAAATGGATCGGATCGAAGCCTGCGAAATAATGTAAAGATGTGATGCAGAAGGAGAAGGGAGCTTGACGAATGCTTGATCTTACCGTGCTGACAGAGCATTGGGGGATGTACGCGGAAGGGTTCGGCAACACGGTCAAGGCAAGCGTCTTGGCGCTGATCGGCAGCTTCGTTCTCGGAACGGTGTTCGCCGTATTCCGCATAGCGCCTTACCGTGTGTTGAATTGGGCGGGTACCGCTTATGTGGAATTTGTTCGAAACATCCCGCTCATTCTCGTCGTATTCGTATTCTTCGTCGGCTTGCCCGCCGTAGGCGTCCGGCTTGATTCGTTCACAGCCGGAACGCTTGGGCTTACCGTATACACGGCGGCCTTCATCGCCGAGACGGTTCGCGCGGGGATTCTCTCCGTGTCCAAAGGCCAGATGGAAGCGGCCCGATCGTCGGGCCTGACGTACATCCAAGCGATGCTTCATGTCATTTTGCCGCAGGCCATCAAAATCGTGATTCCTCCGATCGGCAACCAGTTTATTAACCTGGTGAAGAACTCCTCGATTCTCGGCGTCATCGCCGGTCTCGACTTGATGTACTTCGGCGATCTTATCTCTACAAGGACGTTCATTACGTTTGACGTCTACATCATTGTCGGCTTATTCTATCTCGTTCTAACCGTTCCGCTCAGCCTGATGGTCGGGTACCTGGAGCGGCGTTTAGAGACGAACCGCTAAGGGGGGAGATCCATGGATTTTACAGGAGCGTACTCTCCCGAGCATCTGTCGTTCTTGCTCCAAGGATTTGGGGTCACGCTGGAAGTAGCCTTCTACTCGATCGTGCTTAGTTTTATCGTCGGGACCGTGCTCGGCGTTGTGCGTTACGCCAAAATTCCCGTCCTCTCGCAGGCGGTGGTATTGGCTGTGGAAACCGTACGGAACCTGCCGCTGCTGTTGATCATCTTCTTCACGTACTTCGCATTGCCGGAAATCGGCTTTAAGCTGGATAAGATGTTCGCCGCCGTGCTGGCCCTCGTTATTTTCGAGTCGGCGATGATCTCCGAGATCGTGCGAAGCGGGCTGAAGTCGGTCGAGAAGGGGCAGATCGAAGCGGCCCGGTCGTCGGGGCTGAACAATGTCCAGACGCTGTGGCATATCGTACTGCCGCAAGCGCTGCGGCGCATGGTGCCGCCGATCGTCAGCCAGTTCATCTCCTTGCTCAAGGACACCTCGCTGGCGGTCGTCATTGCCCTGCCGGAACTGATGAACCATGCGCAAATCATTAACGGCCGCAATGTAAACTATGTGATTCCGATCTTTGTATGCGTAGCAGTCATGTATTTTGCCGTTAACTATGCTTTGTCGGTGCTGTCCAGGCGGCTCGAGCGACGCGTTTCCTAAATTTCATTGGTGTTAAAGATCGCCATTTCTTAGTAATATAGGAATGGGGGTCTTATTTTTTATCGAAAAGAGGGAGCATGTGCGCGAGCGACTTGCCATCTTAACCATCATTATGTTCGCGACGGCGTTCTTCGGGGAAATGAAAGTAAATCCGTTCGGAGGCTCGTTCCGGTTCTCGTTAGGCATCGCCGCCTTCTTCTTCGGCTTACTGTGGTTTCGTTCCGTTCCCGTTATCCCCACCGGCTTGCTGACCGGCGCGTTCATCTTGTGCTTTCGTCTCAGTTTCGATCAATTTTTTTACGGAATCGCCTATACGGACAGTTTACAAGCCCACTTGCCGTCGGCCGTTTATTACGTCAGTTTTACGCTGTTGATCCATATGAGCCGGGCGCGACGGCACCTGGAATTTCCGTTTCGGGTCGGGTTAATCGGCACGGCGGTCGATTTTACTTCCAACATGGTCGAACTGCTGGTCCGCTACTCGCTGGGCGATCATATCTCGCCGACCTGGCAAAGCATCTCGCTTCTGCTGCTCTTCGCGTCCCTGCGCAGCATGTTCGTTGTAGGGCTGTATAACAATTTCTCCATTCGCCAATTGCGCGCCGTAGGCAAGGTTCGTCAGCAGGAATTGGAACGGCTTCGGATGATTAATACGAATCTCTATGAAGAAACCTTTTATTTGCGCAAATCGATGGCCCACCTCGAGGAAATTACGCGTAAAAGCTATCAGTTGTATAAGCGGTTGTGCGAGACGGATCATCAGGACGCTTCTACAGCCCTGCACGTTACGGAAAATGTGCATGAAGTCAAGAAAGACTCGCAGCGGATCTTGGCAGGCTTATCCAAGCTGATGCATCAAGAGGAGCTGGCTTCCCGAATCACCGTCATGGAACTGTGCGGCCTGGTCATTCGCACGAACCGGAAGTATGCGGAAATGTTAGGCAAGCCGATCGCTTTTCATGAATCGTGCGGCATTCCATTGGTCACGTCGCAAATTTATGCGCTGCTGTCGGTATTGAACAATCTGGTCGCCAACGCCGTGGAGGCTATCGGGCATGCGGGCCGGATCGAGCTTGCGGTTCATGTGGACGGGCGGGATCTCGTATTTCTCGTTGCCGATACCGGTCCCGGCATCCCGCAGGAGGAGCAGGAATGGGTGTTTCAATCCGGATACACGACGAAATACGATACGGAAGGGAATGCCTCGACGGGAATCGGGCTGACGCATGCGCTCGGGATTGTACATAGCTTGAACGGAACGCTAAGGCTGCTCCCGAGCTCCAGAGGGACGCGTTTCGAGGTAAGGATTCCTATCGATCAATTGCTCAGTAAGGAGGTGGTCGCATGCTCCGTTTCTACCTGATTGAAGACGATGCGGTCGTACGAAGAATGCTCGAGCGCATCATTAACGAAAGCGGGCTGGGAGAGATTGCGGGTCAGGCGGAGGATGGTCTTCACGTTTCGGCGGATCAGCTATACGGGATAGATGTCGTCCTGATCGATCTGCTGCTCCCAGGACTGGACGGCATTCGAACGATCCGGAAATTGCAGTCGGGGGGATTTGCCGGCCGGTTTATTATGATTTCCCAGGTGGAAAACAAAGAAATGATCGGGGAGGCTTACCAGCAGGGCATCGATACGTTCATCCAGAAGCCGATCAACCGCCTGGAAGTGCTGTCGGTCTTGAAGCGGGTGGCCAATCATATTACGCTCGCGGTATCGCTCCATTCGATACGCAAGTCGCTGCAGCTGCTGGATGAGAAGGGCAAAGAACAGACGGAGCCCGGAGGCGGCAGGAGCGAATCGGGCCTCGGCTACGGCACCTACGAGCAAAACAAGCTTGAGCAGAAGGTTCGTCAGATGCTGCTGCAGCTCGGCATCGCCGGGGAAGCCGGGGCCCCGGACCTGCTGCTGATGATGCAGTGGCTGCATCAGGACGAACGGGGGGAGGAGCTGCTGTTCGAGCTGCAGCTCAAGGAAATTTACATCCAGGTGCTGCACAAACTGCACGGTCACAAGGAAGACGACCCGGTCGTGCAGCGCGAGGTGCGCGCGATGGAGCAGCGAATTCGCCGCATGGTGCTGCAAGCCTTCACGCATCTGTCGTCGATGGGGCTGGCGGATTATGCGAATCCGACCTTCGAGCATTTTGCGCCTCGGCTGTTCGATTTCCAGGAGATCCGCTTACGCATGCATGAGCTGGAAGCCGATGTGAAATCAACGAAATGCCGGATCAACGTCAGAAAGTTTTTGTCGGTTTTCTACATGGAGGCGCTCGGATAAAGCAAGTCGAAACAAACAGCAATTCTACACAAGCCGGACGTAAAAGCTTCACGCGAAGACAGGTTGAGTATGTTATAGGTGATTAATAGCAAAGCCACACCCGTATACGCTGCGTATACGGTTTTTTTCAGTTGAACCAGAGGCCGAACCTCGCTCCAGAGAAGCAATGCGGTCAATAGCGCATACCCCGTGAGCAGCAGCGGGAAAAAACTTCAGATGAAAATTTAATATATAACACAGTTTATTTTAATAAAACAGTATTGAACATAAATAATTATTGTTATATATTTATATAAAATAATTTAAATGTTTTATAACATTAATACGGGAGGTTGTTTCCATGGAAAGATCAGGATGTCAAGGCAGTGAAGAACTGGAGAACCTGGCGTCGCACGGAAGTCCGAACGCGCTTCAAGCAGATTGCACCTGTGAGGAAACGGTTTTTTACCCGCTTTCCCCGGTTTTTTTAACCATGTATCATTCTTTGCTGCTGGAGGCCGGGTGAGGTTGTCCGTCTTACGAAACCGCACGCCGCATGACCTGGAACGAGGTGGATGATCAAAGAACAGCCCGTTTGCTTTCCTCAAGGAAAGCAAACGGGCTATTCGGGCGATACGCTTGATGGACAAAAGACAGGATGTAAAGTTAATTGTTATAAAACAGATTAATAATAAAAAAACAGTATTGCACAATGGTAAGTATTGTGATATAAAATATATATGAAATTCAAAACTGTATTAATACATTGGAGGAGGGGAGAACGACAATGGACTGTCCGAGATGTCACGGTAACGGAGAATTGGAGAGCAGCGCCGGGAGTGGAGCTTCAGGTTTGAATGAAGAGAAACATTACGGAGCGGACCGGGAGCGGGGAGCTTGGCCTGCCACCTGCCCCACCTGCGAAGGCAGCGGTTATTTAGAGGAATCGATGTAACTACAATATTAAAGGAGATTGATAACGATGAGTGATCGACAACAACAACAGGAACAATTGCAGGCAAGCTGGAGCTCCAAACGGTATGAAGGGATTACACGGCCTTATTCGGTTGAAGATGTGCTTCGTCTTCGCGGTTCTGTCTTGATTGAGCATACGTTGGCGGCTCGGGGGGCCAAGAAGTTTTGGGAGCTGGTCAACTCGGAAGATTTCGTTCCTGCTCTCGGTGCGCTCACGGGCAACCAAGCCGTACAGCAAGCGAAAGCCGGACTTAAGGCGGTTTATTTGAGCGGTTGGCAGGTAGCTGCCGATGCGAATTTGTCCGGTCACATGTACCCAGATCAAAGCTTGTATCCGGCTAACAGCGTTCCGCAAGTCGTGAAGCGCATCAATCAAGCGCTGCAGCGGGCCGACCAGATTCAACATTCCGAAGGCCAAAGCAGCATCGACTTCTTTCTGCCGATCGTGGCGGACGCCGAGGCCGGCTTCGGCGGACCGCTCAACGTGTTCGAGCTGATGAAGGGAATGATCGAAGCGGGGGCGTCGGCCGTTCATTTCGAGGATCAGTTATCCTCGGAGAAGAAATGCGGCCACTTGGGCGGTAAAGTGCTGCTGCCGACGCAGCAGGCCGTTCGAAACCTGATCGCCGCACGGCTGGCAGCCGACGTCCTGGGCGTAGAAACGGTATTGATCGCCAGAACGGATGCGAATGCCGCTCGCCTGTTGACAAGCGATATCGATGAGAACGATCGTCCTTTCCTGACAGGCGAGCGTTCGCCGGAAGGCTTCTACTATGTAAACGACGGCTTGGACCAAGCCATTTCCCGCGGTCTTGCCTATGCGCCTTACGCCGACATGATCTGGTGCGAGACGTCCGAGCCGAATCTGGAGGAAGCGCGCCGGTTTGCCGAGGCGATTCATGCGAAATTTCCAGGCAAATTACTCGCTTACAACTGCTCCCCGTCCTTCAACTGGAAGAAGAAGCTCGATGATGCCACGACGGCCAGGTTCCAACGTGAGTTAGGGAAAATGGGCTATAAGTTCCAGTTCGTAACGCTGGCCGGCTTCCACGCCCTGAATCACAGCATGTTTGAGCTGGCGTACGACTATAAGGATCGTGGAATGGCTGCATACTCCGAGTTTCAGCAAGCCGAATTTTCCAGCGAGGCTCGCGGGTATGAAGCGACCCGTCACCAGCGCGAAGTAGGAACGGGTTACTTCGACGAGGTGTCGCAAGTGATTGCGGGCGGTACCTCGTCTACCACAGCGCTTGAAGGCTCGACCGAGCAAGAGCAGTTTACCCATTGAGGACAGTCGACCCAAGAAGGAGAGGAATCGGATGGCCGGTAAGACGCTGCCGACAGGCATACAAATAACGGGCGAGGTTTCCAGCCCTGAACGGGAACATATCCTTTCGGCGGAAGCGCTTGAGTTCGTGGCCGAATTGGAACGCAAGTTCGGCGGGAGGCGGCAAGAACTTCTGCGCGAGCGCGACGTCCGGCAGGCTCGTATCGATGCCGGAGAACGACCCGACTTTTTGCCGGAGACGGCATCGGTTCGGGAAGGCGACTGGAGCATTGCTCCGGTCCCTGCGGATTTACAGGATCGACGCGTCGAAATAACGGGCCCGGCCGGTGACCGGAAGATGGTCATCAATGCGTTTAACTCCGGAGCTTATGTGTATATGGCCGATTTTGAGGATGCCAATTCTCCGACATGGGACAACTCGATGGACGGTCAGGTCAACTTGCGGGATGCGGTTAACGGTACGATCCGGTATAGAAATCCGGACGGAAAAGAATACCGGTTGAACGACAAAGCGGCGACTCTCAAGGTGCGCCCCCGCGGATGGCATCTCGAAGAGAAGCATATTCAAGTGGACGGCAAGCCCATTTCCGCTGCATTGCTCGATTTCGGACTTTTCTTCTTTCATAATGCGAGAGCTTTGCTGCAAAAGGGCAGCGGACCTTACTTTTATTTGCCGAAAATGGAGAGCCATCGGGAAGCCCGGCTGTGGAACGACGTATTCGTCCATGCCCAGGATGCGCTCGGCATCCCTCAGGGCACGATCAAGGCTACGGTGCTGATCGAGACGATTTTAGCGGCTTTCGAGATGGACGAGATTTTGTATGAATTGCGGGAGCACAGCGCAGGCTTGAATTGCGGCCGGTGGGATTATATTTTCAGTTACATCAAAAAACTGCGCAAACAGCCCGACGTCATTTTGCCCGACCGCGGTCTTGTTACGATGGAGACGCCTTTCATGCGATCCTATTCGCTGTTGGCCATCCAGACCTGCCATAAACGGGGGGCGCACTGCATCGGCGGCATGGCTGCGCAAATTCCGGTGAAGAACGATCCGCAGGCAAACGAAGAGGCGATGCATAAAGTGCGCGCGGACAAATTGCGGGAAGTCAGGAACGGCCACGACGGAACATGGGTTGCGCATCCGGGGCTCGTTCCGGTCGCCCAAGAGGTGTTCGACGAGCATATGCCGTCGGAGAATCAAGTGGACCGCCAACTGACGGATATCCGGATCGCCGCGAAGGATCTGCTTGAGGTGCCTTTAGGCCCGATTACGGAGAAGGGCGTTCGTACGAACGTGAGCGTTGGCCTGCTGTATTTGGAAGCATGGCTGCGCGGATATGGAGCCGTTCCCATCCACAATCTGATGGAAGACGTGGCGACGGCCGAAATATCCAGAGCCCAGCTGTGGCAGTGGATTCATCATCCGAAAGGGGTGCTGGAGGACGGCCGCAAGCTGACGGCAGATCTGTTCCGCCAAATTCAATACGAAGAGCTGGCGCGTATCGAAGCCGAGCTGGGCGAAGATACGCTCCGCACCCGGAAATTCGACGTGGCCTCCGCGCTATTCACGCAGATGACCGTCTCGCCGGAGTTTGAAGATTTTTTGACGCTGCAAGGCTACCGGTATTTAGATTAACAGAACAGCATCCGAACAGCATCCTTTTGGGGATGCTGTTCTTTTTGCGCCAAGTATACTATAATTGTCTAAATATTATAGTACAGTTCGGTGGGGTGCGGAACATGAACCTGGGCCATTCGGAGCTCAATACGAAGCATGAGCAAATTACGAAATACATCGAGTCGTTGAGTGTGGGCACGAAGCTGTCCGTACGGAAAATCGCTCAAGAACTGGATGTCAGCGAAGGAACCGCTTATCGGGCTATCAAGGAGGCGGAGAACAGCGGATTGGTCAGTACGAAACGCCGGATCGGCACGATCCGCGTAGAGAAGAAAGAGGAGCCCCACATCGATAAGCTGACGTTCGAAGAAATCGTCAATGTGGTGGAAGGGGTCGTGCTGGGCGGAGCGGCGGGCATCCAGAAGTCTTTGAACAAGTTCGTCATCGGCGCCATGCAGCTCGAAGCGATGCTTAAATATATTGAAGCCGGCAACCTGCTGATCGTCGGCAATCGTGTACAAGCCCATATGTGCGCGCTCGGTCAAGGCGCGGGGGTCTTGATTACGGGCGGATTCGATACGACTCCGGAGGTCAAGAAGCTTGCCGACGATCTGGAACTGCCGATCATCGGTACGACTTTCGATACGTTCACCGTGGCGACGATGATTAACCGGGCGATCGAGGACCGGTTGATCAAGAAGCAAATTATGGTCGTCGAGGACATCATCCGCAAGGATTCCCCGGTCTATTCCTTGCGGCCGACCAATACGGTGGAAGAGATGCAGGAGCTGGTCGTGGAAACGACCCATACCCGTTATCCGGTCGTGGATGAAGAGATGAGACCGGTGGGCATGGTGACGACGAAAGATATCCTGGGGGCCAAGCCTTCCGAAACGATCGGCAATTTAATGACGCACCATCCGCTTGTCATCAGCGCGCGAACGTCCGTCGCTTCCGCCGGTCATACGATGGTGTGGGAAGGCATTGAGCTGCTGCCGGTTATTGATGCAGAGCGGCGCATGATCGGCGTCATCAGCCGTAAAGATGTCATGAAAGCGATGCAATACATGCAGAAGCAGCCGCAAAATGCGGAAACGTATGAGGTACAAATTTGGTCCGGATTTGAAGAATTGCGCGACAAGGACGGCAAGCTGTTCTTCAAGGGGACGGTGACCCCGCAGATGACGAATTTTGAGGGCCTGGTCTCGGAAGGCGTCTTGTCGACCGTCATCATCAGGGCCGCTTACAGAACGGTACAGGAGCAGAAGAAGGGGGATTTGATCATCGACAGCTCCTCCAGTTATTTTCTGGTGCCTTTGCAAATTGACGATGTGATCGAAATCATACCGACGATCGTTGAGCTAAGCCGCAGATTTTGCAAAATGGATCTGGAAATAAGAAGCAATGGGATTCGAGTGGCGAGAACGATGGTAACGGCGCGCATTTTGTAAGGCCGCCGTCCCTGGAGTTTCATCGATAAGGAAGCACTGGCCGATGCGCGAAGGCGCAATCGGCCGGTGCTTCTTTGGTTAAGACGCATACACCTTTCACGAATGTTATATAATAATGAATAAAAGTCTTGAACTGTTTCGAATACTGTTATATAATAAAACACATCAGATCAAAATATTATATGATAGTGGAGGGTTTTATGATGATGAAATCAACCCGGTTTCTAGAGACGCTCGAGCCCAAATGCTGTGAGAAGTGCGGACAATCGGTGGAGCAGCTTGCAGATTGTCACACGAACGTTTGCTTTCAATGCAATGAGTCGAACTTTTATCCGTTATCCCCGGTCAATACAAACAAACCGTTTCACACCGTTGTTTACGAATGAGGGAGGGTGCAGCCATCGCAGCCGTCCAAACAACAGAAGATCGCAACCCATGAAGCCAATACGGTTCGTGCGGGTGCGATCTTCTTTGTTGTTTTTGGGATCCCCCAAACGCAAACGAAATCGACAGCTTGGGTCATGCGGTATAGAAAAAGCCGGACTTTCCAAGAGATCGACTCTTGAAAAAGCCCGGCTAAAGCCATGATGGCGGTTTATACGACCGTATACCTTCGAATTACCTGCTGAAGCTCCTGCGCCGAAGCATGCAGCGCCTCGGCGGATGCATGAATTTCCTGCATGGTCGCAAGCTGCTCCTGCGACGATGAGGACACCTGCAGCGCATTGTCGGCGGATACGCGGGAAATGCTGACGATTTCGCCCATGGAGGCGGTCACCTGCTGCGTACCGGCCGACATTTGCTCCGCGGCCGCCGATACTTCTTGAATTTGATGGGCCACATGCTCGACCGCGCTCATGATCTGTTCGAACGCGTCACCGGTTTGCTTGATGACCTCTTGACCTCGTTTCGTTTCAAGTACGCCTTCGTTCATATGTACGGACGCATCCTTCGTTTGCCCTTGAATGTGTTGAATCAGCTCGCTAATTTGAGCGGCGGCCGTCTTCGTTTGTTCTGCCAGCTTCTTCACCTCGGAAGCGACCACCATAAACCCGGCCCCGTGTTCGCCGGCTCTAGCGGCTTCAATAGAGGCGTTAAGCGCCAGCAAATTCGTTTGGATGGCGACGTCCGTAATCAAGCTGCTGATGCTGCCGATTTCTTGCGATCGTGCGCCCAGCTCCTCAATGACCTTGGCGGAAGTGTCGACGTGCTTGTGAATATTTTCCATCTGCTTGACAGCCTTGCGGACAGCGTCGTTCCCTTTCTGCGCAAGCTGGGACGTTTGCGTTGCGGCTTCGGAGACACTGGAAGACGTCTCGGCGATCCGCTGTACGCCCTGAGCCATTTCTTCCATGGCTGTGGACGTTTCTTCCGCGCCCTTCAGCTGCGTATTCGCACCCTGGGCAACTTCCTGAATGGCATCCGTGATCCGATTGCTGGTCTCGGTCGACTGGGAAGCGCTTTGCGTCAACGACTGGGCGGAGACCGCCACCCGTTCCGATACGGTAATGCTCGTCTGAATGGCGTTGCGGAACGCCTCGGTCATCTGATTGAACGAGTTGCCCACAATGGCAAGCTCGTCCCGGGTTTGAAGCTGTACCCGCGAGGTGAGATTGCCGTTTGTCACTTCCGTGGCCGTTTGCTCCAACGCGGAGACGGCTCGTTTGACTGACAAATAAAAGCTTATAAAAATATAGAGCAAGGCGAGCGTGATGAGCAGACCCAACAAGACGAGCAGCGTATTCTTCTGATGTAAGCCAGTTAGCTTCGTCTGCAGCAGATGCTCATAAGCCTTCAGCTCGGTGTCGTAATGAATTTGAGTTTGCTTGACGAGATTAGACAGGTCATCGAATACCGCTTTGGGAGTCTGATCTACTTGTTTAGGTATGATGATCTGATTGTTTATCCAGCGATTCAGTTGGAGAACGAGCTGGTTATGCTCCTGCCAAGCATCGAGAAGTTCGAAGCTCAGCATCTCGTTCTCCGTTCGGAGCGATTCAAGGTTGCCTTTAACGTTGTCCATCGACGTGCGGATTTGGTCCAGCAGCGATGTCAGGGTTCGTTCTTCCGCGGTGAAAATCGGCGTTTTCGCCCCCGCGTAATGAACGGCCAGAGCACGTGCTCGTCCGACGCGATCCATCAGAGTGGGGAATTGGCGGACTGTCGAGTCCATTAAATAATAGCTGTCTAGCTGGGAATCGAGCACGAGATGCGACGCATTGGCGATTTGCGTGATGATCGCCCGGGTATCCGTCAAGATGGCACCGTATTGGTCTAATGCATCTTGACCCGTGAGGCTGACGCCCCTTCCTTTCAGTTCCGACCATTTCGATTGAAGAGCTTTCCATTGTTCCGTCGAATTCAAGCTCTCGCCTAACCGGCCATCCAATTCGTTCAGCCCGGCCACGATTTGATTCAGGGCTTCCTCATTGGCGGCTAATTGGGACTTCAAATCTTTATCGCCGTGAATGGAACCGACAATCAATGCGCGGTGAACATCGACCGCGATCAGAAAGTCGTTTAACCGGCTCACGTACTCCAGACCGACCTGCTTTTGCTCGGTGAGAGCGATTTCTTTGGCGGACGCGGACAATTGCAAATACAAGAAGATGCTGAGCGGTACGAGCACAAGCAGTCCGATTAATAAAAACTTACTGGCATATTTGAAGCGGTTCATAAGCCCGATGCCGGGGGTGAAAATAATGAGGAACTTCTGACTGCGCTGAGTTCGATTGCCCTTTGCCATGCTAATGCCCTCCTGATTGTTGATCGAATACATAAAAAAGAGACCAGCCATCACCGGTCTCCGCGCCAGGTACCAGAGCCGAGCGTTCGGAAGCTGGCTGGCATACGAAACTCCCGTTTCGTGAAGCCCCTGTAGCTTTGCGGCCTGCACTTTCGTACAGTGTGCCTTTTCGTGTCTTATTTCCTAGATCCAGTCGTTTATATGAGCTTATCATACTATTATGTAATAGAATTGTAAAGATTTGTAGAAAGTTGTTCCATAATGTAGAATGGAAGGGTTTTTCGTCTTAATGCTATCGCACTAGAGTCGGAGAGCGGCGGCCGGCTTTCGCCGCCGGTGCAGGTCCGGATTTGCGCAGCCTGGCCGCTTGCGACGCGTCCTGCCGCTTTACTTCGCCTTAAAATGAACGACGGCGCTGTACGACAACTTGCCCGCATTGGGATCAAATACGGTGTGGTGCTGAACGGCAAATACGTCCAACATGAGCGCTTTGTTGTTTTCAATTTGCTGGTCGATTTGACGCTCCAGCGATTTCAAGTCGTACGCTTGAAAAAACTCCACCTTGTTTTCGATTCTTTCCAAACGGAACTCCACGGTAAATCCTCCTCGATCTCGGGTAGTATGCTGCTCTTATGATCACATCTTAACAGTATGCCGGGACGGATGCACGTACTTTCCGTTATCGGCTCCTCCCTCCGCGAACGCCTATCCCATCGCCTGCATAGGATGTAGGACTTCACGAGTCAAGGCGGGAGGGTGGTTTCGAGTGGATATTCAACTGGTTCCTCTGCATGGCGTGTACCTCGCGTTTATCGTTTTCATCATGGCGCTTCTTATTATGAGACGCGACACGGCCATGATTTGCGTGGTCGGGATTTTGTCGCTCGGCCTGCTGGCGACGGAAACCTTAAGCGGCTCCGTAGCCGGTATTTTTAACAGCTTTATTTATGCCACGAAGGAATTGATCGGCACCATTTTCATAATTTCCATCATCGTGGCGATGAGCAGGGTGTTGATCCAAACCGGCGTGAACGAGATGATGGTCGCGCCGCTGACCCGATTTTTGCGTACGCCGGCCTTAGCGTTCTGGGGGATCGGTCTGATTATGATGGTTCACCGAACTGTTCGGCAAACCGCCTTCCCCAAGGCTCGTACGGCATCGTCAACGACCTTGGCGTTGCGCTCGCTCACAATGTTCCGTTAAACGATGCGGTTGGTGCCCTCACGTTGGCCGTTACGGGTGCGATTACGGGTCTGGACGGCTCGGGGTTCTCCGGCATCTCGCTCGTTGGCTCGGTCGCGCAGCTGTTTGCAGGCGCAAGCGCCGCAGCTGCGGCCACCTTGACCGCGCTCGGGCAAGTGGCGGCCGTCTGGGTGGGCGGCGGAACCCTTATTCCGTGGGCGCTCATTCCGGCGGCGGCGATTTGCGGCGTGAGCCCCTTCGAGCTGGCGCGGCGCAATCTGAAGCCGGTGCTGATCGGCTTGGCGGTCACGACGATCGTGGCGATGTTTCTGATGTGAGCAGGGAAACCGCGTTCCGGCAGCGAATAGATGAAGGTATATACTTGGGGATGAGGCTATGAATATAAAAAAAGAGCAGAGCTCTTCGTGAGCTCTGCATGTTTGCAGTCAAGCTATGAGATAATAAAATAATGGCCTAGAGGTATTCCCCTTATTTAATCACGCGACGTGCTGTTACGTAAGTCTTGTCCCAAATGCTGCCTTTAAAATTGGAAATGGTAACTCCCACGCCGACTTTATACGTATGAAGTATTTTTCCGTCGCCCATATAAATGCTGACGTGATTAATAACCCCGTCTCTGTTCGTATCCGAGAAGATTAAATCGCCCGGCTTCAACTTGCTTTTTGGAACATAGGTGCCAGCTTTAGCCTGGTCCCTGGACGAACGGGGAATGTTGATGCCGTTTCGTTTAAATACATATTGCGTGAACGAGGAGCAGTCAAAGGCTTTGGTATTTCCGGCTTTAGCTCCGAATTGATAACGTGTCCCGAGATATTGTTTACCCGTTGAGATCACTTTGTCCGCTACGGAAGCATTGCTTGCGACGGCCGCTTGAGCCGACTGAGGCGCCAAGAACATGCTGCCCGAAAAAAACAGGGAGAGGCTAAGGCTGACTCCCACTAAGGTTTTACCGAGACGGTTTTTCTTCGTGTTGTTCATCTCTTATTTCCTCCCTTTAGGTTGTTGTTTGGATACGGCTTGTCCGCAAGAACAACGATACCATATCTTAAACTTCCATGAATTACCGGCGGTCGGAGCGAAGCCCTTCGCGCCTGGGATGAGCCGCTACTATTAGAATTTCATTAGAAAAGTTTAATGAAAAATTTCTTGACATCGAAAAATCTCAATAGCAGGGGGAGCTAAGCATGGTTTCAAGCCAAAATGACTTGCAGGAAGGGAGTCCGGGGAATTTGGCCCAAACGCAGCTAACGGATACGAATCAAGTCTTTGCCGGCATTAGAGGATGGCTGAGCCTGCCGGCTGTAGGCCTTGTTTATTCGTTGGCGGCAACGCTTGTCAGTTTGTTTATGAGTGACTCGAATGCTGCGGTCAGCAAGCCGCTTTATTACTTTTCCTATACGTTAAGCCTGCTGTCGATTCCTGTATATCTGATCCTCATTGCGAAATGGTGGAAGAGAAGCCGGACGCTCCCAAACTTAATGAAGGCTTATTATCTCGTAAATATAGGGGCTAGCTTGATGATCGCTATGTATTTGTACGCCGTTCAAAAGGAAAGCATCGATGAGATGAAGCTGGCAGCGAATACGGGCTTGACGGTAATCGTATCGTGGATCTGGATGATGTATTTTCATATATCCAAACGGGTAAAAGCTACTTTTACCGAGTAACGGTTTGATGAACGGAATTCAAGCCGTTAGAATCGTTTTCCCGCAAATGGGGTATACTCGTCGTAAACGTTGCAGCCGCGGCCGCCTTGGGCATTCGCTGGGGCGGAGCCGGATGCGCACTTTGCACCTTTGTGGGGGCCTTCTGCTGGAGCGCCTGATTTAACAAAATGTTTACATAGTTCACGTATGCGGTTAACATCCGTCTTCTATCCTATACCTATAGACTGAAGTACTCTCAGGAGGCGGATCTCATTGAAACGTTGGCTTAAGAAATACGCTGCTCACCTCATGCTGCTGATCCTTCTGAGCTTGACCGCTATCCCGTTTGAAGCGTTCGCGGGAAGCATCGGGCCTGCCGCGGCATTCCGGAACGAAGTCTTGCGTACGTCTACCGGGGAAGCGCCGCTCGTATCCGTAATGGAAGCTAAAGACCTCCCCGGTCAGCTCGTCACCGTACAAGGGGTCGTCGTGAAGAATCAGGTGCGAATCCGCGGCGGGAAGCGGTCGGTCCATATTCAAGACGAAACCGGAGGCATTCACATCTATGATTATCGCGGTCCCGATGCGAAGGCGGGGAATCGGATTCAGGTGACGGGCGTGGTTGGCGACCGCCAAGGCCTTCTGGAGATTCGTCCGACAGCCGCCCCGATTCAGGTGCTGCAAAAGAATAAGTCCGTACCTGCACCGAGCTCTCTGCAAATGGCCGATTTGAATCATGCCGGACGAGCGGAAGCGTTGAAAGGACAGCTGGTAAAGCTGCCCGGACAAATGAAGGAGCTTCCTGCCGGGCCCACGGATGGCGTTTACCGCATTCCGGTCGCGGATGAAGCAGGGAACGTCATTACGCTGGTTGCGATGGAGGATCTGCTTGATCTTCATGAGATTCGAGTTGGGGGCACCTATGAAATTACAGGCATTTTGAGTCAATACGAAACGTACGAAATCATTCCGCAGAGCCCTGCAGATCTGGTTGCGATAAATCCGAACAAATAGAACGACCTATTCAATGCCGGCTGCCGCTTCAAGCCGGCCTTATTTGTTTTTCTCAAGGAAGCTTCCTATAATGAAAGAATCACACGTTTACTAACTTTAGAAACAGAAGGCGGAATGAAGCAATGTTAACGGTTACCGGATATGAAGTGGAATTGGTCAAGGACCCTTATGGAATATTAGCGGGCAAGCGGTACGAGTTCGTCCTGGATATCGAGGTGCCCGAGGATGACGAATTGTACTCCGAACAGGGCCTGTATATTCGGGTCATTTATAAAGTCGAAGAAGACAGCAGCGGAATTGTCAAATACGAAATTTTCGAGCGAACGACGGAACGTTATCTGGAGTTTGAGATGGAAGACGATGAGATTGCGCTCGTGGATGCGTTTTGTAAAGAGCATTTGGCGCAAGCGGCGGAGTAGGATAAGGGAATGCCGACAGGCTCTCCCGAATCCCAAACCCGTTCGACCGTTTACAAGGCCTCTTCTTCGTTCGGATACCCCTGCATGCAAAAAGACTGCCTCTCGGGCAGTCTTTTTGCATAGGAAATTACGCTTCTATCGACTTATTAATCAGAACAGGGAGTTGTCTCGTGCCTTGTACCATATCCGAATTGCAAAATGGACAGACGGGACTTTTTTCAAACGTGAAGTTTTGTCTCATCCAACCGGTGCAGCTCTCTTCGCCGCACAGCCAAATGGATGTTTCCTCAATGGGGACCGGATCCGGTTTCCTGTACAATTGACGGCCTCCTCCTCGGCATCATGTTAGCCAGCGCATTTCTTACATGATATGCAGCTTATGGAGTGTTAGACCGAAAACTTGTCCGCGAGGAGCCAGGTGCCCATTAAGCTTACGAAGTGCTTATCCTTTACGGGGCAGGGGTTGGACGGACCTGTTGAAACAAGTTGATCGTGAACAGGATAACGCCGATGACGACCAACAGTGAACTCACGATCGTGATGGGCAGGAATGCCATATTTTCGGTCGTAATTTGCAAAGCGATGCTGATCTGCATGATCGGGAGGCCGATATTGTGGAGCCAGAAGTGTGTTTTGGCTAATTTGGTTTGCCCCGCACCCGGATAGAAATGATAGATAAGACCGAATAAAGCCATCGAGACCCAGCCGAGCAAGTTAAAGTGAGCGTGAACCGAGGTCAGCCTGAAATCGTGAATGATGCCCATCACCATACCGAGCAGGACCCCCACCGTAAAATAAATCGCAGCCAGCTTCAAGTAACGTTGTGCCACTAAAATCACTCCATTTTCCATAGTCGTACTTTTCTCAGTATATGAGCCTTTCGTCATTTCAAGAAGTTACACGTGCCATATGCATCGCCCATTCATTGCTCGGTGCATGCCCTTTTTTCGAGGGTTAGAAGACGTCACTGTTCCGTATAATCTATGAAACTATTACCAAATGAATGGAAATGTATAGTTGTCCTCCGGCTTCATCTATGCGACATACTTTATATGAAGTGGGTTCAAGTTAATCTACTTGTATCGGCTAAAAATATGGAGGTGAGCAAAGTTGCCGCTAAACAATATTGTAGTAAACGGGGGGTTCGAAACCGGGTCGCTGGTCCATTGGCTATCGCTGAACGCGTCTATTAACAGCGCTAACAGCCA
The DNA here is from genome assembly GCF_004000985.1 of Paenibacillus validus NBRC 15382. Taxonomy (GTDB): domain Bacteria; phylum Bacillota; class Bacilli; order Paenibacillales; family NBRC-103111; genus Paenibacillus_G; species Paenibacillus_G validus. The sequence goes on along the minus strand of NZ_BIMH01000007.1, from coordinate 4,362 downwards.
TTCCGGGTTCTTCAGTGCGCAGCTGAATGGAGGAGGCTTAAACTCGTTCATCGTCCAATTCGTTCCGATCACGGCGGGGGATAATCTGGAGCTGTTGTTTTCGTTGGCCAAACTTGGCGCCCTGCCGAACCCGATCGTCAGTACCTCGGTTTCATACTACGCCTTATTTAACTTTCTGGGGACCGGTTTGATTGTGAATAACATTTCCTCCCGTCTTCCGGATGCGGCGACGGACGATACTTGGCTCGAAGTGTACAATGTGACGACTCCGGCACCTGCAGGCACGACGCAAGCGTTGATCGCGATTAATGCGCTGCCGCAAGCCGGAACGGCTGACGTACTGGTAGACGATGTCGAGGCTCTGGTGGTCACAGGTGCAGGGGGAGCGACAGGAGCGACGGGCGTAACGGGAGCCACGGGGGCTACGGGAGCAACAGGAGCCACGGGAGCGAAGGCGTAACGGGAGCAACAGGAGCCACAGGGGCAACAGGACCTACAGGTGCGACAGGTGTAGTAACACAAATTTTAAACCAGCAGTTTACAGATATTGTTCCGTTTGATGTCCAAAATAACGTAACTCTAACACTGATCGCCACATTAGGTCCAGGTCAAAAAATAAAACTGGACGGGAATGTTTCAGGAGTTTTTGAGCAATCGGCTAATTCCACCCTTATCTATGGATTTAACATCTTCTTTAGGAGAGGCGTAACCATTCTTACTAATGAAATTGATGATGTAGTTTATTTCCTTAGTGGCGGTATTACCATTCAAGGTTTTTTTCAACAGATAAGTACGATTACATGGGTAGATGATCCGCCGCCAGGAACTTATACGTACACTTTCTTTATAATAGCCAGTACGGGTCCAGGAGTGAATTTGGCAAACAGCAACTTTGGGGAAAGAAGTTTCACGGGTACCATTTATAAAGGATAGACAGTGGACGGGCACTTGCCGATGTGTCTCATGATGAAGCTAGTGAAGGCAAGGAATCAGAGGAAGGGCTGGTAAGCAGCCTTTCCTCTCTTTTTTAAATCTTATATATAGTGTTAATAGAACCAAAAAATAGTTACTTGGAGTCAAATGGGGCTCTATTTTTCTACAAATCTACTAAACAATAGAGTAAGAATGGATGTTTGTCCTTTGGCATACGCCGACTCCATTCTCATTGTGGTGACATACCGTAAATTAAGTTGGTTCAAGGCAACATATGTGAATCGACTTAAATGAACTGGAGGTGAGTTAAATTGCCGTTAAACAATGTTGTTGTGAACGGCGGATTTGAAACGGGAACGCTGGACCCTTGGCTTTCGCTGAACGCGTCTATCAACAGCGAACACAGTCATTCCGGTTTTTTCAGTGCGCAGTTAAATGGCGGAGGATCAAACTCTTTTATATCCCAATTCATTCCAATTACGGCGGGAGAAAAATTAGAGCTGCTGTTTTCGGTGGCCAAGATCGGCGACTTGCCGAACCCAATCGTCAGTACGAGTGTTGCATATTATGATAGTGCATTTAATTTCCTCGGTATTGGCCTGATCGTGAATAACATCTCCTCCCGGCTTCCAGACGCGGCGACGGATGATACTTGGCTCGAAGTTTACAATGTGACGACTCCGGCACCCGCAGGCACAACACAAGCGTTGATCACGATTAATGGGCTGCCGCAAGCCGGAACAGCTGACGTACTGGTAGACGATGTTGAAGCTCTGGTGGTCAGCGGAGCCACGGGAGCCACTGGAGCTACTGGTGCGACAGGAGCCACTGGTGCGACGGGAGCCACGGGAGCGACAGGAGCCACTGGTGCAACGGGAGCCACAGGTGCGACGGGAGCGACAGGAGCGACAGGAGCCACGGGAGCGACAGGCGCCACGGGAGCGACCGGAGCGACAGGAGCCACAGGTGCGACAGGCGCCACGGGAGCGACAGGAGCGACGGGAGCCACAGGAGCGACAGGAGCGACAGGAGCCACGGGAGCAACGGGAGCAACTGGAGCCACAGGAGCGACAGGAGCCACAGGCGCAACGGGAGCGACAGGAGCCACGGGAGCAACGGGAGCAACTGGTGCCACAGGTGCGACGGGAGCCACAGGAGCGACCGGAGCCACAGGTGCGACAGGAGCGACAGGAGCCACGGGAGCCACAGGAGCTACAGGAGCAACAGGAGCCACAGGAGCGACAGGAGCCACAGGAGCGACGGGAGCGACGGGAGCAACGGGAGCAACTGGTGCCACAGGAGCGACGGGAGCGACAGGCGCCACTGGAGCGACCGGAGCCACAGGAGCGACAGGAGCCACTGGAGCGACGGGAGCGACAGGAGCCACGGGAGCGACAGGAGCCACGGGAGCGACAGGAGCCACGGGAGCCACGGGAGCGACAGGAGCCACAGGAGCGACAGGCGCCACTGGAGCCACGGGAGCGACAGGAGCCACAGGTGCGACAGGAGCGACAGGAGCCACGGGAGCCACGGGCGCGACAGGCGCAACGGGAGCCACAGGAGCGACAGGTGCCACGGGAGCGACAGGCGCCACGGGAGCGACAGGAGCGACAGGCGCAACGGGAGCGACAGGCGCAACGGGCGTAACGGGAGCGACAGGAGCGACAGGCGCAACGGGCGTAACGGGAGCGACAGGAGCCATTGGTGCAACAGGCGCAACGGGCGTAACGGGAGCCACGGGAGCCACGGGCGCGACAGGCGCAACGGGAGCCACGGGAGCCACGGGAGCGACAGGCGCAACGGGAGCCACAGGAGCGACGGGAGCCACAGGAGCCACGGGAGCGACGGGAGCCACAGGCGCAACAGGTGCAACGGGAGCGACGGGAGCCACAGGAGCGACAGGTGCCACAGGAGCGACAGGAGCCACGGGAGCGACAGGAGCCACGGGAGCGACGGGAGCCACTGGTGCAACGGGAGCCACAGGAGCGACAGGAGCCACGGGAGCGACAGGAGCCACGGGAGCGACGGGAGCCACTGGTGCAACAGGCGCAACGGGAGCGACGGGAGCGACAGGAGCAACGGGCGTTACAGGAGCCACGGGAGCCACAGGAGCGACAGGTGCCACGGGAGCGACAGGATCCGGTTCGTTACTGTCCAGTACAGATGCAGTTGCAGCGCAAATCATTACCATCGGAGATCCTCCAGCAACGGTTTTATCGTTGGGGGTAGTCGCTACAGGCACCGATTCGTTCAAAATCGACTCCATGGTTGAAGTCGAAATTGTATCCGGCGCTGTCATCAATGCTGTTGAATACACTATTACGTACCAGTTGCTGCTCGATGGAACTCCTATTGCCACCATAACAAGAGAAGACAACTCGGCTCAGAGTATCGCTATTGCCCGTACCATCATTGAAATTCCCAACATGACCTGGGTGGATACGCCTGGAGCTGGGGCGCATACGTATTCCATAGCAATCGCCGTAAATGGTACCAATATTACGGATGCGCAAGTTAACATTCGCGCATTGAACGTCATACAATTCACGTAATACTTGGTTGGGGACTCGGGATGCCTTCTTCAGGAGAAGGCATCCGTTCCTTTATTTTTTCTCCTCTCTATAACTTCCGGAAATGAGGATGATTCATGATAACCATCAGTTTGTGCATGATTGTCAAAAACGAAGAAGAAGTGTTGGCCCGCTGTCTGGATTCCGCCAAGGATATCGTCGATGAAATCAACATTATCGATACAGGCTCCGAAGACCAAACCGTGGAAATTGCGAAACGGTACACGGACCGCATTTTTCATTTTCCGTGGACAGGAAGCTTCTCGGAAGCGAGAAACCATGCCTTCACCTACGCGACGAAAGAGTACATTCTTTACTTGGATGCGGATGATGTCATCTTGGAGGAAGATCGCCGTCAATTTCTCGAGCTCAAGAAAACGTTGAATCCCGCGGTCGATTCGGTCTCCATGTTTTACAACGCCGGCACGGATGAGTTCGGCAACGTCACGCTGCGCTACCGGCGCAACCGGCTCATCAAGACGGCCCGCAACTTTCAATGGCGCGGCGACGTGCATAATTATTTGGAGGTCTCCGGCTACATTATTAATTCGGACGTGGCGATCACGCACAAGAAAACGAGACATAAAGTAGGTCGTAACCTGCAAATTTATGAGCGTAAAATCGAACGCGGCGACAAGTTCAGTCCCCGGGATTATTTTTACTACGGAAATGAACTCAGAGAAAACGGTCATTATGAGAAGGCGATAGATAACTATCAAAAAAATTTGGACCTTGCCGAAGGATGGGTCGAGGATAAAATTAATGCGTGTATCAACATGGCGGACTGCTACCGGTTCCTCGGCGATTTGAAAAAAGAACTGGAGGCTTTATGCAAATCGTTCGATTACGGCAAGCCCAC
>NZ_BIMH01000006.1 GCF_004000985.1 Paenibacillus validus NBRC 15382 | reverse complement strand
AAAAATACAAGCGGAGGGAAGAAAGAGGGAGGCAACGTTGTAGTCCTTATCCCTCAAGATCTCGACTACCTGGACCCTCATCTTGCGGTTGCTGCGGGCACGTCCGAAGTACTGTTCAATGTTTTTGAAGGACTGCTGAAGCCTAACGAGAAAGGGGAGCTTCTCCCGGCCGTCGCCGAGTCTTATCAAGTATCGCCGGACGGTCTGACTTATACGTTCAAGCTTCGCAGCGGCGTCAAATTTCATAACGGCAATCCCGTTACTTCGCAGGATGTTAAATTTTCCTACGATCGTTTGGCCGGCACCGCTACCGGCAAGCCGCTAAATCCGGCATTCCAGGATGTGCAAGCGATCGAGGCGTCTGATGCAGGCACCGTCGTCATTACATTGAAAAAGAACAATTCTTCATTCTTGACGGCACTTACGGCAACCGTCATTCCTAAAGATTATCAAGACAGCAACAAGCTTCCAATCGGCACCGGGCCCTTTAAATTCAAAGAATACGTCCCGGGACAGCGTCTTGTCGTGGAGAAGTTTGCCGATTACTACGTGAAAGGCGTTCCCTCATTGGACAAAGTCGAGTTCCGGATCATCACGGATGCCACCGCTTCTCTGGCGGCTCTTAAATCAGGCGAAGCCGACATTTATCCGCGGATCGGAAACGACCCGATTTCAACCCTGGGGGATAGCTACACCAAGCTTAGCGCACCGCAAAACCTGGTCCAGCTGATGACCTTCAACATTTCGCGGAAACCGTTCAACGATATTAAAGTCCGTCAGGCAATCAATTACGCCATCGACAAGGATGAGATCATCAAAGGGGTGGCGCTCGGCAACGGAACGAAGCTCGGCTCCAATCTCAGCCCCGTCTTGTCCAAGTACTATCAGGCCGGTCTGGAAGACACCTATAAGACGAATCTCGACAAAGCCAAGAGTCTGCTTGCTGAAGCCGGCTACAAAGACGGCTTTGAAACGACGCTCTCGGTTCCGTCCAACTATCAATTTCATGTCGATACGGCCCAAGTGATCGTGCAGCAGCTGGCGAAAGTCGGTATTAAAGTGAAGATTGAACCGGTGGAATGGGCGGTATGGCTGGACCGGATTTACAAAAACCGCAATTACGATTTGAACATCATCGGACTGGACGGGAAGCTGGATCCTTACCAAATCTTGAATAAATATTTGTCCGATTCCGCGAATAACTTCTTTAACTACAAGAGCGACGAGTTCGATAAAACGCTGAAAGCGGCGGTGACGGAAGTCGACGACGCCAAACGAGTGGCGCTGTATAAACAAGTCCAAACGATTTTGTCGAATGACGCTGCCGCTGTTTATATCATGGATCCGAACCTCAATGTGGCATTGAACAAAAAGCTGGACGGATACAAGCAATATCCGCTTTACGTCCAGGATTTGTCGACGGTTTACTTTAAGGAGTAAGGACCTACGAATCAAGGAGGAGAACTTGCCTTGCCCTATCTAGTACGCAGAATCCTGACCCTCCTTTTGACCGTGTTATTCGTCGTACTTCTTACTTTTTCCGTATTTCGGATCATTCCAGGCAATCCGGCGCTGACGATTTTGGGTCCTGAAGCTTCCGACGAGCAAATTGCTTTGCTGGAAGCCAAGCTGGGGACGGACCGACCGCTGCCCGAACAGTTTGCAAGCTGGATGAGAGGTGTGGCCGGGCTCGATTTCGGCGATTCGCTTCGCTTCTCGGAGCCGGTGCTGCATCTGATCGGCAGCCGCTTTCCAGTCACCTTGTCGTTAGCGCTGCTTGCGCTGCTCCTTACGACGGTGACGGCTATCCCACTCGGGATCGCAGCCGCAAGGTCAAAGGGTAAAGCCGTGGATATCATCATTTCAATCGGTTCGCAGATCGGGCTCGCTATCCCGTCCTTCTGGATGGGCATCATCCTCATTCTCCTGTTCGCGCTCACGCTCAAATGGTTTTCGGTCAGCGCCTATGTGCCCTGGTCGGAAAACCCGCTGCTGGCATTTAAATCATTGCTGCTACCTTCCGTTGCCCTGGCGCTTCCGCAAATTGCGATCGTCGTACGCTACTTGCGTACGACGATGCTGGAGCAGCTTCATCTGGATTACGTTCGCACGGCCAGAAGCAAGGGATTGAAGGAATCCACGGTGTATTACAAGCACGTGCTGAAGAACGCACTGTTGCCCGTCGTGACGATTGTCGGCATCAATTTCGGAGAATTACTGGCGGGAAGCCTTGTGGTCGAACAAGTTTTCACATTGCCGGGGCTTGGCGGCCTGCTTATCACCGGTATTGGCAACCGCGATTATCCGCTAGTGCAGGGCATGGTCCTTATGATCGCATTTATCGTCATCACGACCAATTTTATCGTTGACTTGTCCTATCGCTGGCTGGATCCGAAAATCCGCTTAAAGTAGAGGTTTGCATATGAGGATGACAAAATTAAGCTTCAGTCTCGTTGTGGGAGCCGTCTGTATAGCGGTTCTCTTTCTCCTTATGCTGGTCAGTCTGATTTACGTGCCGTACGGGGTCAATGACATGAGCATCGCAGACCGGCTGCAAGCGCCCAGCGCCGCTCACCTGCTCGGAACCGACAATTTCGGCCGGGATATTCTAAGCCGCGTTATGGAAGGAACGCAAACGGCTTTTAAGGTGGGTACGGTATCCGTCGCGATCGGGCTTACGGGCGGCCTGCTCATCGGCACGATCGCCGGTTATGTGGGCAAATGGGCCGACGAACTGTTGATGCGGTTCATCGACGCGCTGCTGGCCTTTCCGGGTGTGCTGCTTGCGCTGCTGCTCGTGTCCCTCTTTAAGCCGAGCCTGTTCCAGACGATGATCGCGATCGGGATTTTGTCCGTTCCGGCTTTTTCAAGGGTCGTGCGCAGCGGATTTCTGCACATGAAGGAAGCCGAGTTCGTGAAGGCGGCAAGAGGTATCGGAGCAGGCCATGCCAACATTATTTTCAAACAAATATTACCTAACATCCTGTCTCCGGTTGTTACGACGGCGGCATTAAGCTTCTCCACCGCGATATTGGTAGAAGCCGCGCTCAGCTACCTGGGGCTTGGAGTCCAACCGCCGGACCCAAGCTGGGGCCGGATGTTGAACGAATCGCAAAGCTATATCGGCAAAGCGCCCTGGTATGCGCTCGCCCCAGGTCTATTCATTACCGTCACCGTACTCGGCTTTAACCTGCTCGGCGACGGCATCCGAGACCTGCGTGACAAACGACAATAGAAGGTGATGAGATGGTTTCTGCAAACTCCATGCATCGGGCAGAGTTTCTTCTCGACATACGCGATCTAGAGCTGCAATTAACAACGTCCTCCCGCGAAACGCTGTCCGTCCTTGGCGGAGTTTCGCTTTCGGTGGCTAAAGGGGAGACTGTAGGTATCGTCGGGGAATCCGGCAGCGGAAAAAGCGTTCTTTCGCTCTCCATTCTCGGACTGCAGCCGAAAGCGATGCAGATTAGCGGCGGCGAAATATGGTTTCAGTCGAAGCATCCGCTGCACCGTCTCGGCCAAGAGGAGCTTCGCCGCATACGGGGGAAAGAAATTTCCATGGTGTTTCAAGACCCGATGAGCTCGCTCAATACGGCCTTTACTATTGGCAGTCAAATTACGGAGTCATTGCGGCTTCATTTCGGATGCTCGCGTAAAGAAGCGAGGGAGCGCGCTCACGAGCTGCTCCGGGTTGTCGGACTGCCTCGTCCGGAATCGCTTCTGGATGAATACCCGCACCAGCTGTCCGGCGGCATGCGTCAGCGGGTCATGATCGCCATAGCGATTTCCGGCGAACCGCATCTGCTCATTGCCGATGAACCTACGACGGCGCTGGACGTCACGATTCAAGCGCAAATTTTGGACTTGATGCGGCAAATTCGCGAAGAGAAGGGCATGTCGATTTTGCTCATTTCTCACGATTTGGGTGTTATCGCGGATATGTGCGACCGGATTGCAGTCATGTATGCGGGACAAATCGTAGAGGAAGGCACAGCGGAAGCGGTGTTGGAAAATCCAAAGCATCCCTATACGATCGGATTGAAGCAATCCGTACCGACGCCGCAAAAGAAATATGAAAGGCTGTTTTCCATTCAAGGTACGGTTCCCGGTCTGCGGGAAAGAGGCCCGGGCTGCACATTTAACTCGCGGTGCGCACATGCGACGGATCGGTGTTTTGCGGAAACGCCGGCTTTGTACAGCATGAACGGTCAGCAATCCGTACGGTGCTTTTTGGTGCAGGAGGAAGGAGTTGCGGTTTATGGCGCCGGCTGAAGACATTGTACAGTTACAAAACATCAAGAAACATTATGCCGGCGGTTTCTGGGGAGGACAGCAGCAAACGCTGCGGGCCGTTGACGGCGTGTCCTTATCCATTCGGGCAGGTGAAACGTTAGGTCTGGTAGGTGAAAGCGGCTGCGGCAAGTCCACGGTCGGGCAATTGGCGTCGCTGCTGCTTCAGGCTACAGACGGCACGCTGGTGTATAACGGAAAAGACATCACCGGCCTGAGCGGCCCGAGGGCCCGGTCCATGCGCAGACACATGCAATATGTGTTTCAAGATCCTTATACCTCTTTGAATCCGAGACTCCGGATTGGAGAACTGCTCGAGGAGCCATTGAAAATAAACCGGCTTGGAGATAGCCGGGAACGGAAACGGCAGGTCGATGACATGCTGTTGCGAATCGGACTGGACCCCTCTTACGCCCGTCATTATACACATCAATTGAGCGGTGGACAGAGACAGCGGATCGGCATAGCCAGGTCGCTGATGCTGAAGCCGGAGTTTCTCGTATTGGATGAGCCGGTTTCCGCATTGGACGTATCCGTACAGTCGCAAATCCTGAACCTGCTGAAAGATTTGCAGCGGGAGCTGAACTTGACGTATTTGTTCATATCGCATGATCTGAATGTCGTACATTATATGAGCGACAGGGTAGCCGTCATGTATCTGGGCAAAATTGTGGAAATCGCGGAGGTCGAAGACTTGTACGCCAATCCGCTTCATCCTTATACCAAAGCGTTAGTATCGGCCATACCGTCCGAAAATCGCAGAGAAAAAAGGGAACGGATCATCCTGAAAGGGGATATGCCAAGCCCGCTCGATATCCCGAAAGGATGCGCGTTTCAAACCCGCTGCGTCCATGCGCATGAACGATGCAGTACGGAAGCTCCGGTGCTCACCGGTATTCGCGAAGGCCACTTCGTCAGCTGCCACCTATACACCTGACATAGAGGAGAACAAAAATGAGGATAGGCATATTGTCCGACCTTCATGTGGACAAAAACAATGACGACGAATTCGAAACTGTTCAAGAAGCGTTGTGTAGTGCCGCATCGGCAACGAATACGGACCTGCTCATTGTGGCTGGAGATATTTCAAACAATTACGTGCAAACATTAAACGTGTTAGAGGAAATCGAGGAACGGGCGGGCATTCCATGTTTGTTTGTGCCGGGAAATCATGACATTTGGAATGTGGAACACCCGGAGTTAAGCACCGCCTATATTTATGAAGAGCTTCAACGCCATGAGCGGAATTTGTCCAAAGGAGCGTATGCGATCAACGATGAATGGATCGTGCTCGGGGACACCGGCTGGTATGACTTTTCTTACGGCAGCGAGCGTTTCGAGCCGGAGCAGTTTCGTGCGATGACGTACGGGAATCGAACATGGAAGGACAAATTATACGTGAATTGGGGCAGTACACCCGAGCAGATAACCGACCATTTCTATGACAAGCTCCAAAAGCAGCTTGAAGCCTGCGGCGGCAAAAAGGTCATTCTCGTGACGCACGTGGTGAATCACGATCAATTTACAGTACCGATGCCGCACAAGGACTGGGACTATTTCAACGCATTTTTGGGAAGCGAGCGCTATCAAGCATTGATCCGGAGTTATAGCCGCTCTGTCAAATATGCCGTTTGCGGACATGTTCATTACCGAAAAAAGATATCCATCGGCTCCACGCAGTTCATTTGCAATTGTCTGGGCGATAAGAAGGAATGGCTGCATTCCAAGCGGGCGTATGAGGAAGTATCAAAGTCTTACGTTACTATCGACATTTAAACCTGTAGCATCGGCCAGCTTTATAAATGAGGCTGAAGTCGACCAGGCCAGGAAAAAAAGGCGAACGTTCCCCGTCCGAGCGGGTGGAGCGATCGCCTTTTTCCGTTGCTTTTAGAAGGGAATTATCCTATAAGAAAGCAAAAAGCGCCTTGACAGCAAAATAGAAAGATGTTAAGTTTTATACACCATAATTCCAATAGGAATTGAAGGTTCGACCAGACAGCTGGAGAACAACACGTTTTGATGTTGTGTTTCCTGCTGTCTTTTTTTGTGAAAAAAATGTGAGCTGCATGTCATCAAGAATACGGTATGGAAAGAGGAGAAAGCTATGCATTCAGAAGCCAGACAGATGCATCTAGGAGCCTTCTTATATTATGTCGGGCATCACCTCGCTGCCTGGAGACACCCGGGTGCGAAATCTAATGGAATCATGGACCTGAAATTTTATAAGGAATTGGCCCAAACGGCGGAACGGGGAAAGTTCGATATGATTTTTCTCGCCGATAATGTCGTAGTCCCCAACGATACGGCCGTATCTTATACCGCTTCCGTGAAGCCGGAGCCGATTACTTTATTATCCGCACTCTCCGCGGTGACGGAGTATATCGGTTTAGCGGCAACGGTAACAACAACCTATACAGAACCTTATCATATAGCCCGGATGTTCGCGTCTTTAGATCATCTGAGTGGCGGACGCGCAGCTTGGAATGTGGTCACATCGGCTTATTCTACAGAGGCCTACAATTTTAGCAAGGAGAAACACCCGGATCACGGATTGCGGTACCAGCGGGCCAAGGAATACATTGATGTCGTCAAGAGCTTATGGGACAGCTGGGAAGACGATGCCTTGGTCATCGATAAAGAATCTGGAATTTTTGCGGACTCCAGCAAAATTCACGCGATTGATTACGAAGGTGAATTCTTTTCGGTGCGCGGTCCCCTTAATGTTTCCCGTACGCCGCAAGGGAGACCCGTTATCATTCAGGCAGGCTCCTCCGGAGCGGGAAAAGAACTCGCCGCACAAACGGCGGAAGTTATTTTTACTGCGCAGCAAACACGCGAAGAAGCAGAGGCGTTTTATTCCAGCGTGAAAAAACAATTAATTCAATACGGCAGATCCGCAGATGAAGTGAAAATTATGCCGGGTGTCTTCCCTATTATCGGCTCCACGCTTAAAGAGGCGAAGGAGAAGGAAGCCTATCTTCAGGAACTCGTTCATCCGATGGCCGGCGTGGGTCTTTTATCAGACCTTATGGATCACGATTTGTCGGTATATCCGCTGGACGGGCCGCTGCCTGAATTTGCCGAAACAAACGGCGGTAAAAGCAGGTTCGATCTTTTAGTCAATTTGGCCAAAAAAGAAAACTTAACGATAAGGGAACTGAGCTTGCGCATAGCCGGAGCCCGCGGTCATCGGACCCTTGTGGGTACGCCCGAAATGATAGCGGATCAACTGGAAGAATGGTTCGTAAACGGAGCAGCCGACGGTTTCAATATCATGCCTCCGTATTTACCGGGGGGCTTGGATGAGTTTGTAAATACGGTCATTCCCGTCCTTCAACAAAGAGGATTGTTCAGAACGGAATACGCAGGACGAATGTTAAGGGATCACCTGGGACTTGCTAAACCGCAAAATAAATTTAGTAAAAGTGCAGTCCTATAAGAAGCGGAAAGGAATGCTTGCTTTGTCAGAAAAATCCCTCCGAGTTGAAAAGGTCAGTAAAACTTTCCAAACCGAAAAAGGTCCACTGTCCGTATTGAAAGATATTAACCTGGAAATCGGTCAGGAGCAATTTATAGCGATTATCGGACCGAGCGGCTGCGGAAAGAGCACACTTCTTAAAATTATAGCCGGTCTGGATAACGATTATGAGGGCGCCGTATATTTGGGAGAAGAAAAAGTGAACAGCGCCAGTATCGAGAAGGGGTTCATTTTTCAAGAGCACCGGCTTTTTCCGTGGCTGACGGTGGAGCAAAATATTGCTGCGAATTATTCCTTAAAATCGGCCGATATCCGCAGAAAAGTTGACGAACTGCTGGAATTGACACATCTCAAAGGATTTGAAAAATCGTATCCTAGAGCACTTTCCGGAGGGATGTCCCAGCGTGTTTCCATTGCTCGCGCTCTACTGAGAGAGCCTCAGGTGCTGCTGCTGGATGAGCCTTTCGGCGCGTTGGACGCTTTTACAAGAACCCATATGCAGGAAGCCATTCTGGAAATTTGGGAAAACAAAAAGACAACGATGGTTTTAGTGACTCATGATATCGATGAGGCGGTATTTGTGGCCAATAAAATTGTCATTATGGGAGCCAAACCGGGTGTCATCCGTGACGTCATCCCAAACCATCTTCCTTATCCTCGGAAAAAAGCAAGCGAAGCTTTTCAAAATTTCCGCCTGAAGGTATTGAAGGAATTCGAGAGATGGGAAAGCTTTGCTTTGGTCGAAGGAGCAGGAATTTAAATAACGGGGGAAAGAGAAATGAAACCAAACAAATGGATTGTACTCTTGCTATCTTTACTTGTCATGGCTTCTCTCGCAGGTTGCGGAACCAAAACGAGTAACACAGACGGACAAAACCTAACGGTTAATATTGGCTATATTAAAAATGTAGCTCCTTCCTATTTGGCAAAAGAAAAGGGGTTCGTCGAGAAGCAGTTTGCTGCAAAGGGGGCAAAAGTCAACTGGGTTGAGTTTCAGACAGGGCCCGAAGAATTCGAAGCTCTGTCCGCCAATCACATTGATTTTCTGGCATGCGGCAATACGCCGGTCATTGTGGCTCAAGCAGCAGGGATAGACTTTAAAATCATTTCCTTATATAGTAGCGGTTTGAAAAACAATGTGCTGCTTCTGCCTAAAGATAGCCCCATCAAAAGCATTCAGGAATTAAAAGACAAAAAAATAGCGGTTGCCAAAGGCAGCACCTCTTACAATCTGATTTACCGGGCCCTGGATCAAGCCGGGCTGCAGCCGTCCGATGTGAAATTAATTCAATTGGCCCCTTCCGAAGCGAAGCCTGCCTTCGAGAACGGTACGGTAGATGCATGGGGAATTTGGGAGCCGTTCATCAGTACGGAGCAAGCTACCGTCGGAGCGAAAATATTGGTATCGGGCGAAGATCTCAAGATGCCGAGTCCGAACTTTACCGTAGCCAGCACCAAATTTGCGAAAGAGCATCCGGAATTCGTAGAGCTGTATTTAAAAGCGCTGGACGAAGCCGTTGCCTGGCAGACCCAAAACCAAAACGAGGCCGTAGATCTGTATGCCCAAGTGCTCAAATTGGATAAAGCCATTGTGGCCAATATCGTGAAAAATACGGATTTCCGAAATGATCCGGTGTCGGATGATTATATCAAAGAACATCAAAAAACGGCGGACACTCTTTACGATCTTGGTGGAGTCAAAAACAAGGTCGAGGTCGCAAAAGTTATTGACAATACGTTTATTACGAGGGCAAAGCAGGAAACTAAAACAAATTAGTGGGTGGGAAAATGAAGCCATTTCTTTCAGTCTTGATGGCAGGAACAAAATCCAGACCCGAAAAGATCAATCCTGAATCGGGTTCCAGCGGGACAGTCAGAAATAAATCTCTAAGCGCAAGTATAATCAGAGGGCTCTCGTTGCCGGTTTTAGTAATTATCATTTGGCAATTAGCCGCTTATTTCGAAGTCGTCTCCAGTACGATTTTACCTTCTCCCATTCAGATTGCTAAAGCGTTTTGGGAATTGATTGTTTCCGGAGAATTGATCAGCCATTTGAATGTCAGTTTATATCGCGCTTTCTTGGGTTTTCTGCTTGGAGGCTCGCTCGGACTCCTATCCGGCATATTAGCGGGATTGTTTCGGAAGTTCGAAGAAACGATTGATCCGTCCGTGCAAATGTTAAGAACGATTCCGCATCTCGCCATAACCCCGCTTTTTATTCTTTGGTTTGGTATCGGAGAAACATCGAAGGTTCTGCTTATTGCGCTGGGAGCTTATTTCCCGCTATACATCAATACCTTTACCGGGATACGCGGGGTGGATTCAAAGTTGTTCGAAGTCACCAAAGTGCTGGAATTCAGTAAATGGAAGCTCGTTTCAAAACTGATTGTCCCTGCGGCCTTGCCTAATATTTTATTGGGTTTACGGCTATCGATCGGTGTTTCCTGGCTAGGCTTGGTCGTGGCGGAATTAATGGGATCCAGTGAAGGCGTAGGCTACATGATTAATGACGCCAGACAATTCTCCCAAACGGCCGTCGTCATCGTAGGCATCCTCATATTTGCGATTGTCGGTAAACTATCCGACTCGTTCGTTCGCTTTTTGGAGAAAAAATTGTTAAAGTGGCGGGATAGTTATTCCGGATAAACAGGTTGATGAAACGCATGAAATGAGCGAGGCGATTCGATGCGGAAGGAAAAAACGCGGATGTTGTAGAAGAAATGCATATTTGACGTGTATTAGCAGATATGGACAGACAACGAGGGACGGCGGGGTAACCTGCCGTTTCTTACTACCTTGATGATGTAGCCAAAGTACAATATACGGTCGGCAAAATCTTTGAAAATCCCTAACGGAAGAAGCGGAGCCTCCCCATTACTCTGCCGTACTATTTACGACACCTCGGAGTTTCTTCATGAGTTTAACCAATCACCGTGACCGGCACCTCTCTTTCAGAGGTGCTTTTCCTTTATTCGGACTGTCATAAGCATCCTTCGGGATTCGTATAATTAAACAATTGGAGGTAAACGGTTAGTACTAAAATTTGACAGGCGAGAAGGGAGCGGAAATCTTTGGGAACGATAGGCAGAAGCATTCCAAAAAAAGAGTCGTTCGACAAGGTGATGGGTACGGCTCTATATACCGGGGATCATCTCGATAACCGAATGCTGTACGCGCGCATGGCGATAAGTCCCTTTGCACATGCCCTAATTTTGGGCATAGACACGAGCGCGGCTTGGCAGGTTCAAGGGATTCGTGCTATTTTGACCGGGGAATGCAGCGAAGTACTGACCGGAGAAGAGATTCGAGACCGTCCGATAATAGCGAAAGATCGGGTTCGTTTTTTCGGAGAAACCGTTGCTGTCGTAGTAGCCGATACCGAAGTGCAGGCGAAGCGTGCCGCGGATTTAATCCGGGTACGGTACGAGCCGCTGCCGGTTGTCAACTCTCCCATGGAAGCTCTGCGGAAGGACGCTCCGCTCGTTCACGAAAGGCTGGGTGAGTATACAAAGGCAGAGGGGGTGGTCTCCATTCCCGGCACCAATATCGCCAGCCTCATTAAAATCCGCAAAGGAGACATGAACAAGGGGTGGAGGGAAAGCGAAGTCATCCTCGAGAACACCATTTCGTTTATGCCCTCGGATCATGCAGCGATGGAAACACGAAGTGCCATTGCTGAGATCAGGCCGGACGGCTACATTCACATCGAGTCGTCAACGCAGGCCCCTTTTGCCGTCAAAAAATTTATGGGCCTATATTTCGGCTTCGATCCCGGCTGGATCGTGGTCAAAACACCGCTGGTCGGAGGCGCTTACGGCGGTAAAGCGGCGATTCAGTTGGAGCTTGTTGCCTATTTGGCTTCCCGGGCGGTCGGAGGCCGAAAAGTCAAAATTATCAATACCCGAGAGGAAGACATGGTTACCTCCCCGGTTCATATAGGGCTTGATGCCACCGTCCGGCTGGGCAGCAATCTGGCAGGGAAAATTACCGCGGCGGAAATTGTCTACCGGTTCGATGGTGGCGCCTACGACGACAAATCCAGTGACGTTGCAAGAGCGGCTGCGCAGGACTGCTCGGGGCCTTATGCGATCGAACATCTCTATTGTGACTGTCTGACTATCTATACCAATCATCCATATGCTTCGGCCTTTCGAGGTTACGGACATGCTGAGCTTACTTTCGCGATGGAAAGAGCGCTGGACGCGCTGGCCGACAAACTCCAAATGGATCCGTGGGAGCTTCGCATGCGGAATATAGCCGTGCCGGGCGATTCTGCTCCGACGCGGGATGTACTTACGTCCAGCAATCTGGGGGATCTTACGACTTGTATGCACCGGCTTCGCACGCTAGCAGGCTGGGATGATTGGAAGGTGATGCAGGTGAACGCGAATACAATCCGGGCCAAGGGCATCAGTTGCTTTTGGAAAAACTCATCGATGGATCCCAATGCAAGCTCGGGCGCTATTATCTCTTTCAATTCCGACGGCAGCTTGAATCTGGAGACCGGGGTCGTGGAGATCGGAACTGGCACGAAAACGGTGCTGGCCCAGATGCTCGCGGAGCGGATGAAAATGAATCCGGAGAGGATTCACGTCAAGTTCGAGGTGAATACGGAAATAACACCGGAGCATTGGAAGACGGTTGCGAGCCGCGGAACTTTCCTGGCCGGCCGTGCGGTTCTTAAGGCGGCGGACGACGCGATCCGTCAACTGCTCGAGATCGCGGCTTGTGTGCTGCGGGCCGATCCGGATGACCTTGAGCTCGGATGGGGTAAAGTGATGGCCAAGGCTGATCCCTCCATCCAAATCGAGGTCAAAGACATCTGTTACGGTTACACGTATCCGAATGGAAATTCCATTGGCGGCCAAATTATAGGGCGAGGTCACTACATCCAACGGCGGATGAACAACCTTGACCCACAAACCGGGGAGGGAACGCCCGGACCAGAATGGAACGTTGGGGCCCAAGCGGTGGAGATCGAGCTCGACACGAGGGATTATTCATACAAGCTGCTGAAGGCGATTTCCGTCAATGACGCCGGCAAAGTGTTGAATCCAAAAGCGGCTTTAGGCCAGATCATGGGTGCGATTTCCATGGGGCTCAGCTTTGCGAACCGTGAAACGTTTGTATTCAGTGATCAGGGAACCGTCGATAATCCTACGCTCCGTGATTACAATCTGATCCGTTACGGCGAAAACCCCGAATATATCGTGGAGTTCATCGAGAATCCGTGTCTGGATGGACCGTTCGGTGCCCGAGGGCTCGGTGAGCACGGACTCATCGGGATGCCAGCCGCGCTCGCTAGTGCGCTTTCCCGGGCCGCCGGGGTCCAGCTAAATCGGTTGCCCCTTTTCCCGGAACGGATTTGGAGAACAAAAATGGGGGAGCCGCATGATACCTTATAATTTCGAATATTATCGGCCTGCCACTCTCCACGAAGCCGTCAGTCTTTTTCAGCAGTTGGATGCTCATGATAAGAGCCCCCTATATTATTCCGGCGGAACTGAAATCATCACACTGGGAAGAATCAACCAGGTTTACACAGGGGCAGTTATTGATCTGAAGCAAATCCCGGAATGCCGCATGCTTGCGGTCCTTGAGCAAAAGATGGTTCTCGGATCTGCTTTGACTCTATCCGAGCTTCACGATTCCCGAGTGTTTCCTCTACTTGGGGAAACGGGGGCCGGCGTTGCCGACCGAACCTCAAGAAACAAAATTACATTTGGCGGGAATATTTGCGGACGATTCATTTACAAGGAAGCGGTGCTGCCTCTGCTGTTGACGGACAGTGAAGTGAGGATCGCTGGTCCCACCGGATTTAGGCAAGTACCAATCGGTCAAGTGTTTGACCGTACCCTGAAGCTGAGTAGGGGAGAGTTTCTCGTTCAAGCGCTCACCGAAGTCAGCTATATAGGTATGCCTTATGTGACGGTGAAAAAGCGCAAAGTGGCTTCTATTGATTATCCGCTGGTGACTGTCACCGCTCTCCGGTCAGATTCGGGGATTCGTGTTGCTTTTAGTGGCGTCTGTTCCTTCCCATTCCGGTCCGCTGCCGTCGAAGAAATATTAAACCGGCGCGAGATTCCTTTGGAGGACCGAATCAATCAGGCGGCGGATCAATTGCCCGCGCCGATCCTCAGTGATATAAAAGGCTCGGCGGCTTACCGCAAGCTAGTTTTGAAAAATACGCTGCACGATACAATAAGGACATTGGGAGGGGGATGACATGTCAAGTAATGACTTTTATGCGGTAATGCTTAACCTGAATGTGAACGGGGAGCTGCGGACCGCAACCGTCCGACCGGCGGATCTTCTTTTGGACGTTCTGCGGGAATCGTTCGGTCTGACCGGTGCAAAGCCTGGCTGCCGGAATGGGGATTGCGGTACTTGTACGGTGCTCCTAGACGGTTCGCCGATGAAATCGTGTCTGATGCTTGCGGTGGAAACGGCGGGAAAAAAGGTTACGACTGTTGAAGGTCTAAAAGACACTGCCGTCCAAAGAGCCTTTGTCGAAAAATTTGCTTTTCAGTGTGGATACTGCACCCCAGGATTTATCATGAATATTTATGCGCTGACCCAAACTTATCCCGAAGCCGACGAGGAAACGATCAAAGATTGGCTGCAATCTAACATTTGCCGTTGCACAGGTTATGAGGAAATTCGGGAGGCCGTCCAATCCGTCTTGAACCGGAGACTTTTGTCGATGGACCAGAACCATCTGTAGAATAGAGTGCCGACTCAGCGGTGAAATGCTTTCTCTCCTCGGACCGAGCGGCTGCGGGAAAACGACGACTCTTCGTATGATCGCCGGCCTGCAAGTTCCTTCATCCGGATCGATCTTGTTGGACAATCGGGATTTGACGTTTGTGCCGCCTCATCAACGATATGTCGGTCTTGTGTTTCAAAATTATGCCTTGTTCCCTCATTTGAACGTTTATGATAATGTCGCGTTCGGATTGCGCCGTCACGGCGTGCCGAAAACCGAAATAAAGGAATCGGGTACATAGCGCCCTGGAATCGGTTCAGCTGAGCGGCTATATGGACCGATTTCCCGCGCAATTATCCGGAGGGCAGCAGCAGCGCGTCGCTTTGGCCAGAACGCTCGTCCTGAAGCCGCCGCTCGTGCTGTTCGATGAGCCGCTTAGCAATCTGGACGCCAAGCTGCGGCAAGCTCTAGGCATAGAAATCCGCTCGTTACAGAAGGAGTACGGATTTACCGGCATTTTCGTAACGCACGATCAGGAAGAAGCCATGGTCTTGTCGGATCGTATCGCCGTCATGAACCAAGGACGGATTGTACAAATCGGAACGCCGCAGCAAATTTATACGCAGCCGGCCGATCCGTTTGTGGCTAATTTCGTGGGCGAATCCAATCTGGTGCAAGTATCCGGGGCGGAGGAGGAGCACGGGCGATGGCGGATGAAATTGGCGGGGGACCAGACCATTGCGGCGGAGAGGACTGCCGGACAGCAGACGCCGACCTACGCAATGGTTCGTCCGGAAGCCGTCGAAGTGCTGCCCGGGGGAGTGGAAGCCCGGCCTGCGGGTGCTCGGATGGTTACAATTCGTTGTCCGGCACGGTTTCGTTCATCCATTATACCGGCGCTTCCTACTTGATCGGCGTTGTCATTGAAAAGCTGGACAAGCATTTTACGGCCAGGATGCAGTACGCAACGAAAGAGACCGGCCTGCGGGTTGGCGGGCAGGCGATCGTACGCTGGCCGGTAGAGGCGACTCTGTTATTTTAAATATACGATCCTTGAGTGGCTGCCGCTGGGCAGCCTTTTTGCATTCCTGCGTTTCGGATACCGGGAACCCCATGAATGACTTCCTGTCTCAATGACTGAAAAACACAATTTGAATAAAAAACAACACGGCGAACGCATAAAAAATCGGATGAACGTCTTTCCTTTTACCACGAACAAGCTTTAAGATCGGATAGACGATGAACCCGATGCCGATTCCCGTAGCAATGCTGTAGGTTAGCGGCATCAGTACAACAATAAGAAAAGCAGGGAAGGCTTCCTCCAGATCGTGCCAATCAATTTTCCGCAAGACATTCATCATGAGAAAACCGACAATAATTAATGCCGGAGCTGTTATCGCAGGAATATTGGCAAGCACGGCAACCGTCGGCGAGAAGAATAGCGTAAGCGCAAGCAGCACGCTGACGGTTACAGCGGTGAGACCCGTTCGCCCGCCTACGGCAACTCCGGAGCTGGACTCAATATAAGCGGATGTCGGACTTGTTCCGAGGAGAGCGCCGGCGGTTGTGCCTATGGCGTCTGCAACGAGCGCCCCCCGTGAACGCGGGAATTTATTATCCTTCAGCAGTCCGGCTTGCTCCGCAACCCCCAGCATCGTTCCCGTCGTATCGAACAGCGTAATCAGCAAAAAGGTAAACACAACCGCATATAGACCGTTTGTAAACACCCCGGCGATATCTAACTGGAAGGCCGTTGCCGCAAGTCCGGTCGGCCAGGATACCCAAGCATCCGGAAAATGAAGCAGCCCCAGGAACCAAGCCAGAATTGCGGTGATCAGCATGCCCACAAAAAGAAATCCTTTAACCTGATAAGCCATGAGGATAAGGGAAACAGCCAGTCCGATAATCGTTAACATCGTCATGGGTTCCTTCAAATTCCCAAGGGTGATTAAGGTGGCCGGAGAATCGACAATAATTTTAGCGTTTTGCAGCCCGATAAACGTGATAAATAAGCCGATGCCCGCCGTAATGGCATGTTTCAGGCTTGAAGGAATCGCATCCAGCAGCATATAGCGGAACGAGGTCAGCGATAACAGCACAAACAAGATCCCCGCCACAAATACGGCGCCAAGCGCAACTTGCCATGAAACGCCGCCGCCCCCCACAACACTAAAGGCAAAGTAAGCGTTCAACCCCATGCCTGGCGCTATCACGATCGGGTAGTTGGCAAATACCCCGATAATCAGCGTTGCGACAATGCTCGCGAGCACTGTCGCAATGAACACACCATGGAAATCCATCCCCGCCTTGCTCAGAATGCCGGGATTCACAATAACGATGTATACCATCGTTAAAAATGTAGTGACACCGGCCATCAGCTCGGTCGAAATCGATGTGCCTCGTTCTTCCAACTTAAACAAGCTCTTCATTCATCTCGCCTCCAATTTAAATAGGACAGGGTTGCTCCAGCCTCATCACAGACAATCGAGCATTGCCTTATCCATTCTCTCCTTACTTGGGATCGCTTAGTAATGTGGAAAAAATAAAATCCTGACTGCGAATATAGGATAGCAGATACACGTATCCCATATTCGTAGTCAGGATTCTTTGGCTCCTTGTAGAAACCCTCAAACCATATTATTGAGGATATACGAACTTGTCTGTCATTTCATTCAATTGATCCTTCCATAGATTAAATGACGGATATACCCGGTGTCAATGTTTTTCTCATATTTTTTCGTAAATTTCCGAACACTTTACAACAATTAGACTAATACGTTCGGTTTTTACGATGTTTGTTGAAATGAAAGAAACCCATGCCTTAACAAGGCACAGGTTTCTCGATTCGGCTTTCGTTCTAGAACGGGAAATCCCGATATTCCCGCTGGACCGATACCCACTTCCGGGTTGTAAATTCCTCAAAGATCCATTCTCCGTTAAATCGGCCGAGGCCGGACGCTTTTTCACCGCCGAAAGGAGCGTTAGGATCGTCATTGATGGTCTGATCATTCACGTGGGCCATGCCGCTTTCAATGTGACGGGCAAACTCGATGCCTCGTTCCAAATCGCTGGTGAAAACGGAGGCCGATAGTCCGTACGGCGTATCATTCGCTAGGGCGAGCGCTTCTTCTTCGGTATCAAACGGAATAATCGTGGCTACGGGGCCGAAAATTTCGGTTTGAGCCAGGGTACTGTCATTTTTCGCATCAGCGAATACAAACGGCGTCAGCACATTCCCAATTCGTTGTCCTTCCAGCACCAAACGCGCTTCTGTTTTCCCTGCTTCAATGACGTTCAGCACCTTTTGCATCTGTTTTTCATTAATAATCGGCCCGATAAAGACGTTGGGATCGACGCTAGGATCGCCGTACGGAATTTTTTGCGCCCTTTCTACAAAGCTGCTGACGAATTGATCGTAAAGGGAGCGATGCACGAAGATCCGATTCGTAATCATACAAATTTGCCCTTGGTGAAAAAACTTGCCGAAGAGCGCTGCGCTTAACGCTTTCTCCAAGTCGGCGTCTTCCAGCACCACGAAGGGGCTGTTGCCGCCAAGCTCGAGTGACACGCGTTTTAAGTTTCGGCTTGCCACTTCTCCGACGTGGCGGCCGACTGCAGTCGAACCGGTGAAGGATATGACTTTCGGAACAGGGTGCGCGATAAAGTAATCGCCAATATCGGCAATATCCACGGTGAGGACATTCAGCACGCCTTTAGGGAGACCGGCTTCTTCAAAAATTTCGGCAATGACGAGACCGCCGGAAACGGCAGTTTGAATATCGGGCTTCAATACGACGGCATTTCCCGTCGCGATAGCCGGAGCTACGCTGCGCATGGACAGCACGAGCGGAAAATTAAACGGTGAAATGACGCCAATGACGCCAACCGGAACGTGGTAGATCAAATTTTCCTTACCCGGAATGACGGACGGATTGACTCGCGGATTCGTCATCAGTTCGGGATACTGCGCTGCGGCCCGAATGATGCCTGCGCTGTTTTTAATTTCAATTTGGGCTTTGGCCATAGAACTTCCTGTTTCCTTGATCATGATGGCCGCTACTTCATCTTTTCTTTGTTCAAGCAGTTCCGCAGCACGCATCAGCACTTGTTTTTTCGCCTCAACCGAGGTTTCTTTCCATGCCTTCTGCGCTTCTTTGGCCGCGGAGTAAGCTTCGTCCACATCCGTTTCATTTCCAAGAATGAAGGTGGCGACGACTTCATTGTTGTATGGATTCAGATCCTGATACGTTTTACCGCTCGACCCGTCCTTCCAAACCCCCGCGATAAACTGTTTGCCGTATGATTTCGAAATAGCCAGACTCATAGACTTGTCCTCCTTCATAAGGTTTGAGCGTTTTTCGTTCCAGTTATTCGTTCAATATGTATGCAGCGATATGTCTTTTATGAATCGACATTCATTTATTGCCAGCGATAAGTTCATTCGTTGAAGACGCCTGACAAGGGGAATGGCAGAAGAAGGCAGGATAATACTCAAATATGTAATCGCTTACAAAACTGATTTGCATATGATCGGGTAAACGGTTCTTTGATCCACTTATCCTCGTCTCATCCTCCTTATTGAAATTTTGGTATTTGACTCCCGATTCAAACTATTCGACATGGTGTTAATGAAACAACTTGATAGGACTATGTTACCATGGGAGTATATTCCAATTCAATACCAATATTCCAACTGCTGTCCACATCCGTAACGTATAAAATCATTCGCCGCTGTTCCCGTCTCGCGGATCGGTTACGCCCCGCTCCTTACAGGCTCAAGCTCCTCGATATTCGCCTCAACCGATGGAGCACATTCGCTTTTCCGAAAATGAAGGATCGCCACTTCGTTACTGCTGTTTGTGCAAAATTGTTTTCGATCTCCTGTTTCAAGGACCGGACCTGCGGGTTATATAGAATGAAGGGGAGGTATGCTATGCCTGCAAGTTATGATCAGGCCATTATGATTTAAGGATGTCGTTTTCTCAAGTAAAACAAGTGCCATCTTAAATAAATCATACCGAATAGGTAGAAGGGGACGGAATACCATAGCTTCCACCCTTTATATATCAGGTAACCGGTTAAAATCGACAAATATTCAAAAGGAATGGAAATGAGTACGACTCCTATCAGATAAAAAAAGAAGTGCTGCACTTTTTTGGGCATAAAATTGAGGAAAATAAGGCCTATAGAAGGAGGCAGTAACGCTTGAAGGGGGAGATCGGCAAAATTCACCGTAGGCTCAACAAAATTATACAGATCCAAAATGAAACCGAATGAGAGATCGGTGTAAATGGTTAAGGCAGCCATCCAACCCCATGTGATATAAGCTGGTCAATAACATTTTAAACAACAAATACCGGTTATAAACGGCAGTCGGACAAAAAATTTGACAGAACCCTCATGATTGCTGTGAAAAAGTATAAATAATTGATTAAGCGCTGGATAAAATATGATTCGTTATATTGTAGGGTATGGAAATATTAGGTATAGTAGAAGTACAGATGAAGTCAACGACAAACGGCAAAATCATCGAAAGATGATGACGCAAAGCTATAGGGGCTAATTTGGACGAAGTCCAGAACGCTTGCCAGCTGCCGAAATGACGCCCGTTGACCATTGTGGATTAACGGAGGAGGAAATCGATGTTGGGAAAAGTAGACATGGAAGTTCAGCAGCTGGTTGATATGCTGCATCTCAATGTAGAGGAAATACTTCGTCAATTTCATTTTACCTTCGAAGGCAAGCGATTAACGGAAGCAGAGTCTATTCGCTTTATTATGTATCTGAGAGAGGAACTGGAAAAAAAGAACGACCCGCAAAGGTGACCGGAAACGGTCGCCTTGTTATTTGAAATGATCCTTTATTTCTTCGGAGTCTTTGTCTGTCATAACGGCTGCAAGCAGCTGTTCGATATCAAGCCCGAGTTTAATCCCGACTTTAATGATGTCTAATTCAGCGGCTACTAATTGGAAGTTTGAGCTATGCGGCACGATGATCATGACCTCCTGTAAACCTGTTTATAGTACTATTATAATGGAATAACGGGAAAAAGCTGTCGAAGAATGGCTGTACAAATCTAAAAAAATTCTGATCTTTATTTGACGCAAGTCTTCGCCTCTCGAAGTCCGCTCCCTGATCCTTTCAGTATGCTCCGTATGGAAGCCCAGCCTGAGCCGCTCCCAAGCAAACCATTGCGATAGAAAAGCTCGCCCCGTAGTCCGTCTGCATTGTAATGTCGGCACGTCTTTATCTATCAATCAAGGCGCCCGTCACAGCTCCCATTGGAGGGCGCTTCCGGCCGTTCTTCGGTATCTTTGCTTAATCCCCATGCTCCTGGATACGGTGCCGCGCAATGGAGTTAGCGGATCTGGAGGTTACAAGGTCTAAGGACTTTGTAGCCTTCTTTTTATTTCGCAGGCAAATCAACACAATATAGTATAATTTAAACTCAATTTCGATGAATTGTTTAATAATGGGAAAGAACCTATGATTAGGCTACAGGTGTTGGATTGAAGAATGAAAGCGCTGTATGGGTTTGGCGGAAATAAACGTTATTCATTTAAACATTGACAGAATAAAATGTAATAAAATAAAATAATATTAGATACAAAACAATAATAAATGAAAGGTTAGAGGTGATATGATATGAAAGCGCAATTAGTTCCCATGTACTTCAAGTCCGAAAGAAATAAAGAATTTGATGACCAGGTAAACAGGTTAAGAGAGATGCTGGCCGAGGAAGCCGAAATTTTAGAGCCAGTCGCGCTCGGCTCACCAATTCCCGAAGCGGATGCCGTTATTTTTCCGCAATTGGTGGGAGAAGCTTATCGAGAAATCGAACAGCTGAAAAAAATCAATAAGCCATTTCTGATTGTAACGTCGGAATTTGGAACGGTTGCGATGTGGGACTGGGAAATTATAACATTTTTTAAAGCGGAAGGTATCGAGACATTTGCTCCATATAGTCTTGATCTAACGAAAACCATTTGCCGGACTTTGGCTGTCAAAAGCCAGATGAGAGAGACGAAGTTTCTTATTTTTCAAGACAATCCGGGCGACGGGATGCAGGCTAGTATTTTCAAGCGTTTCTTTTGGTGGGAAGAAGAGTGTATCCGGCGAATTAAAGATAAATTCGGGATTACCGTCGTGAAAAAAAGCTTCAAGAAGCTTGCCCAGGATGCCAAAGATATTCCGGACACGGAAGCGGAACAGGTTCTTAAGGCATGGAATCATCATACGGAAGGCGTTGCACCCAGGGCGCTAAAAAACGCTGTGAAAATGTATATCGCTGTCAAGCAGGAAATTGAACTCGATGAAACGATCCGGGGTGTAGGCATGAACTGTCTGAACGAATCGTTCTATTCGGATACGACGCCTTGCATGACATGGAGCATGCTGTATGAAGAAAAAGGAGTCATGTGGGCTTGTGAAGGCGATATCATGTCGCTGCTTAACAAATTTATTCTACATAAGTCCTTGAAGGCGCCTGTCGTGATGAGTAACCTATACCCTTTCCTGGCTGGAATGGCAGCTATCAAGCATGAAAAGATAGACCAATTTCCTGATGTCGAAGAGCCTGAAAATCATATTCTGGTCGGCCATTGCGGCTATTTTGCTTGTATGCCCAGATCGTTTGCGTCAGAATGGACATTAAGGCCGAAGGTGCTGGGTATCGTGGATGAACAGGCAACGGCCATCGACGCGCGTTACCCGATCGGTGAAATTACGATTGCGGAACTGCATCCAACACTTGGAAAAATGCTGGTCGTCGAAGGCGCCCTGAAGGAATACGTCGGATATCCCGGTTCGGACTGCAGGAATGGCGCATTAATTCAAATTAACGACGGTCACAAGCTGATGAATGCGCTTTATTCGCACCACGGCATATTGATTCCGGGACATAAAAAGGTAGAGATGGATATGGTGCTTCGCGTGTTGGATATGCAGATCGAAGAAATCTAATTTTTATAAAAAATAGTGATTGACTAACAAATGACAATAAAATATAATAAAAACAAGAAAACAATAAGTAAAAATAAGATATAACGATAAAAGAGAACAGAGACGAACGCATTCGGAAAGGATGAATGAGAAGATGCTAGCAGCTATGTTGTATGGCCCCAAAGATTTGCGGCTGGAGGAAATTGCAGATCCGGTAATAACCGAGAATGAAGTGTTACTGGAGGTAAAGAAGGCTGCCATTTGCGGTACGGATGTCCGAATGTTTAATAACGGCTACGCCGGCATCAGCAGTGCTACGCCAAGAATTTTAGGACATGAGATGGCAGGTGTTATTAAACAGGTTGGAAAAAACGTAAAGAAGTATGAGCCTGGCATGAGAGTGACCGTGGCTCCTAATATGGGCTGCGGGATGTGCAGGCAGTGTGTAAGCGGCAATACTCATTTATGCAAGGAATATCAAGCTCTTGGCATCAATATTCATGGAGGCTTTACCCAATACGTGAAAATTCCCGAATCAGCGGTAAGGCAGGGGAACATTTGCGCGTTGGCGGATCATGTATCTTTCGAAGAAGCGGCTCTCGTTGAGCCTTTGGCATGTGTGTACAACGGGTTCCTGAAGGTGGATATTAAACCCGGGGATCACGTGCTGATCATCGGTGCCGGTCCCATCGGATTAATGCATGCCAAGCTGGCCAAGATGGCCGGAGCTTCTAAAGTCATTATGAATGATATTTCCGAAGAGCGGATGGCAATGTGCCGTCAGATTGACGATTTTATTATAACCGTGTCTTCTGACGACTTGAGGAATTACGTAGCTGACATCACGAATGGCGAAGGCGTAGAAGTCGTAATTACGGCCTGCCCGGTACCTCAAGTTCAAGCAAGCTCGCTTGAATTGGTGGCCATGAACGGAAGAATCAATTTCTTCGGCGGTCTTCCCAAAGAAAAGGAAATTGTTCCGTTGAACACCAACCTGATTCACTACAAACAAGTCATTGTAACAGGAAGTACAAGGTCGAGCATTTTGCAATATGTTCAAGCGCTTGATTTTGTTAAACACGGTTTGGTTGATGTAAAATCGCTGATTTCGGCTAATTTCAGCCTGGATCAAATCAATAACGCCTTCGATCACGCAACAAGAGGTATAGGCTTGAAAAATGTCATTTCCATCGGTTGATGGGCGTGTTACCCCTATCGGCAGTACTTTCATTTATATAAATTATACTGAGGAGTTGATTCGAAATGGCTTATGTAGTGAGAGGAAGAAACGATGTAGTGAATTTTCCGGTGGATGAGTGCCATGATGGTCAAGGGACGATTCTCGTCAGACAACTGCTGGGCTATGAACCGCTGCTCCCTGTTCCCGGAAATCCGGAAGATTTTGACTCGCTCATCAATTTTATGCATGAAACGACGCTGCCTATAGGCACAACAATCGGTTTGCACCCTCATGTGGGTAATGAAGAGATTTACTACGTTGTGGAAGGCAAAGGGGAAATGACGGTTGACGGAGACACGTTTGTTATGGATCCCGGCACCGCGTGTCTGACCAAAAGCGGAAGCAAGCATACCTTCCGGAACATTGGCGACTCCGATTTAAGAATTATTGTTATTGAAGCGGTATTTGACAAGAAAGATAAGAAGAGCAAACAGCATTAATACCGATTGATGAAGAAAGTGCTTAACGCCCTTTCTTTCATAACGCATGCGATGGATTGAAATTTCACAGGAGAGGTGTCCATTTGTGCAAGAGATCAATGTTGCGTTAATTGGTTATAACTTTATGGGGAAGGCACATAGCCATGCATTTGAGAATGTGCCGTTCTTCTTCGATCATGGCGTGAAGCCCGTCAAAAAAGTAATTGTCGGCAGAACGGAGCATTTGGTCAAGCAGGCGGCGGAAAGGTTCGGCTGGGAAGAATTTGCTACCGACTGGAGAGATGTAATTCATCGGGAAGACATCCACGTGATCGATATTGCAACGCCGACGTCTTCCCATATCGAAATCGCTCTTGAAGCGGCGAAAGCAGGGAAGCATATTTTTTGCGAGAAACCGTTAGCGATGGACGCTCATGAAGCGCACCGTATGTTTGAAGCTGCGGAACAAGCCGGAATTGTCCATATGCTGGGCCACAATTACCGGAGAGTACCGGCGATCGGGCTTGCCAAAAAGCTTATTCAGGATGGACGGCTGGGGGACATTCACCACTTCAGAGGCGTATATTTGCAGGATTGGCTGCTTGATCCTAACTTCCCTGCGAGCTGGAAGCTGAATAAGAAGGTTGCAGGGTCTGGGCCGCACGGGGATTTAAATGCGCACATCGTCGATTTGGCGAGATATTTGGTCGGAGAGATCGATAAAGTGGTCGGCATGGAGAAAACGTTTGTGGACAAACGCCCCAAGGTGAAAGTCGATGATCAATTAAGCTCCAAGCTAACGGCAAAAGGCGAAATGACGGAATATGAAGCGG
The DNA here is from genome assembly GCF_004000985.1 of Paenibacillus validus NBRC 15382. Taxonomy (GTDB): domain Bacteria; phylum Bacillota; class Bacilli; order Paenibacillales; family NBRC-103111; genus Paenibacillus_G; species Paenibacillus_G validus. The sequence continues at coordinate 156,814 of NZ_BIMH01000006.1, read as the reverse complement.
TTACGGTTGACGATACGACAGCCTTCCTGGCTAAATTTAAAAACGGGGCGGTCGGAACTTTCGAAGCAACGAGATTTGCCGGCGGACGAAAAAATCATCAACGCATTGAAATTAACGGAAGCAAGGGATCGCTCGTCTTCGACTTTGAACGCATGAACGAATTGGAATTCTGGTCTAACGAAGATGATCTGGAAGTGCAAGGCTTTAGACGCATTATGGTGACGGAAGATGTTCATCCGTATATCAATGCCTGGTGGCCGCCGGGACATATCATCGGCTACCAAAACACATTTGTGAATGAATTTGCAGACTTCTTCAAAGCGATCAAGGATAAGCAGCAGGTGTATCCAAACTTTTACGATGGCGTGATGAACAATAAAGTGCTCGATGCGGTTACGAAATCGATTCAATCTCTAACATGGGAAAATGTTTAAGGGCGGGCTGTTCAAAGATTGATTGTAAGCGATTTCATTTCAATAGAAATTTCTGGAGGGTACGACTTTGAGAGTGAAAAAAAATTTTTCATTCATGATTTTATTAAGCACTCTGCTTCTGCTTAGCGCATGCTCCACTGAACCCGGGAGCAGTCCCGCGAATCATGCCGGCGCCTCGGCTTCGGAATCCGGCGGGACTCCGAAAACCGGCGAACCCGTAACCTTAAACAGCGTTTTCCTTGCTTCCACTTGGGGGACCAGCGTACAAGAATTAGCCAAGCAATATGAGAAAGAAACGGGAGTCAAAGTGAACGTCGAGCTGGTCGGACGCGATGTCATTTATCAGAAAATCGCCACGTCAATTGCCGGTAAAGCAAACTATGACCTTTTCAGCGTCGATTACAACTGGATCCCCGAGTTCGCGTCGCAAAACAGCCTCGTGCCCTTGGACGATATGATCAAAACGTATCATTTTGATACTTCCAAATTATTGCCGAAAGCTTTGGCCGCAGGACAATGGAACGGAAAAAACGGTTCTTTCGGCGAAGGCGGCACGATTTACGGTTTACCGCAAACGGTACATCCTCATTTGCTCTGGTACCGTTCGGATTTATTCAATAATGAGACCTTTAAGCAAGAATTTAAAGCCAAGTACGGATATGATTTGGCTCCTCCGAAAACGATGAAGGAATTCCGTGATGCGTCCGAATTTTTCAACGGCAAAGTCGTGGACGGGCAAAAAATATACGGTTGGGCGGCCCAGGCCAGCAAAGGGTTCGGGAATGTACATACGTGGCTGACCTTCCTTTATTCGAATGAGGGCGATGTATTTGACTGGAATACGATGAAATCGTCCTTGTCCACACCGGAGTCCATCGAAGCGACGAAAACCTGGGTCGATCTGCTGCAGTTTTCGCCTCCGGGCATTAATGATTATACGTTCGTCGAAGTGGCTTCCGACGCCGCTCAAGGCAGATTGGCTATGGCGATTCACTGGTCCTGGTCAGCATTTGAAGTCGATGATCCCACCAAGTCCAAAACGCTTGGGAAATGGGATTTCGCGCAAACGCCCGCTATGAAGAAATCCGTCGCCGATTATTCGTCCTGGCCTATGGTCATTCCGAAATCGTCGAAGAACTCCGATGAAGCCTTTAAATTTATGGCTTGGCTGGAGTCGAAAGAAAACGACGTGAACCAGGCCCTGCTGGGCGCAGGGGACCCGGTGCGTGAAGAATCGTACTCCGATCCCGCTTTAACCAACAAGCTAATCGACGGAACGAATGTCAAGCAATTCCGCCGTTACGATGCGCTTAAAGAGACGATGAAAACAACAAAAGCCCGTCCTTGGTTCCCTCAGGATGAGAAGTGGGAGACGACGGTATCCGAATACTTGAGCGCCGCTCAGCACAAACGCATGTCAGTCGAAGAGGCGTTGAAAAAAGCGGATGAAGCGGTTAATAAAATGATGAAATGATAAGTCCATGTTGGAAATCGATTGGAGGGGGACCCCCCTCCCCCTCCATTAGGAATCGGGAGAATAAATCATGAAAAAATTTGGATTGCGATACAGCGGGCCGTATTTGGCCATGGTCCCGGGCATGCTGCTGCTTCTTCTCTTTTCCGTCTACCCGACTGTTTTTCTATTCAAAATCAGTTTTCAGCAATACAGCCCCATCAGTGCGGTGAATCCGTTCATTGGATTGGATAACTATATCGATGTATTCCAGGATCACAATTTTTGGAATGCGCTCAAGGTGACATTTATTTTCGTAGTCAGCACGGTCATCCTGGAATTTGCCATCGGACTGGTATTGGCCGTTATATTGAATAGACTTACTTCGGGAGAACGATTTTATCAGTCCGTCGTGCTGCTTCCGATTGCCATGGCGCCTACGGTCGTCGGGCTGATGTTTCGGTTTATGATGAATGATCAATATGGAATTTTCAATTATTTTATAGAGCTGCTGGGCATGTCCAGAACCGCTTGGCTATCCGAACCGCATCTGGCGCTGCCTGCTTTAATTGTTACCGACATTTGGCAGTGGACGCCGTTTATGATGATTATTTTATTGGCAGGACTTAAAGGACTTCCGGATGAGCCTTATGAGGCGGCCATGATCGACGGCGCGTCCTCCTGGCAATCGTTCCGCTATATCACAATTCCGCAGTTGTCCAGAATTATTTATATCGCTTTATTGTTAAGGACGATTGATGCGATTCGAATTTACGACTCGATTTATATGATGACCAAGGGAGGCCCCATTAACGTTACTTCGACGATGAGCTGGATCGTGTATGACCGGGGGTTCAAATTTCTCGATTTCGGTTATGGTGCCGCCATATGTATCGTTCTCCTCGTGATTGTCGTCACCCTGCTGACGCTGGTTTTGAAAAAGTTTGATTTATTCGAAGTGGAGGGCAGATCATGAGGTCATCTCCGAGCAAGCCGGTCACCGTCCTGAATTACGCGGTCATTATAATCGCGATGCTCGTTTTTATTTTCCCTATAGTATGGATGGTTCTGACATCGCTGAAGCAGCAGGTCGACGCCTACGCCTCGGTGCCCAAATGGTTGTTTAAGGCTACCTTTTCCAACTATCAAACGGTGCTGTTTGAGCGGGACTTTATGAAATATTTGCTGAACAGCTTGTATATCTCTTTCCTCTCCACAGTGCTGGCTCTCTTGTTCGGAAGCGGTATCGCGTATCCGTACGCCAGATATCGTTTAAAAGGCGCGAAAAATGTCCTGTCCTGGATTTTGACGCTGCGTATCGTTCCGCCCATCGTAGCTATCCTGCCGATCTATCTCGTGTTCTCTAAATTAGGGCTGCTCGACACCTATACTTCGCTTATTTTAGTGTATACCTTCATGAATCTGCCGCTGGCCGTTTGGCTGTTATACGGCTTTTATAAAGATGTGCCCGGGGAAATCGAGGAGTCCGCGCTGGTGGATGGATGCAACCGCTTTACGGCGTTTGTTCGCGTTATTTTCCCGATTATCGGGCCTGGTCTCGTGTCTACGGGCTTGTTATCGTTTATTTTTTCCTGGAATGAATTTTTGTTCGCCAATTTGTTGTCCGGTTCCACGGTAAGGACTGCGCCTGTCGGACTTAATGAATATGCGACGCCCGTCAGCGTGCTGTGGGGACAAATCGGAGCGGCAGGAACGATGATCGTCTTGCCGGTCGCGATCATCACGATCATCCTGCAGCGCAAAATGGTGCGGGGACTTACGATGGGGGCTGTCAAAGGTTAGCACCAAGCAACGCCGTTATTGCGGCTTGCTTGCTAAAATAATGCTCATGCTGAAGGAGACGTTGAAAATGAGAGCCGTAATTTTACCTGGAAAAAAAGAAGTTCAAGTCGTCGACCGTCCGAAACCTGTGCCGGGGGACGGCCAAGTCTTGGTCCGCATGCGTGCATCGGCGATTTGCCGAAGCGATATGAGTCTGTACTACGGCGGGAAGCCGCTCGTAGGCGGGGAAGCGGCCAAGACAGGCACCATCATTCCCGGCCATGAGCCTGCGGGCGATGTCGTCGAGATCGGTCCGGGGGTTAGAGGGCTGCAGCCCGGAGACCGCGTCGCCGTCTATCTGGCCATTGGCTGCGGGCATTGCACGTACTGCCTGAGCGGTTATTTATCCTTGTGTTCGCAGTGGAAATGTGTCGGTTTTGACGTGGACGGCGGAGATGCCGATTATATGGTCGTCCCGGCGCAAAATTGTCTGAAGCTTCCCGATCCGATGTCTTATGAAACGGGCGCTCTTCTGCTGGACAATATGGGGACTCAATATCACGCGCAAAAAACGTTGGGCGTATCCGGCAACGATACGTTAGCGATTTTCGGTCTGGGACCGATGGGCAGCGCCGGGGTATTGATTGCAAAAGCGCGTGGAGCCCGAGTCATCGCCGTCGACGTACTCGATTCCAGGCTTGAAATGGCCAAAGAATTGGGAGCGGATGTCGTCATTAACAGTACGAAAGAAGATGCGGTAGAAGTTTTGCGCGAATTGACGCATGGCGAAGGGGTAGATAAGGCGATTGACAGCTCGGGGAACCCTGCCGCCCAGAACGCCGCTCTGGATAGCGTGCGTAAGATGGGGTCCGTTGCTTTGATCGGCGAGACGAGTGCGACTACGATAAATCCAAGCGAACAAATGATCCGGAAATTATTGAAAGTGTACGGTATTTGGATTCACCCGATTTGGATGTTCGAGGAAATCGCCAACTTTGTTATCGACCATAACATTCCGGTGGACCGGTATATTACCCATAGATTTAATATTGAACAGGCTGCCGAAGCCTTCCGCCTGTTTGATGAACGAGTCACGGATAAAGCCGTCTTTGTCTGGGATTGACCTGCCCGGAAAGGAAAGGCATTTTCCTTGAAGACGCATGCGCTGCCCCCGGAAGTCGTGAATTTGATAGGACCCGGCTCATCGTTTGATATCGGGGGCAGCCCGTGTACGCTAAACCATATTGGAAGGGACTGCTTGTCTACATGACCCAAACCCAATTTTTTATCGGGATCGATATCGGTACTCAGGGAACCAAGGTCTCTTTAGTTAATGATGGAGGCAGCATCGTAACGAATTCATTTGTGCCCTCGAATCTGATACGCCTGGACCACGGGATTGTCGAACAAATGCCTGAAGAAATGTTCGCTTCTGTCGTAGACGGGATGACCGAAGTGATGAAACGCTCGGGTGTCGAGCCCGGCCAAGTCGCTGCCATCGGCCTGGATGGACAGATGGCCGGCATTATGGGGATCGATCGCGATTGGAATGCGGTAACACCGTATGATTCATGGCTGGATACCCGATGCGAGAAATATATGCCCCTGATTAAAGAATGGGGGGAAGAGCCGTTTATCCGGATTACGGGCTGCCCGGTTACGTATGCTCACGGCCCCAAGGTGTTATGGTGGAAGCACGAAAGGCCGGAAACTTATCGTAAAATTGAAAAATTTGTCCTTCCGACAGCTTATGTTGCGGGGCGTTTGGCGGGGCTTAAAGCGGATAACGCTTTTATAGACTATACCCATCTGCATTTTTCCGGCTTCAGTGACGTCTCGAATCATTCGTGGTCGGACGATTTGCTCGATGCTTTCCAGGTCAGCAAAGACAAGATGCCCCGCATTGTCAATCCGTGGGACGTCATTGGATATTTATCCAAATGTTATGCCGACAAGTGCGGTTTACTGGAGGGCACTCCGATCGTGGCCGGTTGCGGGGATACCGCTGCTACCATTCTCGGAGCCGGCATTACGACCAAAGGCGCCATTCTGGATGTGGCGGGAACCGCGTCTGTGTTAAGCTGCTGCGTAGATGAATATAAGCCGGATGTGAATACGAAAACATTAATTTACGCGCGCTCCGTCATTCCCGGGCTATGGAATCCGCTAGCTTATATCAACGGGGGAGGGCAATGTTTGGCGTGGTTTAGAGACCTCCTTGCAGCGCAGGAAGGGAGCCTCCCGTTCGATGAATTAAATGCGCAGGCGGCTCATGTAAGGGTGGGAAGCGACGGGATTTTTTTTATTCCTCATTTTGCCGGAAGAGCTTGTCCCAACAATCCCTTCTTGAGAGGCAGCTGGCTTGGACTCAATTGGTCGCATCGTAACGGCCACATGTACCGGTCGATTCTCGAATCGATTGCTTACGAATATCAAGGTTATTTGGCTACGCTGAAACAGTTGATTCCAGGTCTTCACTTCACCCATGTCAATGTCGTCGGAGGCGGGGCCAAGAGCGAGCTGTTCAACTCGATCAAAGCCGATGTAATGAACGTGCCCTATACGACGCTAAACAACAGCGACACGGCTACAGTTGCGACTGCCGTCATTGCGGGGTATGGCGTCGGGTTCTATCCGGATATCGCGGATACGATGAACCGCATGGTTTATCCCCATAGCACGGTGGCGCCTAACCCTCACCATATAACGAATTACCAAAGCTATGCAGATTGTTATCACATGCTTGTTGAAAAATTAACGCCCATTTATAAGGCCATGGATGAAGGACGTGGTACGTTTGGCCATTCACACCGTGTTAGGTCCGATTCATAACGAGCAATTAGGTTTTTGCCATAGCCATGAACATTTATTTATTGCGGACGGGCAGCCGGCCCGTGTCAATGCGGCTCTGCGAATTGACGATATCGCCTTAACGATTCAAGAGCTGCTGCTGTTTAAGGAGGTTGGGGGACGCAGCCTTGTAGATGCTCAGCCTCTGGGATGCGGCAGGATGGAGAAGTCCCTGGTCTTGGCAGCCCAGGAGACGGACACCCATATCGTGGCCTCCACGGGATTTCACAAGATGATATTTTACCCGTCGGAGCATTGGATTCACACCTATGATGAAGCTGCGCTATACGAGGTGTTTGTGCACGAATTAACCGTCGGCATGTACACGGGAACCGATCGCGGAGAGCCGAATGATTTCATTGATGCGCAAGCCGGGGTCATTAAGACGGCGATCGATGAGGAACGGATACAAGATCCCGAGAAGAAATGGTTTCGTGCCGCCGCCAGGGCCGCGGTTGAAACAGGCGCCCCTCTGTTATGCCATACCGAATCCTGTGTCCAAGCCGTTCAGTTGGTCGACTTGTACCGGACGGAGGGCGTGCCGGCGAATCAAATCATCGTCTGTCATTTAGACCGCAATCTGGGCCAGCTTGAAATTCATAAACAGCTGGCTGATCTTGGCGTATATCTGGAATACGATACGATCGGCAGATACAAGTATCATAGCGACGAAGAGGAAGCGGATTTAATCAGGCATATGGTGGAAAGCGGATATGAGGATCTTATTTTATTAGGACTGGATACGACCCGTCATCGGTTGCGAAGTTACGGCGGGACGATCGGGTTAGATCATCTTTCGCGCCGGTTTTTGCCGTTATTACAGCAATATGGAGTACCGGAAGCGGCCGTTCGTAAAATGATGGTACATAATCCGGCTCAAGCGTTTGATATCAAATGAGGATGTGAATGGACATGAACCGGAAGGTTCTGATCACCCCCCGTTCCTTCGGGAAGAGCAGCTCCGAGCCGTTGGACAGGTTGAAGGATCAAGGCTATGAAATTGTGATGAACCCATATGGAAGAATCATGAGCAAATCGGAAATGATCCCGCTTATGCATGATATTGACGGCATCATCCTTGGGGTCGATCCTTTGGACAAAGAGGTGCTGCAGCACGCCCCCAACCTTAAAGTGATTTCGAAGTATGGGGTAGGAACGGACAATATTGATTTGGACTATGCCAGGGAGCGGGGAATTCCGGTTACGGTTACTGCCGGAGCCAATAAGGAAGCGGTTGCCGATTATGCCATGGCTTTAATGCTGGGCGTCGCCAGAAGAGTGCCGATGATTGACAAGGCATGCAAGAAATCGAATTGGGGCAAAACGACGACAATTGACATGTGGGGAAAGACACTGGGTTTAATCGGCCTTGGCCATATCGGTAAAGGAGTTGCGATCAGAGCGAACGGCTTTCATATGAAGGTGCTGGCCTATGATGCTATTAAAGATGAAGCCTATGCGAAGCAGCATCAGATTCAATATGTATCCCTGGAAACGCTGATCAGGGAGTCGGATTTTATCAGCATGCATTTGCCGTTAAACGAGAACACCCGCCATATCATCAGCTATCCACAGTTTGAAATGATGAAAAAAACGGCGGTGCTTGTAAACACGGCGCGTGGCGGTTTAATCGATGAAGAAGCGTTGGTTCACGCCTTGCAAGAAAATAAAATTTGGGGCGCGGGCATAGACGTATTCGAACAAGAGCCTCCAAGCCATAAATCGTTTTTCGAACTGGACAATATCATCATCGGCTCACATTGTGCCGCATCTACTTATGAGGCGATCCATGAAATGGGAATGATGGCTACAGCCAACCTCATCCATTATCTGTAGAAAAAACTAGAGGTGATGGCAATTGTGCTAAGCGATAATAACGGACATTTGTTTGCCGACGAAAGAAAAGACCGGATTCTGCAGCTGATTGAAACCCGGGACAAAATATCCGTACCGGAATTGGTGCGGCAATTTAACGTATCTCCGGCCACGATTCGAAATGATTTAAGGGAATTGGAGCAGTTAGGCTTATTAAGAAGAATACACGGCGGAGCTCTTTCGATGGATGTGCCTACGGTCGGTTTTGAAAAAGGAAATGAAATGAAGAACCAGAAATTTCTGAATCAAAAGCACTCCATTGCCAAAAAAGCAATGGAGTTTATTGAAGACGGGGATGTCATTGTGTTAGATGCAGGGACGACGTCCATAGAACTGGCCAGGCTGATTCATAAACGAAGCAATATTACGGTAGTCGTCAACGATCTGGATATTGCGGAATGTTTCGAAGGGGTTGACGGCATTCAAGTTCTGGTCATCGGCGGCATCGTAAGGAAAAAATTTCATTGCACGGTCGGCCCCTTCGCCACAAAAATATTGAACGAGTTAATTGTCGACAAAGTATTCCTGTCCACGAATAGCTTCAGCCTCGAGAAAGGGTGTACGACACCGGATGTCAGCCAAGCGGAAATTAAACATACGATGGCGAAAATCGCCTCGAAAGTGATCGTGCTTTGCGACAGCAGTAAAATCGGCGCCAATTCCTTTGTGCAGTTTGTTCCGATCACGGAGATCGATGTGCTGATCACCGACCACCACATCGAGGAACACATTTTGCAGAAACTCGAAGAATCCGGAATTGAGATTATCGTGGCAAAGGGGAGTTAGGTGCAGCGGTTCCGTGCTAAGTGACAATAACCTTAATCCCCAGGCTTGTTGCTTGCTCCAAGTCGCTTTGCGCGATCCCTTGATCGGTGACGAGCGTTGTAATTTCGGACGCAGAAGCAAAATGGACAAATGAGGTTTTGCCTATTTTGCTGCTGTCGCATAATAAGATGGCTTCATTGGAAATTTCCACGAATTTCTTTTTGATTTCGGCCTGGTTAATATCCGGTGTGGTGCATCCGCGATTGAAGCTGAATCCGTTGGCAGCCAGAAAGACTTTATCCACATTGATTTCAGACAACATTTTTAAAGCGAAAGGACCGACGGTTGACCTGAATTTTTTCCGTAAATTTCCGCCAATGAGAACGACCTGGATATTCGGATAGTCTTCCAGGCATCTGGCAATATCGATGTCGTTGACGATGACGGTTATATTCATGTTTGTTAACATTTTGGCCAATTCCAACGTCGTTGTCCCCGTATCCAGGATGATGATATCGCCTTCTTCAATAAAGTCTAAAGCCGCCTTGGCTATTAATCTTTTTTGTTCGATATGTTCTACCATTTTTTGTTGATAAAACGGTTCAAAGCCTACTTTAGGCGTCTCGATGGAAATGGCCCCGCCGTGCGTTCTTTTAATGAGCTTCAGCGTCTCCAAATCGCGAAGATCATTACGTATCGTGGCAGGAGAAACTTTAAAATGCTGAACCAGCTCGGGAACGAGGACTTTTCCCTTTGTATTGATGAGCTTAACAATTTCATTTTTTCTTTCTTCTGAAAAAAGACTGTTGGAGTCGTTATCGAGTTCTTTCACATTCATCATCCTTTATTGTTGATATGTACATTTATTTTACCATTATAACAGCCAATAAAAAAGAATCTTTTAATTATTTTCATTTCTATTCTCTTATTTAGTATAAACACTCTCGGCACAGCGTATTCCATTTATAGAATAGATAAGGAGAAAAATCCTATGAATCCTAAGCAGAACGTGATTAATAAAATTCATCAAACCGGTATTGTTAGCGTCGTCAGGTCCGAAACTAAAGAACAAGCTTACCGAACGATTGAGGCATGCCTGGCAGGCGGCATCTCGGCCATCGAAGTCACGTTTACGGTTCCGAATGCACATCACATCGTTGAAGATTTGGCGGGCAAGTATTCGCACGATGAAATGATACTGGGAGCAGGCACCGTATTAGATGCGGAAACCGCAAGAATTGCCATTCTGTCGGGAGCCCAATATATCGTCATGCCTTACTTCAACCAAGACGTTGTCCGCATGTGCAACCGGTATGCCATTCCTTGCATGCCCGGGGTCATGACCATCAAAGAAGTAATCGAGGCTATGGAATCCGGGGTGGAGATCATGAAGCTGTTCCCCGGCGAACTGTTCGGTCCAAGCATGATTAAGTCGATTAAGGGGCCTCTTCCCCAGGCTCAACTGATGCCTACCGGCGGAGTGGATCTGGATAACGTCGGCGAATGGCTGGAGGCCGGGGCGATCGCGGTTGGAATCGGGAGTCATTTGACGCGCGGAGCGCTGCGCGGGGATTACGCTTCGGTAACCGAGATCGGGAAAAAGTTTGTTGAAAAAGTAAGGGAAACGAGAAACAAAATGAAAACAAAAAATCGTTGACATGATACATAACAATAAAATATAATAATATATGAGAACGAAAGATAGAAATAAAAAGGAGTGGAGAGCTTGAGAAATACAGAAATTGGAGTATGCGTGATCGGTTCCGGCAGAGCCGGGATGATACACGCCGCCAACTTTAGAAGAAATGTACCTCACGCATCTTTAGTCGCCGTGGTTGATCCGAATGAAGCCGTGGCGAAGCAGGCTGCCGAAAGTCTGGGCATTGATACTTATTATACCGATTATAAAGAAGCACTAAAAAGCGATAATATCGATGCGGTTATCGTCGTAACGCCAACTATTTTTCATAGAGATATCGTCGTAGCGGCAGCCGAAGCGGGTAAACATGTTTTTTGCGAAAAGCCGATGGCCATGAACGCTAACGAATGCGGGGATATGATAGCCGCAGCGAAGAGGAATAAGGTGAAACTTCAGATCGGGTTTATGCGCAGATTTAACGATAGCTTTATTCAAGCCAAAGAGGAAATAGACAGCGGGGCAATCGGAGACGTCGTGCTGGTTCGTTCCTTGACCCGGGGACCCAGCATTCCGCAGCCGTGGATGTACGATCTTTCAAAAAGCAACGGCCCGCTGGCCGAGGTTAACAGCCATGATATCGATACGCTGAACTGGTTTGTCGACGCCGATATAGAAAGCGTATTTGCCCTTGCCGGCAATTTCAGATGCCCGCAAGCGCAGGCGGAATTTCCCGATTTCTATGATAACGTGGTGCTAACCGCCAGGTTTGAGAATCAGAAGCAGGGGATGATCGATGGAGCGGTATCCGTCAAATATGGCTATGATTCCCGTGTGGAGATTCTTGGAACGGAAGGCGTCATATTCATTGGTCAAGTGCATGAGAAGACCATCGTAACGGCCAATCGGAACGGGTTGACCCGTCCTGTGATGAACAGCTGGAGAACGTTGTTCAGCGATGCGTATTTGGCGGAGGATGTGCATTTTATCGAGTGCATACTCGAAGATAAGGAACCTAAAGTATCCGGGAATGACGGGAAAAAGGCTGTCATGGTCGTCAATGCGGGCAATCAGTCCATTAAGGAAAGAAAAGAAATCCTGTTATCTTCCGTATTAGCGGTAAAAGCGTAATTCCATTTATCTTCCCATGAAAAGGAGATTAACAAGATGATCCTGCCTGCAAAAGCGACCCAGCCTACGATGTATTTTATCGGCGTGACCACGACGCAATCTTCAATTATGAAGCTGTTCCCCTTATGGGCGAGAGAGCTTGGACTGAAAGATGCGGTCATTAAAGGGATTGATATCGACATTCATGCCGACCCAGAGCAGTACCGCGAGTGTGTCCGATTCATTAAAGAGGACCCCCTGTCGTTAGGCGCGCTGGTCACTACACATAAGATCGATTTATATCACGCCGCCCGGGATTTGTTTGATTACCTGGATCCTTACGCGACGATGTTCGATGAAATTTCATCGATTTCCAAACAAGACGGCAGGTTGGAGGGGTATGCCAAAGACCCGATCTCCAGCGGTCTGTCTATGGAAGCCTTCATTCCGGTTAACTACTGGAAGCGTCACGGCGGCGAAGCGCTGATTATGGGAGCCGGCGGAAGCGCACTGGCCATCAGCTCTTATTTAACCAGAGCGGATCACGGCGACGATGTTCCTTCCAAGATCATCATCAGCAACCGGAGCGAAGCGAGGCTGTTATCGGCTGAGAAATTGCTAAGCAACATCGATACGAAAGTAAAGTTTGAATATGTGTTATGTCCAAATCCGGCGGATAACGACAGGCTGCTGAAAGCTCTGAAGCCCCGGTCCCTCGTCATTAATGCGACGGGATTGGGCAAAGACCGGCCCGGATCGCCGTTAACCGACCCATGCGAGTTTCCGGAGCACAGCCTGGTTTGGGAATTGAATTACCGCGGAGAATTGGATTTCATGCATCAGGCGCTGAAGCAAAAGGAACAGAAGCAGCTTCATGTCGAAGACGGCTGGATTTATTTTATTCATGGATGGACGCAAGTCATTGCGGAAGTGTTTCATATGGACATCAAGGGCGATACGTTCGACAAGCTGGAAAGCATTGCGATGGACTTGAGAACGGTAAAATAAATCGGGAGGGTGAGCAGGTACATGGAGAATCTCGAGCAATACTTACAACCATTTTCCGTTTATTTCAGCTTAAACAACGGGTTATCCGATACCAAAGCTTCGATAAAAAGAAATTTGTCCAAAATGAAGGGGATGTACGCGAACGAGCACGCTTATGAAGCGATGACGGTAAACGCCGACCCTCTCATTTACGAGTTTCATGAGTTGGGTGTGCCGGAGAAACCGGGCAATCTTGCCTTTGGAACGAGTATCGTCTATCCGGGTAAAGTGGGCGATGAATATTATATGACCAAGGGACATTTTCATACGATTTTGGATACGGCCGAGGTGTATTACTGCCTGGGCGGTAAAGGTTATATGCTGATGGAGAGCCCGGAAGGCGATTGGGCTGCCGAGCCATTCACGCCGGGGAAAGCGGTGTACGTACCTGGAAGGTACGCGCATCGAAGCATCAATACCGGGACCGAACCCCTGATCACGTTTTATGTGTTTCGGGCGGATGCCGGGCATGATTATGGAACGATTGAAAGCAAAGGGTTCAGGAAGATCGTGATCGAGCAAGCAGGGGAAGCCGCAATTGTAGATAATCCGAAGTGGAATAACTAACCCTGCTGCGTGTTGAATTTCTATTTATTATTATTTATTCCACAATATATTATAATTTGTTCTCAATTTTAGTGAATTGTTTTCATTTGTAGAGATGTTATGATGGATTTAAAGATATCGACAACAAATTTACGGTTTGGGGAGGTTCTCATGAAATTCGGTGCCAGCACGTTCATTTGGGCATCACCCTTTTCACCTGAAACGTTCCATTTGGTTGATAAAGTGAAGGCGTTTGGCTTCGACATTTTAGAAATTTGCATCGAGGACCCACGGACGATTCCGGCAGCGGAAACCCGTGCGTACATGGAGGCGCGGGGCATCCAAGCACTCGTATGCGGGGCTTTCGGCCCGAATCGGGACATCAGCTCCGAGGATAGCCATGTCCGGGAAGAAGGGCTGGCCTACATCAGAACATGTGTGGACTTCGCCGTACAGCTGGGCTCGCCCTTAGTTTCAGGCCCGATGTACGCCGCTACCGGAAAAACAAGGCTGCTCACACCGGCGGAAAAAAAGCAGCAGCTGGAGTGGACGGTTGAGAACTTAAAGGCGGCGGCTGATTATGCCGGAGAGAAGGGCGTCAAGCTTGCGATCGAACCTTTAAACCGTTTCGAGACCGATCTGATCAATACCGTGGAGCAGGGTGTGAATTTGCTTGAAAGGGTGAATCATAGCAACGTCGGCTTTCTGCTGGATACGTTCCACATGAATCTTGAAGAGAAGAGCATTGGCGATGCGATCCGCGCAGCGGGAAAGCACATCTTGAATTTCCATTCTTGCGAGAATGACAGGGGGATTCCGGGAACAGGCCATATTCCCTGGGAAGAAGTTTCGAAGGCCTTGCAAGATATTCAATATGACGGCTATGTCGTCATTGAGGCATTCACGACGGACATCAAAGAAATTGCCAGAGCGGTTTCCCAATGGAGACCGCTGGCAAGCTCGCAGGATGCAATAGCAGCGGAAGGGATTACATTCTTGAAGAGCGTATTGCGATAACCTGCCAAAGTCAAAGAAAACTGAAAGCGTTCACAGCAAGCGGCAAGCGTCTAATGATAAGGAGCGTAATGAGCACAAAGAAAGGTATCGGGAGGTGACAGCATGACTTTATTGCAAGCGAATAACGTACATAAAAGATTTCATGGAGCAGTCGCTCTGGATGGTGTCCATTTTGAGCTAAAGGCAGGCGAAGTTCACGCGCTTCTTGGCGCCAACGGCGCTGGAAAGTCTACCTTAATCAAAATCATTTCCGGATATCATGCTCCTGACAGCGGAGAGATCCTGATCAATGGAACCGGCATCCGCACGAATGATCCGGCTGCCTCTCACGCTGCCGGCATTGCCACCATCCACCAAGAGCATAATCTGGTGCCGCATATGAGCGTGATTGATAACGTCATGTTAGGACGGTGGCCCGGGCGTTATGGAGTCGTTTCTGACGAAGCATGCAGGAAGAAAGTGGAGGAAGCGGTTTCGCGCGTTGTGCCCGGTCTCGATCTGGATTTGTTAGGACATCAGCTAACACCCGCCGAAGGGCAATTAATCGAAATTGCCAGGGCTCTCTCGGAAGATGCGCGCGTCTTAATTATGGATGAACCGGCGACCTCCTTGTCGCCAAGGGAAGTGGACCGCCTGTTTCAGGTCATGCGCGAGCTCAAGAATCAGGGGATCGGCATCATCTTTGTCTCGCACTGGCTGGAAGAAATTTTTGAAATTTGCGATCGGGTCACGGTATTTAGAGACGGCCGTTATGTCGGAACGGAACAAATCAAAGAGATTAACGAAAACATCCTGGTCCGAATGATGGTCAATACAGACGTTCCTGAAGTGCCGCCCGTCAAACGAATGCCGGGCAAAGAAATATTGACGGTTAACAACTTGTCAAAGCAAGGGGTTCTGCAGAACGTTTCATTCAGCTTGCGTGAAGGCGAAATTTTAACGCTTGCCGGACTGGTGGGCGCAGGGCGTACAGAGCTCGTCCGGTGTATATTCGGCATTGATCCTTATGACTCGGGCGAGGTCATGATTAACCGCAAGCGAATTAAACGAAACTCGCCCGCTGCTGCTGTCAAGGCCGGTGTCGGTTTTGTACCGGAAGACCGCAAAGGGCAGGGTCTTGTCGGATTGCTTACGGTACGCGAGAATTTTACGCTAAGTCTTCTGGGTTTGGTCGCGCCTGCCGGTATGATTCATAAGAATCATGAAATCGATATATCGAACGAACAAAGCGCCGCCTTGAAAGTGAAAGCCGCTTCGATCGAATCGAATATTATGACGCTATCCGGAGGCAATCAACAAAAAGTGATTATTGGACGATGGCTTGCGCGCAAACCGAGCATCTTAATTTTAGATGAACCGACCAAGGGGGTCGATGTCGGGGCCAAGGCGGAAATTCACCGCTTGATCGGTGAATTGGCGGAATCCGGGGTGGCCGTCCTGCTGGTGACTTCCGAAATGCCTGAGGTGCTGCTGCTAAGCGATCGGGTATTGGTGATGCGGGAAGGGAAATTGACAGGACACTTGAAACGGTCGGAGCTTTCGCCGGAACGAATCATCAAATATGCGACGACAGAGGAGGTTACGATTTAAGATGAACATTATTCGGTCATTAGGAGATGCTCTCCGGCGGATGCAGGTGCAGGGGCTATTGTTCGCCATTCTCCTGCTGGGCATTATATTAAGCTTCGCATCCAGCTCCTTTCTTACGGGGACCAACATCATTAACATTTTATACCAATCCACCATTTTAGCCGTTGTCGCGATTGGCCAAACCTTCGTTATTCTGGTTGGCGGGATTGACCTGTCGGTAGGGTCTCTGATTGCGCTGTCTTCCGTGCTTTCAGTTGGTTTAGCAGTCAAATTGGGGCTGCCGGTTTGGCTTAGTATTCTTATTGCCTTACTCGTCGGAGTCGCTTTCGGGATATTCCACGGTTTGGCTGTAACGAAGCTGAAGATGCCTCCGCTCATTGTAACCCTGGCAAGCTTAAGCCTCGCAAGCGGTTTAGCGTATGTGTTCTCCGGAGGTAAAAATATTATCCCGGTGCCGGATATATTCGAGACGGTCGGCAATGCCCAACTATTCGGCGACAAGATTCCGGTATTTATTCCTTTTGCACTCGCGGTCGCGCTCATCAGTTATTTTGTGCTCTCGAAGACGAGCTTCGGAAGAATGATTTATGCGGTAGGCGGAAACAAAACGGCTTCCCGTCTCGCCGGTATCCCCGCTGACCGAATTATTATCATTGCCTTTGTGATTTCGGGGCTTTCCGCCGTTATCGGCGGCCTCATGATGACGGCTCGTCTGCAATCCGGCAGTCCGATTATCGGTGTGGGCATGGAGCTTACGGTAATCGCAGCAGCCGTCATCGGCGGTACGAGTTTGTTTGGCGGCCAAGGCAATGTGATCGGCACCTTATTGGGAGTCATTTTGTTGACGCTTGCTTCAAACGCCATTGTCCTGCTGGCTATCCCTCCGAATTATGACAAGGTTTTCACCGGCGTCGTGATTGCCCTGGCGGCAGCGCTTGATATATACCGGCAGCGTAAAAGCACGAGAAATATGACCCGATTGCATAAACACGCTTCCAATCGTTCCGTTCTGCCCGATAAAAAGCAAGCAACCAAGGAGCAAGGCGCTTAATGAAATGGTGCTTAAGCGATGGTCACCGGCTTATAGCATCATTATTAAGATAAAACTCTTTTGAAAGGAAGGACGTACTCATGAAAAAAACAGTAGGGAGTCTGGCGGCCATGATTCTAATGGCGACAACGGTTCTTTCCGGATGCGGTTCGGGCAGCGATCAGAAACAGCAGTCTGCGGCTGCGACATCGGCCGTGGATTCTTCGAAAGGAGAATCCGGCACTGCCGGAGAAAAATCCCCGAAGGGGAAGAAGGTTGCCTTTCCGTTAATGGGCCTAGGGTTTGAATTCATGGTCATGCTGAACGACTCGGCGAAAGAGGTTGCAGACAAATACGGGATGGATGTTAAAGTATTCGACGCGAATGTTGACGCCAACAAACAAGCGGAGCAAATGCAAAGCATTATCGCGACCCAGCCGGACGCCATTTTGTTGAGTTCCGTGGACGGCGAATTGATCGTACCTTCGATCGATGCGGCGAGGAAGAAAAACATACCGGTTTTCGGCGTGGAATCCAAAATTCTTGGCGGAGACTACTTGACTTGGGTGGGGTATGACAATTACAAAGCCGGCGTCATGGCAGCCGATTATATCGCCAAAGCGGTAGGGGACGCGAGAGGAACCGTGCTCGAACAACGCGGTCTGGTAGGTGCGACGGGGGCGGACCTCAGAAGCTCCGGCTTTAATGACCAAATGGAGAAATATCCGAATTTGAAAGTGGTCACTTTAAATAACGAATGGGTTGCCGATAAAGCATTCTCCAATACGCTTGATGCCTTCACCGCCCATAAGGACATTGTCGCTACTTTCTCAGCCAACGACGAGATGCTGCGGGGTGTCGTTTCCGCTCTTAAGAAATTAGGCAGGGATAAGAAGGTCGGAGAAAACGGACATATTGTCATGATCGGAGTCGACGGTACGCCTACGGGACTACAGCGCATTCGGGAAGGCGTTCAAGACGCTTCTTTGAATCAAGACGCGAAGGCCATGGGGTCGGAAGGCATGGAAAGGGTAGCCAAGTATTTCAGCGGTGAAACCAAGTTCGAACGCGATACGATGATTCCTCCTTCTATTATAGATAAGAACAATGTCGATGATCCTAATCTGTGGGGCAACATCATGGCTCAGAAGTCGAAGAAATAACATCCAACAAGAAATAATATTCAACCAACAGAAAGGAGCAAGAATGGAATGCGTGTCATTCAAATTGGTTTAGGCTTTTGGGGTAACGGATGGTCAGGCGTCATTGCCAATTCCCCATGGACGGAGCTTGTCGCGCTGGTTGATCTGAATGAACAGACATTGAACACGGTAGGCGACTCGGTGGGTCTCCCGCATGATCGAAGATTCACCTCGTTAGCGGAAGCTCTGAGCAATGTCGAGGCTGATGCCGCGCTTATCGTTGTCCCGCCCGAAGCCCATGAAGCTGTCGCCCTTGAAGCTCTTGAAGCAGGTCTGCATTGTATGATTGAAAAGCCGTTTGCGCCAACGCTGTCGTCCTCGAACAGGATCGTGGAAAAAGCGGAGCAAGCAGGCCGTTATATCATGGTGACGCAAAGCTTTCGTTTCAGAAGAGGCCCCCGGACGGTAAAGCGCCTTATCGAAGAGGGTGCGGTAGGGAAAATTGAGACCATTTACGGGCGTTTCCGAAAAGCCCCCCCATTTACAGGCTTCCGCACTGAAATGGAGGAACCGTTGATTGTGGATATGGCCATTCACCATTTTGATTACATTCGCGGTATTTTTGGAGTAGAACCCGATTGGGTGCGTGCGCGAAGCTATAACCCGAGCTGGACCTGGTACAAAGGCAACGCCTCCGCTTTCGTCGAGTTTGAAACAAACGACGGCACGATGATTTCGTATACGGGATCTTGGGTTTCGCGCCGTCCGCACACGACTTGGGACGGAGCCTGGGAAATTCACGGCACACACGCTTCTATTCTATGGGATGAAAATCGTGTGCTGCTTTACCCGCATGGCAATATCATTGGAGAAACCGTCTTCAAGGCGAGAACGCTTGAAATGTCCGACGATATTCTGGAAGTGACGCTCGACCCTGTTGAAGAAGAGGAGCGACTAGGCACGGTCAAGGAATTTGTTACAGCCGTCAAGGCGAATAAGCTTCCGGAAACCCACGGAAAAGACAATCTGCGCAGCTTGGGACTCGTATTAGCCGCCGTCGAATCGACAAAACGCGGTGGAGAAAAAATCGATTTTAACCAATTTTACAATACCCATATTCTTAAAGGAGGAGTTTTACAATGAAATTATCTTTTAACAGTTGGTTGTACGGATCTGCTTTCGGTTGGCTGCCATGCCGTTCGCTCGAGGATACGGTCGATACGCTTGCAGAAATGGGATATGACGGCATTGAAATCGGCGCCGCAGCCCCGCACGGTTTCCCGGCGCATACGAATTCCGCCCGCAGAAAAGAAATGCTGAAGCATGTAAAGAGTCGCGGGATGGAAGTATCGGCATTATGCCCGGCATTGGGCGGCGGTCCCGGTTATAATCCGGCTTCGCCCGATCAAGAGGAGCGCGATGCCAACTTCCAATATATTTCCGAGTGTCTTCAGCTGGCGCATGATCTTGAATGTGAGCGGGTGATTTGGCTGCCGGGTTGGAAGCGCTACAAACAACCTCGTCAGGAAGCTTGGAATTATGCGGTTGAAGCTCTTCACAAATGTGCGGAGGTTGCGCGTCCGCTAGGCGTTAAGCTGGCGATTGAACCTACTTCGGAAGTGTCGGATGTCATCGAGCATGCGGGCGATTCCCTGAAATTAATGGAAGAGGCGGGAGCTGGCGCCGATGTTGCCGGTGTTATGCTGGATACGATTCACGTCTTCTATAGAGGGGATGATGTAAGGGAACAATTTAACGAAGCGGGCGACCGTCTGATCTATGTTCATATTTCCGATGTGAACCGTGACGCGCCCGGCACACATACCGACTTCAGAGGCGCCGTCGATGAACTTGCATTGATTGGTTATGACGGATGGTTGTCCATGGAGATCGGCTTCCCCCGGCGGGATCGCAATCCTGACGGCATCACCCGGCAAGCTATCGAGTATATGCGGCCGGTCATTGAGGGAACGAAGGATCGTCTTGCCGCTTGGAGAAACTTGCCTAATCGATAAGGATCCACCATATAACCGCTTCCTCATAGGGAGCGGTTATATGCTTTCAACGAACCCATGAGGGAAGAAGGGGCAGGTTTTCCGATGAATATTTTCACGTTCAAATCCAATCAGGAATTAGACGAGGCGGGAGCTCCCGATGTCACCGTTTTACTGGACAGCGGAGCCGGAACCTGTCTTTCATCCTAAACTTCGGTCAGTGACCTGCTTCGTTCTGGATGAGAGCTGCAGGTCACGGGCCTGCGAATCTGGAAGGCATTCATTAAGGCCATTCCTTATTCGCTAAATATTTTTCTGAATTTGCCCGGAGGTATACCGGTCAATTTTTTAAACAGCAAATTAAAGTATATCCCATTAGGGTATCCTACTTTGAGAGCGATTTCACGAATGGTTAAATTGGTGTACTTCAGGAGTCGTTTCGCTTCGTCGATCCTGCATTGAATTAAATATTGGATAGGAGGGGTGCCCATTTCTTCTTTATAAATATGCGCCAAATGGTAAGGGCTTACATAAACGATTGCGGCCAGATCACTCAAGGTCAGGTCTTGATAATAGTATTCTTCGATGTATTTCTTGACTTCATGAGTGATAGAAGGGGAAATCTTCGGTTTAACCAGATAAAGCTTTCGAATCGTTACAATAAGGATGGTTCTCGTTAAAGATTCGATCATTTCGTTTGAGCCGTACGTGGGATGCTGATATTCGCTATAAATTTCGGAAAAATATCGACTGGTTGAGCTGTAGTCTTTATCCGTTGGAATGACAGGGCACTGGTCCGGGGAGGTTAAATAACCTTTGGGCATTCCTGATATTTGCACATTCGAGATGGAAATTACGATTCCTGAGATCGGTGTCTGGACGGATGAAATAATTTCATAGGAACTTAAAGTTGGAAAAATAACGATATCTCCTCTCGCAACAGTGAAAATCATTTCGCCTATCACACACTGCCCACTGCCGTCTTGTACGAAAAAAATATCGGTACTCTGTTTTTTTTCATTCAACGTTTTACTCCATGAAGGCTCCCCCTTGATCTCATACGCTGCAATAAATTTCGGGTCTTCTAGAATTTCGGGAACTCCTATCATTAGGTTTTATCCCCCTAGGTTTACCTTTTAACTATCACAATTATAGTAGAATCAAGAGTGAATTCAAGAATCATCCAGCAATACAACAATAAATTATAACTTTCGAACAATTTAGATGTATTTACCATAAATACGCCTTTTTTTGAGGCGTTTGTATAGCAGGCGACGACTAAGATCAAAATAACGGAGTACGACATCACATCCGGAGGACAGATACATGGCAGAAGCGGTAGGAACAGGAAAAGATTTTTTAACAGCAGTACGGGAAAGACGCACGATTTATGGGATTAGCCAGGAATCGCCGATTTCGGATGAGCGCATTGTTGAAATCATTCGGGAAGCGGTAAAATATACGCCGTCCGCCTTTAACTCGCAAAGCGCGAGAGTGCTTGTATTGCTGGGAGAACAGCATCATAAGTTATGGGATTTGACGAAGGAAATTTTGCGCGGTATTGTGCAAGCGGATCAATTCGCATCGACCGAACAACGCATAAACGGCTTTAGAAGCGGGCACGGCACCGTACTCTACTTCGAAGATATGACTGTGATTGAAGGGCTGCAGGCGAGCTTTCCAAGCTATTCGGAACATTTCCCCAGTTGGTCGCAGCAATCGAACGGCATGCTTCAATTTGTCATATGGACTGCGCTTGAGAACGAAGGACTGGGTGCTAGTGTACAGCACTACAATCCTCTGATCGATGAAAAAGTGAAGACGTCCTGGATCATTCCGCAATCCTGGAAGCTCATCGCCCAGATGCCATTCGGGAAACCGACGGCCCCGGCCGGAGAGAAGGAATTCAAGCCTTTGGAAGAACGGATTAAAGTATCGAAATAATTCTTGTCTTTGAGGAAGCGAAAAACAAGCCTCCGAGCCCGCTTAAATCGTGGAATTTGGAGGCTTGTTTTATTTCGTATTGACGCCGCTTGCTTGCAAAGGATATAATTTTTCTAGTTATTTTTATCGATTTAATTTGTTTATGTAACCGTTTGCTATCAATTGTTTTCATCATCAGAGTGACGAAAGAATACGATGCGGTCTGCCCCGGACAGGCCGCATGGTGCATGGCGAGGCAGCTTTACGACGTAACTACGAGTAAATCTCCCAACCCAGCTTCAGCGTGTTAATAATGTAATCGGCGGCCTCTTCCGGGTCCAGGTGGTCGGTGTTAACGCTTGAATGATTTAATGCGTATAGGTTTTGCCGGGTGTAAAATAAATTTTCAATCTCTTCCAAAGATTTGTTCTGTAAGACAGGTCGGCTGTCTACAATGAGCTGCAGCCTGTCTTTCCAGGTCTCCCAGGTAAGATCAAGGAAAAAGACGATGGACGTGGACAAGCAGATGTTTCTGATTTCTTCCTGCATAAATGCGCCTCCCCCAAGAGAAATAATTTTCAACCGGGAATTTGTGCATAAATTGGTAATATATTCCTTTTCCATTTGGCGGAATTTCGTTTCGCCGAAAGATTTGAAAATTTGCGTGATAGGCATCTTGTACTGCTGCTCAATTTCATAATCGACATCGATAAAATCTCTATACAGTTTTTTGGCGAGAAGATGACCTATGGTCGTCTTGCCCACACCCATAAAACCGATTAAGATTATATTTTTTTCCCGTAAAGGGATATCGGGGTTGTTGTACACGCTCAACACTCTCTTCTGCTTTTAAGTTTTAAAGTGCGGAAGCACGGGTTACTTTCCATTATAAAGGTGTTTTATAATAGGATCAATCGATATATGAACCAGATACTTGGGAGTTTCAGTCAAAAAAGGAGCTGTATAGCATGAGTACTTCAGATTTGGAAGCCCTTAGAAATAAGTTGGACGAAATCAACGTTCAAATTCTCGAATTGATATCCAACCGGGCTGAAATTGTCGAGAAAATAGGCATTGAAAAGCAAAAGCAAGGCATCCCCCGATTCGATCCGGTTCGCGAAAGCAGGATGCTGGAAAATTTAGTCCAGAAAAATAAAGGCCCCTTCGACGATGCAACAGTCAGGCATTTATTTAAACAAATTTTCAAAGCATCCCTGGAGCTGTTGGAAGAGGAGCATAAGAAGCATCTGCTCGTGACCCGAAAGCGAAAACACGAGGATACGGTCATTCACATTAAAGGGGTTGGAATTGGCGGACCCGACAAAGTCCTTGTAGCCGGCCCCTGCACGGTGGAAAGCTATGGTCAAATGTACGAAGTGGCGGCCTCACTTAAAGCGCAAGGCGTTACGATATTGCGGGGCGGGGCTTACAAGTCGAGAACTTCTCCTTACGATTTTCAAGGGCTCGGCAAGGAAGGTCTCGAGATTTTACATAAAGTCGGCGGGCAATTCGGGATGATTACAGTCAGCGAAATCATGGATTCGTCAGAGCTGGAGCTGGCTGGACAATATATCGATATGGTAGAAATTGGCGCGAAAAATATGCAGAACTTTTCTTTATTAAAGGCCGTTGGCGACTCGGGCATCCCGGTGCTGCTGAAAAGAGGTAATTCGGCAACGCTGGAGGAGCTTCTTCTGTCCGCGGAATATATCGTCTCCCGCGGCAATGCTCAGGTCATACTTATGGAGCGGGGCATACGAACGTATGAGAAATGGACCCGGAACACGCTGGACATTTCGGCGGTACCTATACTCAAGAAGGAAAGCCACTTGCCGGTCCTGGTTGATTTAAGTCATTCGACCGGCCGTAAAGATATTGTATTGCCGTGCGCCAAAGCCGCGCTTGCTGCCGGTGCGGATGGCCTCTTGGTCGAAGTGCATCCCGATCCGTCCATTAGCCTTTCAGACGGTCAGCAGCAATTAGACCTTAAGCAATTTGCTGAATTTTATCGGGATTTGAATGCGTTTCAACCGTTCGGATCTTAAGGAGATCGCCCATCGGCTTGCCTTCAAGGCAAGCCGATGGGCGATTTTTTGCGGAAAGCGCCGCACCGGTGCAGGTAAAATGAATGTGGGGCGTAATCAAAAAAATGGGCTGCGTGAACCGTTCGAAGAGCTGGGGCATCTAATGCTTAGACAACAAAAGGAGGCAGTTCCATGTGATAACAGAAATAGACGTCCTACTGGCCCAAAAAGGGAACAAGGAAGCATTCTCCCGGTTGGTGAAGGCTTTGGAGCTTCCTATGTATCGAGTCGCCCGATCCATTGTGCGAAGCGATGAAGACTGCGCGGATGCCATTCAGGAAACCATTTTGAAGGCCTATAAATCAATAGCCCAGCTAAAAAAACCGCATTTTTTCAAAACCTGGTTTATGAGAATCTTGATTAACGAGTGCAACCAATTCCTGCGCCAGCGCAAAAGAACGATACCGGTTGCCGTTCTGCCTGAAGAGCATGCCGAATCTGCGGAATATGGCAAGGTGGATTTGTGGGAGGCGGTAAACCGTCTGGAGGATACACTGCGGCTCATCGTGAAGCTGCATTATTTGGAGGATATGTCGGTCGGCGTCATCTCGGAGTTGTTGGAGCCCGCCCTTAGCGGTACCGGAAGTCCGGTCGATGAGCATACTTATGCAGGGGTCATCGACTTGATGCCGGCAGAGGATTTGCCCAATCACTTTAAACTGCAGATGGATATCAGCCAAATAGGAAGCACGAAAGGGCGGTGGAGCTTTTCGATACCTGTAACAAAGATGGCCTCGACCAATAAAGTGGTCCTGCCAATGATCACTAAATCGTATGGGGATATCACACTAACGGTGAAGAAGGTTCTCTTCACACCTGGCTCAACAGAGCTTGACGTAGAGGTGAAGCAACCTGCTGATGCCGGCCGGTTTATCCAGTACGATCTGTTCGACGATAAAGGCACGCAATTGCAAAGGCGCAGTGGAAGCGGCAGGGGACAAACGGACGGCCCAATATCCATATCAACCTTCTCACAGCGTTACGGGCCCGTCAGCCCATTGCCCAAAACCATTACGATCCGCCCTTTCGTTGATCTTCCATTCCAAGGACCTTTAACAGAATCGAAGGCGCCTTTAGACCAGATGCCCACAGAAGAAAAGCCGATATCGTTATCGCAGGGAGAAGCCGGTCATCTATTGATCACCCAGGTGGAACGCTTACCCGATAAAACGCTTGTTCACTATAGAACGGAAGGGCTTATTCCTCAGGAGCAGGCAAATCCATTATGGATCGAAGACAGCGGCGGGAACAAGTACCTTCAGCTGCAAAAGCCTTCCATCACCGTGGATCCGGTACATTATAGGTTTGTCAAGGAATTCCCGGCATTCACTGAAAAAGAACAGCTGACCTTCGTCACCCGTGAACTGACCCCGCCAGGATACTTGAAGGAGCTGGAAATCACGGTTCCGCTCGAACCCTAAAATCAGCAGGAGCTTGCCGGGATACGACTACTGCAGCCTAAACAGAAAAAAGACCGTGCGGGGACGGTCTTTTTTCTGTTTCCTTAACGGTTTCGAGCCGCTTGGACGAACTGACGCAGCGCCTGCTCCACGATGGAACGGGGACAAGCCAGGTTGATGCGAAGCCAGCCTTCGCCTTCCGTTCCGAACACCGAACCTTCGCTAAAGGCTACTTTGGCTTGTTTAAACATTAGGGCTTTCAGCTCGCTGACGGTTAAGCCCAAATCGCGGCAGTCGATCCACAGCAAGTAGGTGCCGTCCGGCCGCAGCGGCTTCGCTTCCGGCAAATGCTCCTTGAAATAGGCGAGCGTATAGGATAAATTCCCCTCTACATAAGCAAGCATTTCATCCAGCCAAGCTTCCCCTTCGTTATAAGCAGCTTCCACCGCGTCCTGGGCAAAATGATGGGCCATATGCAGACTGAGCGTTTTGATCCGATGATCGAACTTTCGCTTCATGGACGGGTTGGAAGCCACGATATAGGACGTTTGAAGCCCCGGCAAATTAAACGTTTTGGTCGCGGCCAAGCCGGTAAGCGTGATGTCCGCGAGCTCGGGTGACAGGGAAGCGAACGGGATGTGCTTGTGACCGGACAATGCCAAATCGCAGTGAATCTCGTCGGAAATGACGGTGACTCCATGCTTCAGGCATAAGTCGCCGAGCCGGAGCAGCTCCTCGCGCTCCCATACGCGGCCTCCCGGATTATGCGGGCTGCATAAGAGCAGCAGCTTCGCGCCCCCCTGGAACAACGATTCCAAATGATCGTAATCCATCTCGTAACGGCCGTTGCGGAGCACGAGCGGGTTTTTGGCTACGATGCGGCCGTTGCCTTGGATAACGTCATAGAACGGATAATAGACCGGCGACTGCAGGACGACCTGGCTGCCCGGCTCGCTGAACAGCTCGACCGCTAAGCTTAGCGTCGTGACGATGCTGGGGGAATCCGAGATCCATTTCGGATCGATCGACCAGCCGTGACGCCGCTCGAACCAATTTACGATGGCATCGAAGTAGCTGTTGCTCCGAATGGCATAGCCGTATACGCCCAGGGCGGCCCGTTTCTCCAAGACCGCCTGAACGGCGGGAGGGCTTAAGAAATCCATATCGGCAACCCATAGGGAAAGAACGTCGGAATCCCCGAAGAGTTTATCGTTTTGATCCCATTTGTAAGAGCGCGTATGCCGCCGATCGATACGGCGGTCAAAATCGTAAGTCACTTAAGATCACCTCAGCTTCGTATAATGATCGATTATATCATCAAATGACCGTACGTTCGAATCCGGCGTTTCGCCGCTGCTTCATACGGAGCTTGAAGAGCAGGAACTGCCGCCCGATCCGGTTTATCGTATGCAGCATGGTCTCCCATTCATGGAGTGGGGGTTTGTTGAATATAGCTGTATCATGGAGCCCGATTCGTCGATCGTGGCGGTCGAAGCTTCGAAATTCTGCGTCTGGACCTAGCGGCCAAACCTGAACCATAAAGGAGACTGCCCGATGACCGAATATACCGTAACCCCCTTTCAAAACGAACCGTTTACCGATTTCTCGCGGCCTGAAAACAAACAGGCGATGGAAGCGGCGCTTCTTAAAGTGAAAGCGGAGCTTGGGCGGGATTATCCGCTCCGGATCGGATCGGAGAAGGTAATGACGGAGCAGAAGATCGTTTCCGTTAATCCCGGGAATGTGGATCAAGTGATCGGACACGTGAGCAAGGCGACTCAAGACTTGGCGGAGAAAGCGATGAACGCGGCCTTGAACACGTTCGAAACGTGGAAAAAAACAACGGCGGTCGACCGGGCCTGTTATTTATTCCGGGCGGCGAAGCTGATGCGCGAGCGCAAGCATGAGTTTTCCGCGCTGATGGTGTACGAAGCCGGGAAAAACTGGGCCGAAGCCGATGCGGATACGGCCGAGGCGATCGATTTTATGGAATATTACGGCAGGGAGATGATCCGTCTCAGCGAGACGCATACACACCGGCCTTTAACGAAGCTCCCAGGGGAAGAAAACCGCTTGACCTACATCCCGCTTGGCGTCGGGATCGTCATTCCGCCTTGGAACTTCCCGCTGGCGATCTGCGTAGGCATTACCGCCGCCGCGGTTGTCAGCGGCAATACGGTGCTGTTGAAGCCGGCATCCGTCACGCCGGTCATCGCCCACAAGTTTGTGGAGCTGATGGAAGAGGTCGGGCTGCCGGACGGCGTCATCAACTTTATTCCCGGAAGCGGGGCGGAAGTCGGCGATTACTTGACGTCGCATCCGAAGACGCGGTTTATCAGCTTCACGGGCTCCAAGGAAATCGGACTTCGGATCAACCGATTGGCCGCCCAGACGAACGAAGGACAAATTTGGATGAAGCGCGTGATCGCGGAAATGGGCGGTAAAGACGGCATCGTCGTCGATGAAACGGCGGATCTGGAAGAAGCCGCCAAGGCCATCGTAGCTTCGGCCTTCGGATTCCAAGGGCAGAAGTGTTCGGCCGGCTCACGGGTTATTGCCGTGGCGTCGGTGTACGACCGTATCGTGCAGCTGGTCAAGGAGCAAACGGAGAAACTGACGGTCGGCTTGCCGGAGCTGAACTATCCGTTGGGACCGGTATCCGATCAACAGGCTTACGATAAAATTTTGGCGTACATTGAAATCGGAAAGACGGAAGGACGGCTGCTCGTTGGCGGAGGGAAAGCGCAAGGCAACGGGTATTACATTGAACCTACCGTTTTTACCGATGTGGACGGTAGAGCGCGCATTATGCAGGAGGAAATTTTCGGGCCGGTGCTGGCCATCGCCAAAGCTAAAGATTACAAAGAAGCGATTGCGCTGTACAACGATACGGAATTCGGCTTGACCGGGTCGTATTTCTCGCAGGATGAAGCTCGAATCGCGTATGCGCTCGAAGAGATGCATTGCGGCAATATGTATGTGAACCGGAAGTGTACCGGAGCGTTGGTCGGCGTTCACCCGTTCGGAGGCTTTAATATGTCCGGCACCGATTCGAAGGCGGGAGGGCACGATTACCTCTTGTTATATACGCAAGCGAAACTGACTTCCCGGAAGCTGTAACGGCGAAGGCGCCGGGTAAACCGGCGCAAGGCCATTCTCAGGGCGGAGATTCCGCTCTGGGAATGGCCTTGCGCGAGTTGCGGCTGGTTCATAGCTTATTCGACTTCTGTAAGTTTTCCATGCTTTTGAAGAGCTTATCGATGTCCTTTTCCAGCTTGCTCATATCGTTGAACATCTTCTTCATGTCTTTATCGTCGGCAAGCACTTTCAGGATGTGCTCCAGCTTGATCATGATCCCTCACCCCCGCTTACTAAAATTAAGGCCCGATCCGGCCGATCCAACAAGACGGTCACATGGCGGATTTCTTCTTTCTGCATGGACTTGCTCTATCGTATGCTCGCTTGCGGCGTACCGCTTAGGCTTTGCAAACGAAATGCGAAAGCAGGAATTTGGCGGAAAAATGTCGAATGTTGGATTCGGAACGCAGCCGGGATTAACCGATCCGGCCGGGCGGAACAGATAAACGCTGTCAGAGCAGGCGGCAGCGGAAACAGGCGGTGGAGCTAATGTACGTGGTCCTGATCTATGGGCTGATCGTGAATGTGATCGGGTTTATCGTCATGGGAGCCGATAAAATGAAAGCGAAGAGGAAGAGCCGGAGGGTGCCGGAAAAACGGCTGTTTCTATGGGCCTTCCTTGGCGGGGCGGCGGGCGTCTGGATCGCTATGCAGGTGTGGCGCCACAAAACGAAGC
The DNA here is from genome assembly GCF_004000985.1 of Paenibacillus validus NBRC 15382. GTDB lineage: Bacteria > Bacillota > Bacilli > Paenibacillales > NBRC-103111 > Paenibacillus_G > Paenibacillus_G validus. The sequence goes on along the minus strand of NZ_BIMH01000006.1, from coordinate 127,322 downwards.
ATGAATCGTTTACCGTAGGCATTCCCTTCATTTTTATTCTCAACGTGCTGTGCATGTATTTGCTTCTCAAGTGGTTGTTTTATCCGCGGCTCTAAATGGGTCGGGGAGATGCCGGCCGAAGTTCGTCCTGTTGGATCTGGCTGGAATTGGTTACAATAAGCGCAAAAGGACGACGGGATGGAGTTGAAGGATGATGCGTCTCTTTGTGCTGATGATCGGGCCGACGGCGATGATTTTGTTAGGGCTGCAAGGACTGAACAGCATGCTTTACACGTTTGCCTTATTTTACGGGTGGCTGCTGCTGATTCCGCTGGCGGACGGCCTGCTTCAGAAAAAGAGTACGTTATCCGAAAACTTGAAGCAGCTCGGATTCCGGGTCCATAAGAAGAATCTGAAATACGGGCTTATCTTGGGCATCGTCTTACTGGTTGTCATCCCGATGACGGTGGCCTTGATGCGGCCTCTTCTCTTTGATGTGACGGAACTGAAATCGCTGCTGCAGGCATGGGGCTTCTCCAGGCACGCGGTCTGGTACATCGTCATTCTGGTCGTCGTCAATCCGCTCCTGGAAGAAATCTACTGGAGATGCTACATGTACCGGAAGCTGGAAAAACAGCTGCATGCCGGATTGGCGATCGGTCTCACCTCGATTTTCTACAGCCTGTACCATTTGCTGTGGTTAGTCCCGATGTTCGAATGGCCTTGCGATGTGCTGGCCGTTCTTCTGGTGTTCATGGCCGGTCTATTATGGGGCTGGATGTATCGAAAGCAGCGGTCGCTGCTCGGAGGCTTCATCAGTCACGCTTTGGCGGACGGCGGTATCGTAGCGGTTTATTTGATCTATTTGCAGTAATATACGCACGACAAAGAAGACGGCAAATACTGGACTAAAGTCCAGTCGGCTTCCTTACCCAAGCAGGGGGACGCCAAGTTCCGGGATATGGTAAGTTGGTTGTAATGAACTTGGAGCGATAAAGGAGTGTCTACTCATGAACAAACGGACGATCATCGGAGCCGTTTTCATTCTGCTGGGAGCCAGCTTGTTTCTAAACCGCGGGGCAACGTTCGGAGCAGGCGACATTTTCGGTTATTTCTGGCCGAGCTTATTCGTCATTCCGCTAGGATTGTTTTTCCACTGGCTGTATTTCTCGATGACGGCGCCGCGGGGAGCGGGCCTCTTGATTCCCGGGGGCATTTTGTTTACGGCGGGGATCGTGTGCCAAATCTCCATGCTGTTCGATAGCTGGGGGACGATGTGGCCCGGGTTTATTTTAGCGGTTGCGATCGGGCTGTTCGAGTTTTATTGGCTCGGCGGCCGAAACAAGTGGCTGCTGATTCCGATCAACATTTTGATGGTGCTGTCGGTCCTGTTTTTTGCCGTATTCGCCGTCGGTTCTCTCCTCGGTCAATGGATGGTCAATGGACCGATCGTTGGCATCGTGTTGATCGTCGCGGGGGCTTGGACCCTGATGAAGAGAAAGAGCGGGGCGTAAGCTGGTCGGCAACCGGCGAGCGGCGCCGCTAGCAAGCAGAAAAGACCGTCCGGGATGGAAGGAATCCGGGCGGTCTTTGGCATGGCTAATCTTCGGATACGATAAACTCATCCAGGCTGCGATCCGCCTTCTCCTGATTGCAGATGTGACAGGCGCAGACGCAGTTGACGGGCGTCGTGTGGCCGCCTTTGGCACGGGGGAGCAGATGATCGATCGTATCGCCGTATTCGCCGCAGAAGTGGCAGGTGTAGTGGTCGCGCGTCAAAATGTAAAGGCGGAACATTCTATTGGTATACACGCGACGAATCGTGTGCCGGTTGACGACGACGGCTGCAAACTCCCGCACAAGCGTTACCGCCGTTTCAAGATCCGTTTCCTGCTGCCAGCGGCGGCCTTTGTCCGTGCGGCCCCGCATCCAGACGAAGCCTTCGCGGTTGACCCGCAGCACAGACACGTCCGGTCCTTTGGGCCTTGGCGGCGGGATAGGCAGCGGCCGGCTGATCCGCCGCTTCGGCGTAAGAACAAGCGCCTCCTCAGCCGCTGGCCGGGCGGCGGCCCGCTTGCGTGAGCGGGGCCGCTTTCGGGCCCTCGCTTCTTGGCCCGGCGTTTCGCCGCTTTGCGGCTTGCGTTCCATCCGGCAAGCGCGGCATGCGCCGCGGCGGGACGATTTGCCGGAACGTCTGCCGGTTCGCCGCAAAAAGTCGGTAAGCGGCTTCATTTCCTGACAGTGCGCGCATCGTTTATGAGACGGGAGCTCCGCATCTGTATACGGTTCCGTTGGCTCTTGGTTCAGCTCTTGATCCACGTGTTCACCTCGACTTGATGTTCGTTTCGACATATTGCAGCGGTCAACACTCATACATGACCGTCCCCGTATGCGTAAGATCGTACCCCTGGATCGAACGAAGCTCTTTCTTGAAAGCATCCGAACGGACAATTTCCGTGATCAGCCCGATCCATTCCTCATTGTGCGGATGTTTCAGCATGACCAGATCGTACCGCTCCTGAATAAGCGGAATGAAATCGACGCCCACCATCGACGCCGCCCGCTCGATGCCGACACCGGCGTCGGCTTCCCCGCTCGCCACTTTGCCGGCCACGCCCAGATGGTTCGACTCCTCGTCGTCGTAACCGTTCACATCACGGGAAGAGAGGGCATGCAGCCGCAGCTGCTCGTCGAGCAGCACGCGCGCTCCCGCACCCTTTTCCCGGTTCACGATCCGGATGTCGTCTCTCGCGAGATCGGCCCAACCCAAGATCTGCTTCGGATTACCGCGGCGCACATATAAACCTGCCCCCCGCACGACAAGGTTGAGGACGACGTAGGCATGGCCGGTCAGCAGCTTGCGGACATAAGGGACGTTGTACGTGCCCGTATCTCCATCCAGCAGGTGGGTGCTGACGATGTCGGCTTGGCCTTGATACATCGCGATGAGACTGTCCAGGCTTCCGACATGGGAACGCAGCGGCCGGTACGATTTCGTCCGCTTCTCGATATGCTTCGTCAAGATGTCGAGGCTCACGTCTTGTCCGGTAATGACAAGCGGCCTGACGCCCGCCGTCTCGCGGATCGTGTCCAGACGCACGGTCTCGGGCTGAGGGACGGCCGGACGCAGGTTCCCGCCCTTCGCTCTGGCCTTATATCGTTCCAAGTCGTCGGCGTCGACGCGCATTTGGCGGCCTACCCGGTACGCGGGCAATTCGCCTTTTTTGATCAGATCGTACACCGTGAGCTTGGATATTTTTAAAATTTTTGCAATGTCTTCGGTTGTATACGAAAGTTCGTGGGACAACAGCTTCACCGCCTTAAGGCTATTATACCGAAAATAAGAACATCCCTCCAGCGATGGCCGAAGGGATGTTCGCGTTGATTATAATTAAACATAACTAATTATAACTAAATATATTTAAATAGAACTTAGGTTGTGCTACAATTCGAGACATGAAAGTAAAAAGAATGGGGGCGCGAAGGGGATGACCGGGTTAATGCGAAGGATATTCATTTGTTTGATTCTGTTTGGGGTTGCGACGATGACGGGGTGTACGGCCGGGAAGCCTGCTCCTCAGGTAGAGCTGGTCGTATCGGCGGCCGCGAGCTTAACGGACAGCTTGAAGGAGGTTCAAGCCGACTTTGAGCTCCATAATCCCGACATCAAGCTGACTTTTAATTTGGGAGCGTCGGGCACGCTGCAGCAGCAAATCGAGCAGGGGGCGCCGAGCGACGTGTTTATTTCCGCCGGGAATAAGCAAATGGCAGCTCTTCTCGAGAAGGGGCTTATCGATGGCAAGTGGCAATCGAATCTGCTGACCAATGAGCTCGTCGTCGTCGTTCCGGCGGACGGCGGCGTATCGCTCGCCTCGCTCGAACAGCTGGCCGAGCCTGCAGTGAAAAAGCTTGCGGTCGGTCAACCGGAATCGGTACCGGCCGGCGCCTACGCAAAGGAAGCACTTACATATCAGAAGCTGTGGGATGCGGTTCAGGCGAAGATCGTATATGCCAAGGATGTCCGGCAAGTGCTGAGTTACGTGGAGACGGGCAACACGGAGGCCGGAATCGTTTATAAAACCGATGCGCTGGCGTCCACGAAGGCGAAGGTGGCGTTCACGATCGACCCGAAAAGCTATAGCGCGATCGAATATCCGATCGGTTTGGTGAAAGCGTCGAAGCATCCGGAGGAAGCGAAGCGGCTGTACACGTATTTGCAGTCTGAAGCGGCTTCGTCTGTCTTCGTCAAATACGGCTTCCGCCTGCCGGGACGATAACGATGAGCAGGATGAATGGGGCTGCCTTCCTTGAGCCGGTGGCCTTGTCGCTGAAGGTTTCGCTAATCGCCAGCGCCGTCGTTTTCGTCGCGGCCGCTTGGGTCGCATGGCGCATGAGTCTGGCGAAATTCCGGGGCAGGACGATCGTGGAGACGTTCATCATGCTGCCGCTGGTGCTCCCCCCGACCGTCGTAGGGTTCGTACTGCTCGTCGTGTTCGGTCGGCAGAGTCCGGTCGGTCGGCTGTTCGAGAACGTCTTCGGACAGTCCATCGTGTTCAGCTGGGGAGCGGCCGTCATCGCCGCCGTCGTCGTCGCCTTCCCGCTCGTGTACCAGACGTTGAAGGTCGGTTTTCAGTCGGCCGACGCCGATCTGCAGGATGCCGCCCGTTCGATGGGGGCGAGCGAGCGGCAGGTGCTGCGGTTTATTACGCTTCCTTTAGCGTGGCGTTCGCTCGTGTCCGGTTATGTGCTCGGCTTTGCGCGCGGGCTCGGGGAGTTCGGCGCGACGCTCATGCTGGCGGGCAATATCCCGGGCCGCACGCAAACCGTACCGACCGCCATTTACTTCGCGGTCGATGCCGGCAACCTGGGCTTGGCCTGGCTCTGGTGTTTCGCCATGATCGCGATCAGCTTTGCGATGCTGTACGCGGCGGGCAGGCCGGGTTTCAGCCGACGTTAATGGCGGCCCGCCGGGCAAGCCTTTAATGGCTTCAGCGCGGCGTCGGCATGTGCCCGAAGCGCATCTGGAGAACCTCCTTTTCGATATAGATTGGGATAGGATCCGGATAGGGCGGATACAGGCCGCTGCCGCCGATTTGACGGTTGCTAGAGCGGCTTAAGCCCGGTATAATCGCTAGAGACAGATGTAGTTTCGAGCGCAGCCGCAACCGAGAGCCGCCCCGCTTGCCGCACGTATCGAATACGATTCGCTGCTGACCGGGTCCGGCCAAAGGGGAACAGTCCGCGTTCTCCCGCGGGCACGCTGGAGCCGTCGGCCGGCCATCAAGTCAGGCCGCAGCTGCTCTCGACTACGACCTCATACATCGTCGTGTCCGGCGGCGGAACGTTCCGCTGCAGCGCCTGCGATTGCGCGCTTGAAGCCGGGATAATAGCCTCGTCACTTGGGGAAGAGCTGGTCCGGTACGCCGCAGATGAGGCGACGATCGCTTCCGGATTCGACTGACGGTTCATTAGCTCACAAGGAGGGATCATCGTGACGTTCGGCGCGCGTATGCTGAAAACCGGGATTGCAGTAACCGTTTCCTTATACATCAGTTCGTTTTTGCACATCTCTTCGCCGGTTATTGCCGCGGTGGCAGCCATTTTTGCGATGCAGCCGACGATTTATCGTTCCTGGCGCCACTTTCTTGAGCAGCTGCAGACGAATACGCTGGGCGCGGTGCTCGCGCTTGGGGCAGGTATGTATTTATCGAAAGACCCGTTCGCAATCGGGCTTATGTGCGTGCTGGTCATCATGATTTGCTTAAAGCTGAAAATGGAGGAGACCGTCGGGCTGACGCTTGTCACGGTCATTGCGGTCATGGAAGCATCCGGCCAATGGCAGTTTGCGTTGAACCGCTTTTTGCAAATATTGATCGGGATCGGAACGGCATCGCTGATCAACATTTTCTTCATTCCCCCGAATCCTCGGGAACAGTTCGTGGCGCAGATCGAAAGCGTGTTCGCGAAGCTTTCGCTGCTGCTCCGGACGGCCGTGTCCGACGAGCTGAAGGAGAGCGTGTTTCGCGACGAGAAGCGGAAGCTGGAGGACGCGCTCGGCGGAATCGAGGCCAAATTCAAGCTGCTCGAAGAGGAGTACAAGAAGCTGAAGGGCGCCAAATTCAGCAAAATCCGCGATCTCGTCGTGTACCAGCAGATGCATGCGACGCTGCGCAAGGGGCTTGATGTGCTCGAGGCAGTGGAGCAGCATTATTTTCAGGCCGACCGGAGCGAGGAGATTGATAAGGCCTTCGACCGGCATCTGGAGAAGCTCATTAAGTTTCACGAGCATGTGCTGCTGAAATTTGATGAAAAGCTGAAGGAAACCGAGCCGCCGGAAATCGAGCGCGTGGAAGCCGACAGCAACCGGTTTATGCGCGAAATGATGGCGGAGAACCGGGAGCGCCCGGACGAGGATTTGCGCTTGGCGATCGTGGCTACGTCGCTCTTCGATTACGGCTACCAGATCGGCAGGCTCGACAAGCTGGTGGAACAATACCACCGGGGCTCGTAACAGTGAAGGGGCAAGAGGAAAGTTCCCGGATTTCTCTCTTGGCGGATTTATTCTAAACTGGTGCATTCCCGCAGATAAGCGCCCATAATGATCTGTATGTATCACGAATCGATGTTATCGTGACGGATCATTTAATCGGGAGGTCCTTTTCTTTGACTGTTTTCTTATCGATCGATCAATTATCCAAACGCCGGCACGAAGCCCCCGACCGTTATTTGTTTCAAGGGATTACCGCAGAGGTCCATCGCGGTCAGCGGGTAGCCTTGCTCGGCGTGTCCGGGCAAGGCAAAACGACGCTGCTGCGTATCATCGCCCGGCTGGACGCCATGGACGAAGGCGGTCTATCGCTGCACGGTCAGCCAGCCGACAATTGGAAGCCGCAGGAATGGAGAGCTAAGGTGAGCTACGTTGCGCAGCAGGCCGTGATGTTGACCGGAAGCGTCGAGGACAACCTGCGGACGGTCAGCCGCTTGCATGGCACCCCGTTTGACCGGGAGCTTGCCCGCACGTGCATGGAGGCATTAGGCCTCGGAGCTCTCGCCTGGAGCAAGCCGGCGTCCGAGCTGTCCGGCGGAGAGAAGCAGCGCACTGCCCTGGTTCGTACGCTGCTTGCCCGTCCCGACGTGCTGCTGCTGGACGAAGTGACGGCATCCCTGGATCCCGGCAGCAAACGCGCCGTCGAACAGTGGCTGAACGCGTGGTCGGAGCGGGAGGGCACCGCCTGCGTCTGGATCACGCACGATTTGGAGCAAGCGAAGCAAGTCAGCGATCGCGTCTGGTTTATGGCCGATGGACAGCTGCTGGAACAGGGCGATACGGCGGCGTTCTTCCGGCAACCGGAAACGGAACCGGCTCGTCGTTTCATCGAGTGGCCTGCGGCCGGAAAGGATGAAGCGAATGTCTAACGCCGCGCTTGCCTGCACCTTGATCTTCGTGGCGGTGACAATGGTTCTATCCATTCGCCAGAAGCTCGGATTGGAGAAAGAAATTGCGATCGGCACGATTCGTTCCGCCGTTCAACTGCTTGCCATCGGTTATGTGCTGCACTTCGTATTCGATTCGCGGCATCCCGCGCTCATCGTGCTGCTCGTGCTGATGATGATCGGCGTAGCCTCATGGAATGCCGGCGGACGGGCCAAACGGCTGAAGGGCTTACGCCTTCGGATCGCGGCGGCGATCGGCTGCACTGAAGCGGTTACGATCGGATTGCTGCTCGTGCTGCGCATGATTGAACCGACTGCCCAATACATAATCCCGATCAGCGGCATCACGATCGGCACCGCGATGATCGTATCGGGCTTGTTCTTGAGTCAAATGAAGCGCGAGATGGAGACGTCGCGCGGTGAGATGGAGACGCTGCTCGCCTTGGGAGCTACGGCCCGGCAGGCGGTTCAAGGCTCGCTGAAGCGTGCGGTTCGCGCCAGCATGATTCCGACGGTGGACGGGATGAAAACCGTCGGACTGGTACAGCTCCCGGGGATGATGACCGGCATGATCGTAGCCGGGGCGGACCCGATCGAAGCGGTGCGCTACCAGGTGCTGATCATGTTCATTCTGGCTTCTTCGGCCGCATTGACAGCGATGCTGCTCAGCCTGATCAGCTATAAGTTATGGTTTACCGCCGACTCCCGGCTTAGGGTCACGGAGGATGCGAATCGTTAAATATCGAAAGTCAGCTGCACCGGACGTTGTTCGGTGTTTTTTGCGTTGTCAGGGCTCGGACTAGTATGCTGACCCGACAGCGGTTTATAGGCCGTTAGCCCGTTCGATTGCAGCAGGCGGTCCAGCCGTTCCATAACCTGCTCGCGGTATGGCTTCGGCGCCGACGGCGAGCCTGCATACAGCTGCGCATACCGGCTTACTAGCGGAGCGTAATGCAGGCGAAGCGAATGAAAAAACCATGATTTCACCGCGGCGGTGTTCAAGCGGAGGACGGAGCCCATTACGAAGGTGGCGCCGCTTTGCGCGATGCGCCCGACGAGCGGCTCCAATTGCTCGGCCCCGTCCGTGATCCAAGGCAGCATCGGCGCCAGAAACACGCCGGCGTCCACGCCATGCTCCCGCAAGCGGCGCACCGTGTCCAGTCGCGGTTCGGGCGCGGGCGACATCGGCTCGAAGCTGCGCCATACCGATTTGTCCAGCGTGTTCACGCTTACGTTCACGGTGCAGCCGGGAATTTTCCGCAGCAGGTCCACATCCCGTAAAACAAGGGGGGAACGGGTTGTAATGCTGGCCGGAATATGATAGGCGGCCAACACTTCAAGGCATTGGCGCGTAAGCTGCTCGTTCTTCTCGAGCGGCTGATAAGGATCGGTGGCGGTCCCGATCGCCACTTTGCCGATGCGGCTTCGTCCGTTCTTCTGGCGAAGCATGCGTTCCAGCTGCGATTCCAGCGCCGCGGCCGCATTTTGCTTGAACAAGATATGGCGTTGGAAGGTATCGTCCGTATCCAATCCCAGGAATGTATGAGTTGACCTGGCATAACAAAAACTACAACCGTGCTGGCATCCGCGGTACGGGTTAATCGACCAGTCGAACGGCATCGAGGGACTTTTGACGGGATTCAAAACCTGCTTCGCGTTTATCGGCTCATAGTTCGCTCTCATATCGTACACCTCGAAAGGAAGGATTGACAAGAACATATGTTCTTATTTTTATCATATCGCAGCTTTACTTCCTTTGCAACAAGAACTGCAAAACGGTAAGGAGGATGGCAGAATGGCCAGAAGAAGAAGCAGAAGAACCGTTGTGCCCGGGGCCGGTTACGCCCTGGACCAATTCAAGGCCGAAGTGATGCGCAGGGAGGGATACAGCACGAATTCCGCGCAACCGGACAACGTCAAGTACGAGGTGGCCCGATCTCTCGGCATACCGCTCCAACCGAACGGCAACGGCCATTTGTCTACGGAGCAGGCCGGGCAAATCGGCGGGCAAATCGGGGGCGCGATGGTGCGCGAGATGATCCGGATGGCGCAGGAGCGGCTGGCAGGAAAATAAACGGTTTAGCGCCGCGATGATCAAGAAGCACACCTCCCGGGCGGGAAGGTGTGCTTTGGTGCGAAACACCTGTTCGTTACAATTACGCAGGGCACGAGCAGCTTGCATTTACGACCGCTTACTGCTGCGAATGCCGGGCATCGTATTCGTCCGAATATTCGGCAAGCGACTTGATCTTACCGTGGGGATGCGGGGACTGCTTGCGGATTTTCCACTCGTTTTCCTGGCGGCGTTTGGAATGGCTCATCTTCTTTCACGTCCCTTCTCGGATATAGAAGCAAGGTGCTGCCTTTTTAGGATGGCGGGAGGGCCGGTCCTTTATTCTTCATAAACTCCGCAAACGTTGTTGTAATCTATGCTTTGATCCGTTAAAGTGAAGATTCAGGGGGTAGAAGGAGCAACGGGGACGGAGGCTGGAAAGTGAGAACGTTTTTTTGGACAGGATGCTTATCGTATTTGCTCATCGGCTTGGCGCATGTCATTATCGGCGCTTTAATGCCCGAGCTGCTTGCCCATTACGGGAAAGATTACAGCGCGGGGGGACAACTCGTCGCCCTGCAATTTTTCGGATTTTTAATCGGCGTGTTAGCCGGTCCGTGGTTTAGTCAGAAGCTGGGCAAGCGGGGCGCTCTGCTGGTTAGCCTGTTCTGCATGGCCTTGGGCGAAATGGTCTTCTTTACGCTGCCCCCATGGGGAATCGTACTCGCCATCGCTCCGCTCGCCGGCTTCGGATTCGGCATGGTGGAGACGATCATCGGCGCCGTCGTGATCGGGCACTTCGAAGAATCGCGCAAGACGGTCGCCATGGCCCGCATCGAAGTGTTCTTCGGCGTCGGCGCCCTGGTCATGCCTCTGCTGGTGTCGTTGTTCATCGCCGCAGGCTGGTGGCGGGGGTCATTTCTCGCCTTAAGCCTGCTGTCGCTGCTCGTCTTCGTGTTATGGGCCGTGCTGCCGCTCGGGCGAATGTCTGCTGTGATGGCGAAATCGGCGTCGAACGCCGTGCAGGCAGGCGCCGTGCCTTCGTTCAAAGGTCTTCCCGGCGGTTTGATCGGGCTGTTGACTTTGTTTATCGTCATCTTTGCTTTATATGTCGGCGCGGAGATGAGCGTCGCGAATTTCCTGCCGTCCATTATGATTGAAAATGTCGGTGTGAAGCCGGAGATCGGCGCGCTTTCCGTCACCTGCTTCTGGGGAGCGATGGCGGTCGGACGGCTGTTCGCCGCCCAATTGGCCGGCCGCTGGGGAAAAGCCCGTTACCTGCTGGTCAGCTGCGCCAGCGGGGCCGCCGTCTTAAGCTTATTCGCCATGGCCGATACGGTGTTCTCGAGCTATGCGCTGGTGCTGCTGCTGGGGCTGTTGATGTCGGGCATGTTTGCGGTTGCGCTCGTGTACGCGAATGGATTTTTCCCGGGCATGGAAGAACGGATAACCAGCATACTGATCGCCTCCGGCGGCGTGGGCGGGGCGCTCATCCCGCTGCTGACCGGGTGGTGTATGGACCAACTGTCCGTATCGGTTGCGTTATGGGTGCTCGTGACGCTCTATGTGCTGCTGCTGGCCCTGGTGTACGGCGCATCCCGGATGCGGTTCCGTGCGAAGGCGGCGAACGTTTCGAGTCCCCGCGTGTAAGCGGCCGGGACTTGAATTTTACCCGTGTAACGGAATGGACACAGCGAAATACCCTTTCAACCGGAGCCGCAGGTTGAAAGGGTTTCTTGTTGTTGACACCATAAGGGAAGCGGGTGTAAGCTGCGGCCGAAGCTGTCCGTCGAGACGGCGGCGAAGAACTTCGCAGACACAGCGGCACGCAGTTCGACGCCCAGGTCTCCGAAGCGCTGCAGAACGTGCTTGTCCGCACCGGGAAGCTTCTGTCCGCGGAGCACGCACCGTCCGGCTCGCGCGTCGCAGCGTTACCCCAATAACCAGGAAAGCCCGGATTCGCGCATCTGCGCGTACTCCGGGCTTTTTATTGTGCGGTTTTGCCGACCGGCGAGCGCAGAACAAGAACGGCCGAACGAAATCGGGCGCCAACGTTCCGCTATCCTATGAATCCTTGCGGTCGAGATGTAAATCTTGCAGCGTATATTGATGGTTCCAAAGAAATTCCATATCGTATTCCGTCGTATCGCGCAGAATGAATTCAAGCAGCATCATCGCAAACGCGAGCGTAATGGAGGCGAACAACATGAGCCACATCAAAAATTCGATAAGCTGGGCCATTGCAAGCAGCTCCTTCCCTTTCCCGGATGCTATCATTCTATGAACGCATCACACAAAAGATGATAAGGAAGGACGCTAAATTTAAGCGCTTTATCGAGCGGTTTCACCCCGGCTTCGAGACGCTCTATAACGTTTCCGTGTCGCTTAGTATGTTCTTGAAAATTCGCGTCAAATACTTCACGTCCTCATCCGATAGCTTGCCGAAGTAACCTTCCACCACTTGCTTGCGGTGCTTCTTCAGCGATTCGGTAATCGTCCGCCCTTGCTCCGTTATTTCCAGATAGACGACGCGGCGGTCTTCCTCCGAACGGGTCCGTTTGGCGAAACCGCCGGAGATGAGCTTGTCCGACAACGAGGTGACGGCGCCTGCCGTAATCCAAAGCGCGTCAGCGATTTGCGAAACCTTCAACGGTCCTTCGTTCTCCAATTTTTCTAGTATGATGCCTTGTGAAGCGGAGACCCCTTGAATTTCAAAGCGGTTCCAGCTTCCTCGAATTCTGCGCATTAATTGGCGAAACGTTACTTCCAGTTCGTACAAATCTTGACGGTTTGGCATGGGAACCCCCTGTATAAACATAAGAAATCAACGGGTAAAAAAGCCCGCTGCAGGATAATACGTAAGAACTGGCGGCAGGTTTCAAAAAAGTTGCTGCCGATCATGAATATTTTAATTGACGGTACAAATTTCCTATGATATTTTACAGCTAAATGATTTCATTAATAAACTATTTTATCCTAAATATTTTAGAGGAGGGAACTGTTTGGCTGAAGCGGATCATCGCATCAAACAATTCGAGGAGCTTCTGCATGTCGTACTCCGGCAAACCCGGAAGTGGGCGGTCCCGCCCGAACTGTCCAGACAGCAGGTCGTTCTGCTGCAAACTTTGTACCGTAAGCGGCGTGCCGCGGTGAACGAGCTGGCAGACGATTTGCAGATTTCGGCGAGCGCGACGACGCTGGCTGTGAATCGGCTCGAGCAGACCGGTCATATCGGTCGAACCCGTGACGAAGCCGACCGCAGGGTCGTCTGGCTGGAACTGACGGAGATGGCGGAACGGCAGGTCGAGAAAGTTTGGCAATGTAAACGGCAATTGCTGACACAGTTGCTCAGCAGCTTGCCGGAGGAGGAACAAGAGCAGTTCATGTATCTTCTTCATAAAATGACATCTTCATTACAAGATACGCGACAAGATATGCGATAAGGGTTGAAGGGAGCTCGACAAGATGAAGAAAAAAGCGGTGCTTCTTACCGTGTTGGCCGTGCTGCTCATCGGCGGCGGTGCTGGCGGTTATTACTATTACCGGGAATCGAGCAAATACATAAGCACGGAAGATGCGAAGGTACAGGGCGATCTGCGGGCGATCGGTTCACTGTCTGCGGGCAAATTGCTGGAGTGGCGTTATCAGGAGGGCGAGGCGTTCGCTAAGGGCGACGTGCTCGGGATCGTGGAAACGTCCCCGTCGCGCGGAAATTCACCGGCCACTACAACGGAAATCGTCGCTTCCGAGCAAGGGACGCTCATTCAATCGAACGCCGTCCAGAACCAAACGGTGGCCCCTGGCGCAACGCTGGCGATGAGTGCGGATTTGAACCGCTTGTACATCACGGCCAATCTGCAGGAAACCGAGATTACGGAAGTGCAGGTCGGCAATCGGGTAACCTTTACGATCGATGCGTTCAAGGATGTAACCTTCACCGGGCGCGTAGAGAAAATCGGGCTGGGGACGAACTCCTCCTTCTCGCTGCTGCCGTCCTCGAATACATCAGGCAATTATACGAAAGTCATTCAACGCATTCCGGTTAAAATCAGCATCGACGATTATCAAGGCAAGCGGCTTATTCCCGGTTTGAACGCGACGGTGAAAATCGAGAAATAGCAACAGACACGTGAGCGGTAAGGGGGAAGCAGACGATGAGCGCTCAGAATGAACAGGAGAATAAAGGGGATAAGGCGCCCCAAGCCGCCGCCAAATTACCTGGATTCGCGATGGTGGCGCTAATTCTCGGGGTGTTTATGGCCATCCTCGATACAAGTATCGTCAACGTCGCCATTCCGAAGATGATGTCCGTCTTCGGCGTGAACCAGTCGCAAATCGAGTGGGTGGTTACCGCCTATGCGTTGGTGAGCGGGGCTTTGGTACCGGCAACCGGGTTTTTGGGCGATCGTTTCGGCTATAAGAAAATGTACGTGATTTCGCTCGCTATTTTTACCATCGGTTCGGGGCTTTGCGGCATCGCCTGGAGCAACAACGCGATGATCGTATTCCGGATCGTGCAAGCCGTTGGCGGCGGCGCGATGATGCCGATCAGCATGGCGATGATTTTACGTATGATTCCGGTGGAGCGCCGCGGTATCGCGATGGGCATGTTCGGGATCGCGATTATGTTCGCTCCGGCTACCGGTCCGACGTTGTCCGGTTACATCGTCGAATATTTGGATTGGCGGCTCATTTTTACGATCAATGTGCCGATTGGCATTTTGGACTTATTTTTATCGGCAGCTTTCTTAAGGGAGTTCAAATCGGAAGTGAAACGGCGTTTCGACCTTGCCGGCTTTCTGACCTCCAGCCTCGGACTCGCTTCGCTGCTCTACGGGGTCGGGCTCGTGTCAGAGAAAGGCTGGACGGATCACGAGGTGCTCGCCTTCGTCTTGACAGGCCTTGTCTCCTTGATCGCATTCATCACGATTGAACTCCATGTGAAGGACCCGCTGCTTGACTTGAGCTTGATGAAAAACTGGACGTTCACGCTCACCGTGTCGATCTCGAGCCTCGTCACCGTCATCATGATGGGCGTGTTATTTTTGCTGCCGATTTTCCTGCAAAGCGTCTCCGGCCTATCTGCCGTCCAAACCGGCTTGCTGCTGCTGCCGCAGGCGCTCATGTCGGGGTTCATGATGCCGATAGCGGGAGCGTTATACGATAAAATCGGGGCCAAAGCGATTGCGGTTATCGGCATGCTGATCACGGCTTATGCGTTGTATTTGACCTCGCAGCTCAGCATGGAAACGTCGCACGGCACGATCGTCTTCTGGATGTGCCTGCGGGCCGCCGGAATGGGCTTGATGATGATGCCGATGCAAACGGCGGGGATGAGCACGGTGCCGATGGACAAAGTCGGGCAAGGAACCGCGCTGTCCAATACGATCCGTCAGGTCAGCGGTGCGTTCGGCATCGCCTGGTTGTCGATGCTGTTCACGGACCGCCGGAATTTCCACAGCGCGAGCTATGCGGAGCAGCTTAATATGTTCTCTACTTCGGTGACGGATCAAATCAACCGGCTGCAGAACTCGTTCGTGGCGCTCGGGCAATCGGCGTCGCAGGCCAGGGCCAGCGCGCTCAGCTACGTGGCCGGGCAGGTGCAAATCGAAGCGACGATCACGGCGCTGGACGACGTGTTTATTTTAACGGCGGCTCTATCGCTGGTGGCGCTGGCGCTGTCGCTGTTGATCAAGGAAAAGAAGCGCAAAGGCGAACCCGGCATGCCGATGATGGGCGAATAACGGGAAGGCCGACAGGAACGGAACAGGCGAAGCAAAGGAGCGAATCTGGAGATGGCACAATCAACGAATCATAAACAAGCCGCGTCGCGAGCTATGCTGGCGGTACTCATGGTCTTGCTGACCGGAGCTGCCGCAGCGGGCTGCTCGAACGCTTCCGCCGGATCGGACGGAGCGAAGATCGTCACGGTAGCGCGGGCGGCGACGGCTGAGATCGACGGCAAGCTGGAGCAGGAGGCCGACATCGTCGCATCCTCGCAGCTCAACATCATCTCCAAGCTAGGCGGGGACGTCGTCGAGGTATTGAAGAAGAAAGGCGATAACGTCAACCGCGGAGACGTGTTGTTCAGACTCGATGCCTCCGATATGGAGCGCAATCTGGAGAAGACGAGGCTATCCGGCGAAAATTTACAAGCGCAGCTCGATAAGAACGCAGCCGAGTTATCGACGAACAAGCAGGTGCTGCGCAATACGGTCGAGAAGCTGAGCCTGCAAATTGCCGATATCGAGAAGTCGTACAACAGTGTGAGGAACGATTACGACGCGGGAACGGCGACGAAGGCGCAGGTCGACAAAATCGAGACGCAATGGAAGGCGGCCCGACTTGACCTCGATACGGCGCAGAAGCAGCTTGCGGGGCTCGAATCGACCGACCCGCTTGCGCCGCTGCGGATTCAACTCCAGAGCGCTGAGCTGTCGATGAAAGATATCGAGGATACGTTAGCCGATGTGGAAGTGAAGGCGCCGATCGGCGGCATATTGACCGAATTGACGCCCGAGCCGGGAATGACGGTGCCGCAAGGGTTTGCCGCCGGTGTGGTGCAGCAGCTGGACCCGATCAAGATCCATGCCGACGTGACCGATCAAGCGGTCAAGCAATTAGCCGGCCGGAAGGAAGTGACGTTCACGCTTCAAGGCTCGGCCGACAGCTTCACCGGCACCGTAACCTACTTGGCCGATGTCATGAGTCCGTCTAGCAAGACGTACGTGCTGGAGCTGAGCGCTCCGAATCCCGACCGCAAGCTGAAGCCGGGGATGCGCGTGAAGCTGCAGCTTGGCGACGACGGGAACCGGCAAGCGCTCACGGTCCCGTCCGCAGGCATAGTGAAGGAAGGCGTCGACAACTACGTGTTCGTGTTGGTCGGCGATCATGTCGAGAAGCGGAGCGTTACGCTCGGGCGCAGTTCGGATAACGGCCGCGAGGTGTTGAGCGGCTTGAAGGAAGGCGAGCAGGTGGTCGTATCCGGTCAGCAGGGTCTGAAGGATCAAGATAAAGCGGTTATACGCAATTGAGAAAGAGATTGAAGTATTGGATTGAAAACATCAATAAAATGAACTGAAATTTGATAAAACCGAGCGAAGGGAGCGCCGGTCGGAAGAAGAAGACTTCAAGATCAGAGCAGAGGGAGAAGCCGGTGAAGCATTACATAGGTGTCGGTATTGGTGGAACGAACATGGTCATCGGCGTTGCGAACGAGACGGGGGCCACGGTCAGCCTGGTAAAAATCGCAACGGACGCGCAGCGTGGGGGCGCGGATGGGGTCGTGCTGTGCAGGCGGAAGCGATCGTCCGCCTGCAGCAGGAGACGGCTTGGCGCCTGAAGGCGTCGGCATCGGCATCGGCATCGGCATCGGCGTACCGGGCTTCGTTGACCATGTGACGGGGACGAGCGTCTTTGCCGCCAACCTCGGCTGGCGCGGCTTTCCGCTGGCGGCGCGTTTGAGCCGGGTGCTCGGCGGGCTGCCGGTATTCGTCAACAACGACGTGCGCATGTACGTAGATGGGAGAAGCGACTGGCGGCGTCCCCGCCTTGCCGCAAGCTTTTGACAACTTTTAGACAGATTCGGCAAACGGTTGTCCCGCTTTCGCTTTCATGTTAACCTTGGGAAGGCGAGATGTTTGGAATGAGTCGGATTTGGGAGCGTGAACGACCCTTGACGTACGATACGATATTTTGGGTAGTGATAGGAGCCGGCTTCGTGTTGACGGGGCTTGTCGGCATTTTATTGATGTGGAAAACAGGCCTTCTCCTGCTGTCCTTCCTGGCAGGCTCGGCCGTCAATATAGCGATTACCGCTTCAGCCGTCTGGTGGTGGGCGTCGGTATTCCCGGGAACGGAGCAGCACTTCGCCCGCATGTTCGGCATTTTCGGCTTAGGGGTATCCTTTGTCAACAACGAAGTGCTCTTGTTTTTTGCACAGCTGGCGATGAAGAAGAAAATAGGCGGCGATCCGCCCCGGGAGGAATATGTCGATTTCGACGATGAGGATTAAGAACAGGCCCGTCTCCGGCCCTTGTAATGATACCTTGTAACGAAACTGTAATCTGTTTATAACAGGTCGTTAATGTAACCCGGCTATACTAAGGAAGACCCCCTTTTTAAAATATATATTCCTTTGACGCCCGCCATCCTCGGATTGCGGGTTTTTTGTTTGCTGTGCATAAGGGGCGGCCGGCAGTGGGACACTGTTGAGGACGAAGGCTCTCATAAGGGAGGTATGGCCGTTGCACGACGTGAAGAATGCCGAATGCAAACGCGTGCTGGAGCGAAGCGATCGGCTTTGCGCCGATGTGGAGGTATCCGTAGAAGGCGAAAAGTCAACCTATGTGGCGCTTTTCTCAGACTCGAAGGATAACGATTTTGATATGGTGATGCTGTTGAAGAAGGACGCTGACAGCGATATCGATTGGTATGATAACGATCTGCATGCGGCTTACGTAGATGTGACCGAATCGCTGTTTCAGGATAAGCACGGCGAAACGCACTGGGGCGCCCGGGAAACGTTCAAGGAGCAGGTGCTCAGCTTCGGCACCGTACGGGCAGATGTACGCCGCATGCTGGAAGAAGCGAAGAAGCTCAAAGTCGAAGCGTGAACGAACAGGAAGGAGCACCGGTCTTGGCGACGGGTGCTCCTTTTTTTGCCGGGCTTTATATGGCGTTTATTTGCGCTTCGGTTTGTTCGGCGACTTGGTCCCGGGCTTGCCTTGTTGGTGGTTCGTCCGGGCCAAGTAAGCTCGTTCCTGACCGTCCCAGCGGACATTGGCGATGAGAAATCCGATAATCCCGAATACGATCAGGCGAACGGTCAGCCAAGACGTAAGCATCGTATGCTGTGTCATCCATTCTATCGCCGTGAACAGCACGGTCAGGGAAACGCCCCACAACAAGACGCCTCGAAACATCACATATTTGGCCTTGCCCATTTGTCTTGTTTTACTCCATTTGACTGCGGCGCTTTCATTCATATCGCGTCGTCCCCCTGCTTCGTTCGTATGGTAACAATCATTGACAACTTATGGTACAATCGGCTATAAGCGACTCGGCCGCCATCCTTTTTTCCGGAATGCGGCGCGGTCACGATAGACGAAAGGAAGGCATGCCTCTTGAGCAAAGTTCTGATTTTTTCCTTACTATGGTGGTTAACAGGAAATCCGTTCGTAGCGCTCCTTGTGCTCCTGATCGTTCTATACGTCTTGGAGCGGCGCTTTATCGGGCTGACGCCCAGCTTGTTCAAGCCGCTGCAGCGAATCCGCCGGCTCAGCCGATTGCGCGACGAGCTGCGCATGAGTCCCCATCACACGTCGACGAAGCTGGAAATCGCCCGTATTTATATGGAGCAGAAGAAGTACGACGCTGCCTTCGAGCTGCTGGAAGATGTACGGCGCATCATGGACGATTCGGCGGATGTGCTCAGCGAATCGGGCATCTGCCAATTAAAGCGCGGCCACCGGGAAGACGGCGAAGCTTTAATCCGGCGGGCGCTGGACATCAATCCACGCGTGAAGTACGGCGAGCCGTATTTGCGGCTTGGCGAGGCTTACGCCGCAACCGATCCCGAGAAAGCAGTCGGGTACCTGGAAAAATTCCGCGAAGTGAATTCCTCTTCTTGCGAAGCCTACTACAGGCTCGGGCTGCTGTATAAGGAGCTCGGGCGCGAAGAAGAAGCCCGCCGTGCGTTCCGGGAGACGGTGGAACTGTACCGGGGGCTTCCCAAATACAAACGTCGCTTCGAGCGGCGCTGGGCGCTGCTCGCCAGGTTCAAATCGTAATGGCGCCCGCAGCGGCCCGAGGCGCGGCGACTCTTGCCGGCGAGTAAGGCGTGAGATCGACTTCGGTCGGACGGTCTTGCACGAGCTGGGCGATCAGCTTGCCGGTGACCGGAGCGAGCAGAATGCCGTTCCGGTAATGGCCGGTCGCGAGCAGCAGACCCGGGGCGCCGTCCCAGGCGCCGAGGAACGGCAGCTCATCTTCCGTGCCCGGACGCAGTCCGGCCCAGGTGCTCACGAATTCGGCTTCGGCTATCCGCGGCAGCAGCGCCGCCGCTTTGTCGTACAGATCGGCAATGACGCGGGTTGTGGCACGTTTATCGAAGCCGACCTGTTCTTGCGTGGCGCCGATGATGTAGCTGCCGTCGTTCTTCGGCACGATATAACAGCCTTTGGTAAAGACGGTCGAGCGGATAAGCGGCGCTTCGGTGCGCACGGACAGGCATTGGCCTTTGACCGGGAACATCGGCAGCGTTAAGCCGAGCGGTTCGGTCAACGACGAGCTCCAGGCGCCGGCGGCCAGGACGACGAAGTCGGCCGTCAGCCCGCCTTCCGGCGTATGGACGCCGTTCACGCGTCCGCTGCCGGAGTCGGTCAGCAGACGGGTGACCGGGGTCCACTCGCGGATGCGGCAGCCTTGGCGTACGAGCGCGGCGCGCAGCGTCCGGGCCAGCCAGACCGGATGGACTTGATGGTCGGCATGCAGAAGCAACCCGCCGCGGACGGCAGGCGTCAGCTCGGATTCGAGCTGCAGCATCTCCTCCGGGCTCATCCATCGTGCATCGGACATCCACGTTAGCCGGCTGCGCAGTTCCGTTTCATCCTCTTCGGTTAATGCGGCTCTGACGATGCCTTCCGGTATATATTGCGGGGTGATGCCCGTCAACGCTTCCAGTTCTTCGGCCCAGGGGCGGTACAGCTGCTGGCTGGCGCGGCACAGCTCGTAGAATGGTCCCGGCTGATGGATTTCCACCTGCGCGCCCAGCATGCCGGCCGCGGCGGTAGAAGCTTCCTGGCTCCAGCCTCCTTTATCAAGCAGCGTGCAGGCGAAGCCCGCTTTGCCCAGCTCGTAGGCGATGGCGGCTCCGATGACGCCGCCTCCGACGATAATCGCCGAAGGGGCGTCCGGGCTAACAGGGGTACAATTTGAGACGGTGGTCATAGGAATCCTCTCCTTGGCAATTGCAATGGCTTCGTCCGATCGATCGCTTGCCGGAACAGCTCGATTTGCGCGCCGGGCTTCTCATGCAGGAACACGCCCGACAAAACCGCAACTCCGGCTGCGCCCGTCGCCAGCACCTCTTCGGCGCGCTCCGGCCGGATGCCGCCGATGGCGATCACAGGGATCGGCGACGCTTGTACGGCGTGCGTCAGCGCTTCAAGGCCGCGTCCCGCCAATCCCGGCTTCGAGCCGCTCTCGTAGACATGGCCGTAGAGGACGAAGTCCGCCCCTCCCCGGGCGGCTTCGACCGCCTCTTCCGGTGTGTGGACCGAGCGGCCGATCCGCATGCCCTGCGGCGCAAGCGCTCTCGCTTCGTCCGGCGACAAGCTGCCTCCGCCGAGCTGGACGCCGTCGGCTTGCACAGCCAGTGCCGCGTCCAAGCGGTCGTTCAGCAGGACGGCCGTATGCGGCAGCAGCGGCTTGAGGGTCCGGTACCAGCGAATGAGCTCGCGCGCGGAGCGGTGTTTCTCACGGATGTGCAGCACGTCGATCATCGCAACCGGACAGTCCCGCAGGATAGCGGCAACGTCTTCCAGCTCTTGGCGGCCGGTGGTGACCAAATGAAGTTCGTGCGTGCAGGGGTACGTCGGCATAGGGCAATCGAACCTTTCCGAATTTTCATCGTAGTTTCATCATAACGCTGGGGCTTTACGGCGTCAAAGCGTTTGTTCCACTTGTCAAAAAATGATCACGAAAACTTTGCTTTTCGGCTCGGATGACAGCCTTGACGAGGGAAGGCCCGGAGGTCTAAACTAATAGGAAGGATTGGGCGGAGAGGATTGAAGAGTCATGAAGGTACATAAAGCGTTAACGATAGCCGGTTCGGACAGCGGCGGCGGCGCAGGGATTCAAGCGGACTTGAAGACGTTCCAAATGCTCGACGTGTTCGGCATGTCTGCGGTCACGGCGATCACCGCGCAAAACACGCTCGGGGTTCACGGCATATACGATGTTCCGCTAGAAGGGATCGAGAAGCAGATCGACGCCGTCTTATCCGATATCGGAGCGGATGCGGCCAAGACCGGCATGCTGTCGCAGCCGGAAGTGATCGAGGTGGTCGCTTCGTGCATCCGCAAAGCCGGTTTAACGAAGCTGGTAGTCGACCCGGTCATGGTGGCCAAAGGCGGAGCCAGCCTGCTCGCTTCGAACGCGCAGAACGCGCTGCGGGACAAGCTGCTGCCGCTCGCGGCCGTCGTCACCCCGAACATTCCGGAAGCCGAAGTGCTGACCGGATTGACGATCGGTTCACTGGACGATATGAAGGAAGCGGCGCGGCAGCTGGTCCGGCAGCACGGGGCCGGCGCGGCGATCGTGAAGGGCGGGCACCGAAGCGGCGAGCCGACCGATGTGCTGTTCGACGGCGAGACGTTTCATCTGCTCGTTGCGCAGCGGTATGAGACGCGTCATACGCATGGAACGGGCTGTACGTTCTCGGCGGCGATCTGTGCGGAACTGGCGAAGGGACGCAGCTTGCTGGAAGCGGCGCATACGGCCAAACGGTTCATTACGCTGGCCATTCGCGATGAGTTGGGGATCGGCGGTGGACACGGGCCGACCAATCATTGGGCCTATTCCCGCGAGAACGCCTCCGGCCGGGCCTAGCACAGAAGGAGACCGATATGAGCTACGAATACTTGATGCAGGCAGTATTGTTAATCGTTCTTTTGATCGTCTCGTTCCCGGCCATCTTGTTATGGTCGAAATGGAAAAAGAAAAAGCGGGGATAAGCCATGTACTATGTCAATCAAGAACAAATCGACCTTCGGTTGTCGTTCATCCCGACGTTAATTCAAGCTTGCCGCGAACTGCAGGAGGCTCATTCGACTGCAGGCCCGGCTTCTGCAACGCTCTTGTTTCATTTGGCGCAGGAGCGCACGCTTCACTTGGCGATCGAAACGGTGACGGACATCGGCAGCTTGCTGATCGATGCTTTTATGATGCGCGATGCGAGCAGTTATGAAGACATCGTGGACATTTTGGAAGGAGAAGGCGTTGTTGAAGCTCCAACGGCCGGGACATTGAAGGCGCTCGTACAACTTCGCCGGCTGCTGGCTCAAGACTATGCGGACATCGTGCGGGATGGCTTACATCCGCTAGTCGAAGCGCTGCCTGAGGCGCTGGAAACGTTCGCAGAAGCCGTACCGGCTTTCATTCGCAAAGAAGTGCTGTAATCCGCAGGAGAAGGTAAGCGATTATCCGTGGTGAATAAGTGCGAAGCCGACGCGTCGGCTTCGCTTCTTTGTGTAAAGCGGGAACGCTTTCCTCCATTAGGATTTTATATACATAGTAGTATATTAATTTACTTATCGTGTAATTTCGTATACAATGAGGGTATTCATTGGCGTGTGGAATTTTATTTGTCGAATTGTCGAATAATGGCGACCTGCGTACGAAGGATGGTGAGACCGGATGAACCAAGAACCTGATGTTTCCACTAGAAAAGTCATCATCACCTTATTGAAAACCAAGGGTTCTATGAGTGTCGGCGATTTGTCGAAACGGCTCGGAATAACGGAGATGGCGGTCCGTCGTCATCTGAACACGTTGGAGCGGGACAGCTTGATCGAATCGAGGCTGGTTCGGCAAGCGATGGGCAGACCGACCCATTTATATTCGTTATCGGCAGCGGCCGACGAATTATTTCCTAAGAAATATCAGTTTCTCACCCTGGATTTGTTGGAGGAGCTGGAAGCCGTTTCCGGTCAGGAGCAGGTGAACTTGCTATTCGAGCGCCGCAAGGATCGGCTGATCGGTCGTTACGAGGAGCGGATGGCGGGCAAGCCTTTGACCGAGCGGGTGCTGGAGCTGGCGGATATTCAGAATGCGAACGGGTATATGGTTGAGCTGGAGGAGCAAGAGGACGGTACTTATTTGCTCCAGGAATACAACTGTCCGATTGCCCAGGTAGCTAATCATTACAATCATGCTTGCAGCTGCGAATTGGCGATGTTTCGCAATTTGCTGGGCGGAGAAGCGCACGTGGAACGAACCGAGTGCTTGGCCAAGAGCGGCAGCAAGTGCACGTATATCATTAAACCGAACTAATCATCATGAAACCCAAACCGCCCTATCCTGTTCGCGCAGGATGGGACGGTTTTTTTGCCATATACATCAAATCATTCGCGGCTTGGGAAAAAAAGAAGGCAGCCGCGTGACCGCCGCTGCAAATGGACCGCGGCATTCATCAGCGTTGGGGGAAAATACGAAGGGAAGCGAGGTCGAAACCCGACCCCGCTTCCCTTCATCGATTGCTACTGGCCCTGCTTGGACAGGCGAATCAAATCGTACACGTTCATCGGCTTATCCGTCGACTCGTCGTACAAATCGCCCTGCTTCACATGGTCGATATACAATACCCCGTCCAAATGATCGATTTCGTGCTGCATACACACCGCGAGATGTCCTTCGGCTTCGAGGATAGCCTCCTCGCCGCTGCGGGTCAACGTCTTTACTTTGATGGAAGCGGCCCGTGTGACAAACCCATATACGTTCGGGATGGATAAGCAGCCCTCGGCGCCTTCCTGGCTGCCTTTGCGTTCGATGATCTCGGGATTGATCAGCTCGATCAATCCGGTTCCGCAGTCCAGCACGGCTGCGCGCTTCGGTATACCTATTTGCGGGGCTGCCAAGCCTGCGCGGCCGGGTACGGCGTATAAGGTTTCACGCAGATCGTCGAGCAGCTTAATAGCGTTGGAATTGACTTGGACGATCGGCTTGCATTTCTCCCGCAAGACCGGGTCTCCGATATTGCGGATCATTTTCTCTGCCATGACTTCACCTTGTTTCCATTGTTGGTAAGCCCAGTATACACGATATTTGTGTCTTGGGAAAAGAGCGTAAGCACCGGATGCAGTTACCGAGCTTTATTCACTTCCCGGGTGTTCGATCCGCCCGTGCGTTGCGTCGTCGCAGCCGATTTGGTGACAGCGGGATCGATGCCGAATTTCGTACGCCATGCATTGTAAGTGGAACCGGTAACAGTGGCGAATGACGGATCTTGAGCCGGCAGCCCCAGCTGCGTACGGAGCGCGGCGACGGCTGCGGTAAGATCTTCTTCCTTCGGCACAATATACGGACTGTCCCAACGCCCGTCTAAATGAATAAATTCAAGCTGCTCCGGCTTCAGCTTCTGGAACGATAAGATGAACTTTCGCAGCGTGTCCACGGGGATATCGGTCTTGACGTTGCGGCCGGCAATCTCAAGAATACCGCCCCATTGGGTGATGCCGCCTAGCGAAGTCATCTGGGAGAGCAGCTTGTCGAGCACGAGCTGCTGTCTTTCGTTGCGGGCCGTATCAGACGATTCATCGGTGCCGCGATTCGATTTGCGGTAACGAAGGAAGTCCAGCGTTTCTTTGCCGCTCAGCGTTTGCAAGCCCTTCTTCAGGTTAATGTCGGTTCCGTCTTCCGTATCTACGTATCGCATATCCATATCGACGTTAACTTCAATGCCGTTCAATTCGTCAACGACTTCGCGAAACCCGTCAAAATCGATGACCGCCATGTAATCGATTGGAACGTTGAACATGTTGCTGTACAGCTGTTTGGTCTTCGACAGTGCGGTGTCTTTGTCCTGATTGTTATAGTACGCGTAATAATAATTGGCTTTATGACTCGGCAAGCCATACGCCTTCGGATTCATCTGCAGATCGCGCGGTATGGACACGATAGTGGCGGCACGTCGCTCAGGGTTTAGACTGACTAACATCAGCACGTCGGTGTTCATCGACCCGCCGCTGCCGTCGCGGCTGTCCACGCCCGCAAGCAGGAAGCTCATGGGCTTCATGAGTTGAGCGTCGACTATCGGCGCGGCGGCTTGCGCTGTTGAATTTCCGCTCGGCAGAGACATGTTCTCAAGGGCTGTGTCGGCTTTATATAGGAGGTAACCGGCGTATGTCAAAGCTCCGGCTCCGATGATAGCCAAGGAGATTAGCGTATTGCGGACCGTTTTGCGTTTAGTTGTTTTTTTTATTTTTTGGCGGGGCAGCATTCCATTTCCTCCCGGACAAGTTGTCGAATACAGTCAAAGATTAGACGCGCGTGCGGCTGAAAAAGTTTTAAAAAAGTATAATTTTCTACATTTGTTACCCGTTCTCATTCACATTCACACAAGTTGACAAGTGGTAAATGTAGGGGGATAATGGAAATATGCCTATCTTACTAAACTAAAGTATATTGAGTTTGGTAAGAATGAATAGTGTGCAGCCTGCGACTGCGGGTAGATCCCATGAAAGAGGAGTAGATGGATGATGTCTTATGAAGTAGCGATTATCGGAGCAGGACCGGCAGGAGCAAGCGCAGCGTTATTTACCGCGAAAGCTGGGAAGAAGACGGTACTGGTGGATAACGATCAGAGCATCACCAAACGCGCTTGGATCGAGAATCATTATGGTGTAGCGGAAATTGCGGGACCGGATTTGGTGGACACCGGCAAAAAGCAAGCTGCCAAGTTCGGCGCAGAGCTCGTCCAAGCCAAAGCCGTACGGCTCGAGCAAGCCGGCGACGGTTTCCGTGTCGAGACGGAAAGCGGCAGCTTCGAGGCCAAACACGTTATTCTGGCAACCGGCCTGTCCGTTGAATTAGCGGAGAGCGTGGGCGTCCGGACGAAGCCGGGTACCGAGCCGCGCATCAAGACGGTCATCGATACACAGGCCGACGGTCGAACAAGCGTGGCGGGCATCTGGGCGGCAGGCACGGTTGCGGGCGTCAGCGTGCATACGATCGTAACGGCCGGGGACGGCGCAAAAGTAGCGATCAATGTCATCAGCGAGCTGAACGGCGAACGTTATGTCGACCATGACGTGCTTAAAGCTTAAGCAATAAACGATTGGAGAAAGCGGCCGAAAGGCCGTTTTTTTTTGCCCCAAAGTCCTTTTTTATTATACCTGATCATGGGTAGATCGAACAAACTTTCCATGCATGAGGAGCACCCGGACCTGGACTTTTTTCGCGGAAAGAGTGTCAAAACGAAAGTCGCCTACTTATACTGTAGTATCTCATAGGCATTCGTCTAGGAGCGGAAACGAACGGCGGAGGTGGGGCCCATGTGGTGGCAATGGGGGTTAGCGTTTTGTATGGTCGCGTTCTTGGCGGTTTCGGTAACGTTCATTCGCTTCTTGCTCTATACCCATGCGCTGCTGCGGCTGGGGGAATCGTCGATCGATCGTCTGCAGAAGCAAGCGCTGCATACGGTGCAAGAGTCGGAAAGGGTCATCGAAGCTTCTGTGACGCTCATTGACGATCTCCAGCATAAGCTGGATACGGTCGATGCCTGGTTTCAGGCGGCGAACGAAACCGGTGAAGCCGTGCGGCGGGTAACACGGTCCATTGGAGTCATTTCACAAACGGTGGAGGACACGGTATTGGAAGCTAAGCGGGCGGTACATAGCCGGCAAGACACCGTAAACGAACTGATCGAGTGGACGATGGCAGGTCTCGCTATCGCGTCGCGTTTCCAGGCTTCCAGACAATCCAAATCGAAGGAGTGACTTCTCATGGCAAGCGAAAACAAAGGCAAAAATTTCTTGGTAGGCGCGGTTGTCGGCAGTGTGTTAGGCGCGGTTACGGCATTATTGTTTGCACCGAAATCGGGGCGGGAGCTGCGTACCGACTTGGCGGAAGGGTATCAGCAAGTAAGTGAAAAATCACAGCAGGTGGCCGGAGAAGTAGGGGAGAGAACGAAACAGCTGGCGATTACCGTATCTGACAAAACGAGCGCTACGGCGAAAACGATCGGACGCCAAACGTCTGAATGGGCCGGCCGGGCGAAAAATCTCGCGGTTGTGGCCGGTAACGAAGTCAAATCGTGGAGGAAGGACAGCGACGCCAGCGAAGCGGTTCATGCTCCGGTCGCGGCTACGACAACGGAGCTGGAAGCCGAAGCCGATAGTCTGGAAGAAGCTGTATCGGACAAAATGACGGTGTAACCGCTATTGGAACGCGACAAAGGACTCGTGCTTTAGGCACGAGTCCTTCTCATGGTTCTTCTGGAAGATTAGTAGGCCCATATTGTACAGAGTACAATAACTAATAGAATAAATAGAATGAAGAAAAGCAAGATTGTACCCATTCTTGCCATCAGATCACCTATAGCGGACGATCCCGCCTATTCCTTTCATCAGAAGGTGGTCATAAAACCTAATGAAGTGACTAAGGGACGAGAGACGAATCCCCATCACCTCCCCCAAGATGTATACCTTACGCAGTCGCCATCCGCTGTCCGCAGCGTACGTCCGGAATACGGACTGGTAAAACTAATGTATGAATAGCTCGCTGCATCGGATTGGACAGTGTAAAGAATGTGTACTTGTAACGGGGACATGAAGATCTACCATTTAGAAGGATCGATCTTGCTAGGATCGAGACCTTGCCATATGTTCTTGATGTTGACATTCTCCGCCTCGCCGTCAAATACAAGCCAGGCTGTAGGCAAGTACCGTTCGCCATACTCGCTTGACGGCTTGTTCACGATTTTATTATCAACAACGAGTACAGTGGAAGAGCCGCCGTCCAAGTTAGCCGCCGTGACTGCACCATGATCCAAAAATATGTTCTGAATGTCGTATAACGTGGCACCTATGCTGTGGGCAGGCTGTCTACCGTCAATGATGGCGAACATGATGGTGCCGTCCGCTTTCTGGGCCATCGCCGTTCGCGGGGCGATCCCCCAGCCGTCGGCTTGATTCTTGATCAAGCCGACGCCGTTCACGATAAACTTCGGAGCGAAGGTGACCGCTTCCTGAACCCCCATCTTGATGAGCTCGTTCGGCGAATATTTGCCCGCCACCATACGTCCATCCTTATCGATGCCGACGATGTGGTTCGGCGTGTTCATATTGCCGTCGTTGTAGTAAATTTTCCCCCCGGACATGACAAGACCTGTCGGTTGAAAGCCGTTGCCCTTCCACTCGGGATCAACAAAACCGCCGGCATTCACACCGGCTTTAGCTCCGAGGCGTTTCACCATACTGGAAACTTTCTCCCCTTTGCCGGACGTTCCGGGGACTGCGATTCGCAGCGCTTTCGGATCGCTGACGATCAGCAGCTTGCCTTTAAAGTTCGTGCCTTGAATATCTTCAACTTCTATGATCGGTTTCTCGGGAGTTAGTACGTCATCTGACGCTTTGGGTCCGACGTTGACCAAGCCTTCATCCTTGACGCCGGAATAAATGTCAAACTGCGCCCAATAACGGTTTACCCGTCTATCCAGCTCCTCGCTGCCGATCAAATATTTCGCCCAGTGGCGATGCTGGGTCGTAATTAACGTATCAGCCATCATAAACCGAAGATTCGAGCCGGACTTCGTCAAGAAAAACCAGCAGCTGAACAGCATGCCAAACAATAGCAGCACAAACACCGTGTAAAAAAACAACGTTAGCGGAAAAGAAGATGCGCGCTTTCGGGATTTTTTCAGGGCGGGGGCAGGCGCGGCCTGTGCACGGGGACTGCTCGGTATACGCGCGGACATGGCTCCAATCCTTTCCTTCCAATCTTGGACCGTTCTGTAGCTTGTAAACGATTTCCTTTACATTACGACGAAAAAAAAAGAAAAAAGTTGCAATAAATTGCTACTTTTTTCTCAGTTTATATATAATTGTTTATTTTCTTTAATCATATATTCAAATTCGCTTGCCGGCATCGGCTTGCTGAAGACATAGCCTTGAATTTCATCGCAGCCCTGCGAGATGAGGAACTCCAGCTGATCCTGCGTCTCGACGCCTTCGGCGAGCGACTTGATCTTGAGCCGATGACTCATGGCGATCAAGGCGGTAACGATAGCGGCATTGTCTTCGTCTGAAGTGACGTCCCGGATAAAGGATTGGTCGATCTTCAACGTATGGACGCGGAATCGCTTCAAGTAGCTTAGCGATGAATAGCCGGTACCGAAATCGTCAATGGAAATACGGACGCCGAGCAATTTGAGCTTCTGCATCGTGTCAAGAATATAAGGGACGTTGTTCATCGCGATATTCTCGGTAATCTCAAGGCAGAGCAGGTCAGGAGAGAGGCCCGATTCGTCCAAGGCATCCATGACGATTTGGACGAAGTTCAGCTGATGAAACTGAATCGCGGAGATATTCACAGAGACGACCAGCGGCGCATAGCCTTGACGCTGCCATTCTTTGTTCTGCATGCATGCTTGTTTGAGCACCCAATTGCCGATCGGCACGATCAAACCGGTTTCCTCGGCCAGCGGAATGAACTCGCCGGGTGAAATCATGCCCCATTCCGGATGAATCCAACGAACGAGCGACTCCATCCCGAACACCGTACCGTTCTTAAGATTAACGATAGGCTGATAGAACACGCGAAATTCTCCGCGCTCCAGCGCTTTGCGCAGATTGATTTCCATATTCAACCTGTGCAGCGAACGCTTGTTCATATCGGGATGGTAATAGTTGTATGAATTCCCACCTTTCTCTTTGGAGCGATACATGGCGATGTCCGCATTTTTGAGCAGGGTTTCCACTTCCGTGCCATCGTGCGGATACAAGCTGATCCCGATGCTGGCCGTTACGAATAATTCTTGATCCTCAATAACGAACGGTTCTTTCAACAAATCGGGAATGCCTTTGGCAAACTGGGCGGCTTCGTCGATATGAACGACATTGGTTAGCAGTATGATGAATTCATCTCCACCGAAACGGGCGACGACATCTTTATCTTTAACATAAACCTGAAGCTTGTGCGCCAAGCTTTGGAGGAGCTGGTCTCCTACATGATGACCGAGCGTATCGTTAATGACTTTAAACCGGTCAAGATCGAAAAAGATGACGGCCATCATACTGCCTGTTCGTTCCGCTTCCGCAAAGCAAGCTTTCAGTTTTTCGTCAAACATAAGGCGGTTAGGCAAATTGGTTAAGGCGTCGTGGTAAGCCATATGCAGGATTTTCTCTTCCGCACGTTTGCGCTCGTTCACGGAGCGAATCGTTGCATAAGAGCGAAGCAGCTGGTAATCGTTCGTTTCACTGACAATTTTCGTGAACAGCTCTTCGTAGAGTTGTTGATTTTGCCCAGCTTTCGAGCTCTCTGCCGTTTGGATAAGTCTCATAGCATTCTCAACATGCTCTTTATGGATCCTGGCCGCGGATGCAGTCTTGGCGTTCTTGCTTTGGTCTGAGCTGAAATAAACCTGTCCGCGCTTGTAATCATAGGCGTGGACGTGGTTCATATTTACGATATTGGCGCTGTCCAGCTGCCGAAATCCGTCCTCGAATAGCCATTCTTCTAAGTTGTCAAAAGAGAAATCAAGGTAATATTGTTCGTCTTTGGTGTGGATGATGATCTCACGGTCGCGCACACGGTCAATTTTGATGACATCGCCGGCATCGACCACGAAAACCTCGGACCCTCTCTTACCGTCGCGAGTAACGGGAATCTTCTGCATACAAGTTCAGCTCCGTAGGGGAAGGATGAGGCTGACAAGTCTTATACTTGTCAGCCCTGAAAGGACAGCCATTACTTTTTAAGTAGTTCTGTAGGAGTAGCTGGGCGATGAGACCAGAAAGAATTTGTGCCCATCAGAGTAGCTGCAATAAATACAAGCACTCCGTTTGCCAAAAATGCGATCATTTTTTTCATCGACGTAACCTCCCTTCTATAGAGTCAACTGCTCTTTTTGCCAGATTTGAAGTCAGAAACGCTTGTATAAAAAAAGCAGTTGATAACATAGGGAGGTGGAAATAAAAGTTAGTACTAATGATCATGGCTGAAATTAATTTAAGTAAAGGATAGTACTTCGGGCTAATCGTGCTAACGTCCCGAATGCCGGAAGGGGCGTAGTTGACGACAAGCAAGATGGCTGCGGCATCCAGCAGCATGCCCAGGTAGACATAATCATATTGGGAATGGGATGATATTAAAAACACCATCGCCGAAAATAAGCAGCATACTAAAGAGGATTGAAAATGAATCCCTCCGCTGGCGATCCGAAGCAAGGTGTAACCGCAAATGACGATAAGGGATTCGGTGACTTTCCCGGTGAAGGCCGAGACAAGCAACACGATTAGAACCGATAAAGAAGAGTTGATTATGAGACTAAGAGAATAGGTCAACAACGTCTGGGATGCTGCGCTTGGATAGTTTGATCGAATTTTGCCGGCTAGAGAGTGGGCAGAACGATCAATAAAATTCATCTGTTCTTCATCCTCTCATACTTTTCATTAATTAATTTTTTGTTATGCTTGTATGAAATGTAAAGGGCTACAAAAAATGAAATAGCCAGGCCAATCAGTACATAAGAGTGAATATTCAGTTTGTTGTAGGACAAAGAAGTGACTTGCAGAAGACACATGGCCATCACTAAAATGGCAGAGATCGCAAAATTATATCTTTTTATGCCTTCGCGCATCGTCATCTTGTTGAGCAAAAACATAAACCCGAACTTTCGATAGCGGATATAAATGGTAATAATGATTGTAATGATGGATGTAATCATGTAAATCAAGCTCGAGTGCACAACATTGGTGGCAATCAATTCTGGATTCGTTAATCCAAGCAAATCGCCTGCGATCATAACGGCGTACTCCATAAGTGCACCCGCCATGAAGCCGATAACGGAAATAAATAACGAATAATAAACGGGAAGGTTAAACAGAACGGTAATGAGAATCATTTCGGAAATTAACATACTTGGAATCGCATAATTGCTTAATAACAGAACATCTCTCAGGTAAAAAGAAATGGATGTCATAACAAGAGAAATAATGATGAATTTATAATAGTTGTATTTCAGAGGAAAGCGGAATAAAGACATGGTGAGAATCGTTGCTACGCCTAGCTCTACAAAAGAAAAGAAAAACTTTACTGCCGAGTAAACCAACATTGGACAACCCTCATCTATAAATAAAATATAAACCATTAGTAACAAATTGAAATAGATATTAAGTCACAAGTTTCCGAGCTGAAATCGACAATTATTTTGTATGTATCGAAAGTTAGCCGTTTACTATTATTTAAGTTTAATATAGTAAGTCCTTGTGCACAAGCGGAAATATGTCGAATTATGCGGTTTTTGACAATTCCCATATATTGATCCGTTAAGCATTCATGGTTGTGACCATTACGCTGATGAAGTTCAATGCGATATGAGTGACCATGCAGGGAAAAAGATTGCCGGATTTTTTGTACACATAGCATTGAATGAGCCCGACCCCGAGATAGGCAATAAACCTGTCCACACTAAAGTGAGCCAGCGAGAACAAACACGAAGACAAGATCGCAGCCATCCAAAAGTTGTTTGTTTTCCTGGATAAATATCCGAATACAAGGTGTCTGTAGATGATTTCTTCAATGACAGGCCCGATGAATACGACATTAATCGACATTATCGGATAGTTTTTCAGAAGGTGATCCGTTATGCTGCTGCCCGTATGTCTAAACAGGATGGCGCTTAGGGCGTGCGCGTAAATGCCCCATTGTACCGCTTTTAGGATGAGACGATATTGTCCGTTATTGCGCAGGATTTGATTAAAATCCAGGCCGGCTAACTCTTTCCTATACAAAAACAGCGTAACGACCAGCATGAATAAGGGGAAAAAGGTAACGGTAAATTTATTCAGCATGAATAGAGCAGGTCCGGGACCGGTTGTGAGAAAAAACAAAACAAGGAGCAGCGCTTCCCGATATTTCACGGCTTTGTCGTCCAATAAACGTAAAGTAGAAATGTTAATGACCTTCCTTTTCAATAAGGATCCATTATCCGATAACACCGACTAGCCTAATCATAACAAACTAGGATCAACTAGACTAATTTAATAATTAGAGGAACAGAGGGTCTGTGTCAATGAGTGCAAGCATAAAAAACCGATTCCGGAGGAATCGGTTTTTTATGCTTGCTTTTATTGGAATTTCAGATGGCGGGCTACTCGCCCAATTCTTTCCTGTAAGAAAGAAAGATCAGCAGCGCCCACACAATAAAAACAACAGCAACTAAAGGAAGCAAATGCTTTGTAGAGAAGTAAACCGATATGGTGATGAGTCCTGATATGAAAAAAAGGCCTGTTAACAACACATTCCAAGCACCCTGCAGCTTTGGCTGCGGCCTATTCTTCGAAACTGCGGAGAAAATAAACGATATTCCCCAGCGGAGGCGATGCAGCAGCAAGTAAAGCAGAACGTTTGTAACGATCATACAAAAACCCACGATCGGCAGATCCTTTTGGAGATGCAGCGCCAGGAGATGGAGCTGGAATCGGTTAAACACGGTTGCAAATAAAAATTCGGACAGCGCGCTCGTCGTGTAGATGATGATGCCGATGAGTAAGGAATGATTGAACCGGAACTTGAATATGAGCCAGTAGCCCAGCATGATGCATAAGGGCTGGATGAAGCCCATGAGATACGCTTTCCCGTAATATTGAACGAGTACGGAAATCAACGAAAGCGGCACGACGCAAACCAGCGTAGGATACATAAATTCAGTAACCTTGAGCCTGCAAACAGCCAGTCCCAGAGCAAACAACGAAGCGAAAAGCAACGGGTACACGACGATGTAGTGAATCACGTTCAAAGAGATGCCCCTCTCTGATGTTGTAGTGTTTAGCTGTTCTCTTCGACCGTGTTCAGGCTTGCCGGAGCTCCGCTTTTACCGAACGAGAATTCGAGGCTTTTATTCGTATTGTTCGCCACATATCGAATGATCAAGTCATGATATTTCTTTTGCCGGATAGCGGAGATGATGACGGATTTGCCTTTGCCCGTCTCGTCAAAGTGCAACCTGCCGCGTTTTTCATCGTATTTACGGATATGGTTGAAATTTACATAGAGATCCGTGTCCATTTTGCGAAAACCGTGCTCTTCCAGTTTGTCCAGGAACGAACTGAAATCAAGCAGGGAATCGATATTCCGGGCTATTCTCGCATCTTTCCCATAATAAGCGACTTCTTTCATGCCGATCTCGATATATTGGACAGCCGTCAAGTTGAGATCCGACGGGGAATTGGATGGCGTACTAGGTACGTCTCCGCGGCTTAAGTGGCCCGCTTTAACCATAAGATCGGTGTACGGATACCCGTAGGCGACCGATAATTTTTGCAGTGTATCCGGGGACGGTGTAATTTTGTCATTGGTCGAACGGTTTCGCTCCAATTCCAAATCACGAATGTACGCATGGGAAAGTCCGCTTTTTCTGGCTGCCTCGCGCAGAGACATGGAGCCGCGTAAGTGTTCTAGAAATTTTCCGAAGTCAGGAATTGGTTGCCCCACCCTGTTCACCCCTTTCTCAACTATTGTATAGGAGGCGTCAGCGAAAATAAATAGCAATTCTAAAAAAAACTTTATGAATCAATTCGTTCTTGACTCCATGTAGTATCGATACTACGATTTAAATAATATCCTTTTTAGGCCTGAAGGGGGAGAATTGACTTGAAAGATAAAATGATGAGTCGTTGGAGTGCCTACGAACCCTTCTTTATCCATTTTAACGGATACAAAGTGGCCGATATTGTGATAACCAGTCATGCGCTCAGCCGCTGGACGGAGCGTGTGGAGCCGGAAGAGGGCGGCATTGCGCATATTTGCGCTTACTTATGGGATAAGCTGAAGAACAATCAGGTGCAGCCTTATTATTCGAATGAAAAAGATGTGCATCTGATTGACGGAGACTTGGTGATGGTGGCGGAATTTGTTGAATTGAAAGAAAAAGTCGATCTCTCTGGCAACCCGCTTCACAAAATGATCGTGGTGACGTTCCTGGGCCGCGTATCGCAGGATATTCAACTGCGCGACTTGAAAGCGTATTACTCGTGGCTGCGCCATTCCCGGAGGATGACGCTCGTGAAACACGGCAGAAAAAGAAAATAGACGTTCGGTTCTTTCAGCCGGCCCCAAGGGCCGGCTTTTTCGGTTTTTCGGCGATATGCATAATTCGTTTCAATGTCAGGGGAAATTAGGTAGAGCAGGAAGGAGATGAACTAACGATGGCCCGTGATCTGCCCATCGGCAACGGCAATGTATTGGTCAATTTCGATGCGCACTATAATTTGCGCGATATTTATTTTCCATATGTAGGCCAAGAGAACCAGGCGCTTGATCATTTGTCGCATTTTGGTGTATGGACGGCTGAAGATTT
This sequence comes from Paenibacillus validus NBRC 15382, assembly GCF_004000985.1. Lineage (GTDB taxonomy): Bacteria > Bacillota > Bacilli > Paenibacillales > NBRC-103111 > Paenibacillus_G > Paenibacillus_G validus. The sequence goes on along the minus strand of NZ_BIMH01000006.1, from coordinate 91,776 downwards.
TTTCTGGATCGATCATCCGGAGCTAAGCAAGAAGGCGAGTTACTTGAACGATTCCATGGTGACGAATGTGGAGTGTACGTATAATCGTCTCGGACTGGCGCTTCTGATCCGTGACGGCGTCGACGTTCAAGAGAACGTGTTGGTCCGCAAGGTGGTTGTAGAAAACAGATGGGACCGGGATCGGAAAGTGAAGCTGTACTTTCATCTGGATCTGCATCTGTACGGGAACGGGGTCGGCGATACGGTCTATTATGATCCCGAACTGAAATCGCTCGTCTTCTATAAAGGTCATCGCTATATGTCGCTGTCCTGCAAATCCGGGGAAGGCGTCGAGTCGGCGCCCACCTCTTTCGCGATCGGGCAAAAAGAATTGAACCGGCTTGAAGGCACTTGGCGGGACGCCGAGGACGGACAGCTCGGGCGTAATCCGATCGCGCAGGGCTCGGTGGACGGAACGATCGAGCTGGAGCTGAACGTTCCGGCCAACTCGAAGAAGGAGGCTTGGTTCTGGGTTTGCTTCGCCCGCGATATGAAGGAGATTCAAAAGCTGGAGCGATCGGTTCGCGCTTCCTCTCCGCATCTGCTGCTGCAGCGGACCTACAATTACTGGCATCAGTGGCTGGAGCAGGACCGCCATGAGCTTTCGATTCTTGATGAGGAGCTTGCATCCTTTTATAGAAGAAGCTTGTTGATCATACGCACGAATACCGATAACCGCGGCGCGATTATGGCGGCCAACGATTCGGATATTATGAAATTTGCGCGGGATACGTATTCTTACATGTGGCCGCGGGACGGCGCATTGATCTCGCACGCGTTGGACCGATCGGGGTACTATGCGTTGACGCGCAAGTTTTTCAACTTTTGCAAACGCGGGTTAGCGGCGGAAGGGTATTTGCTGCATAAATACAATCCGGACGGCTCGGTCGGCTCAAGCTGGCATCCTTGGATCAACGCGCGCGGCGAAAAGCAGCTTCCCATTCAGGAAGACGAAACGGCTCTGGTGCTATATGCCCTTTGGCACCATCACCGGCTGGCGGGCACTTTGAAGGAAGCTCAAGACGATTACGAGAAGTTTGTCATCCCGGCCGCGGATTTCATGACTCGCTATACGGATGCGTCGGGACTGCCGCTGCCCTCCCACGATTTGTGGGAAGAGCGTTACGGGGTGCATTTGTTTACGGTGGCGAGCGTGTACGGGGGATTGTTGGCAGCCGCGGCATTTGCGGAGTATTTCCAAGACAAGCTGCGCGGCATGCATTACCGGGATAAGGCGGAGCGGATGAAGGCGGCGGTGGAAGGGCAGATGACCGCCGAAGGCCGTTTTGTCCGATCATTATATTGGAATGAAGAGAAGCGGATATACGAGCAGGATTTGACGCTGGATGCCAGCATGTACGCGGTGTTCGACTTCGGCTTGTTCCCTGTGGACGACCCTCGCGTAGAAGCGACGATGAAGGCCATTCGCGAGCGCTTGTGGGTGAAGACGGAGGTCGGCGGCATTTCGCGGTATACGAACGACTACTACCATCAGATGACGAAGGACATCGAGAAGGTGCCGGGCAATCCGTGGTTTATTTGCACCTTGTGGTACGCGGAATATGTGATCGCCGTTGCCAAAAGCGAGCAGGACCTCGAAGAGGCCGAAGGATTGCTGCGCTGGACGGTTGAACATGCGCTTCCGTCCGGCGTGCTGGCGGAGCAGGTGCATCCGTTCACCGGCGATCCCTTGTCGGTGTCGCCCTTGACCTGGTCCCACGCTTCATTCGTCAAAGTCGTTCAGGAGTATGTGTCCAAGCTTAAATGGTTCCGGCACCAACAACGCGACCGCGAGGACGAGAGCGATGCGAAGCTTCTGAAGCAGGGGAGCGTGAAGCGATGAAAGCCGTAAGGTTGTCCGGCTTGTCCGCCGCGGCTGGTGCGCAGACGGAAACGCCGAAGCTGGAGTTGTGCGAGGTGGAGCGGCCGTCCCGGAAGACGGCTGCCGACGTGCTCGTGCGGGTGCTGTGCGTAGGGCTTGACGGTACGGACCGGGAATTGGTGAGCGAGAAGTACGGCGTGCCTCCGGAAGGGGAGCATTCGCTGATCATCGGGCACGAGTCGCTCGGCGTTGTCGAGGAAGCGGGCGAGGACTCCGGATTTACGGCCGGAGAGCTCGTGTGTGCATTGGTGCGGCGCCCGTGCACGGATCCCGGGTGCGTGAACTGCCGCAACGGCAAGCAGGATTTCTGCGAGACGGGCGAGTACGTGGAGCGCGGCATTAAAGGCGCGCACGGGTACTTGTCCGAATATTATGTGGAGGACGCCCGGTACTTGGTTCGCGTGCCGGCAGGGCTGCTGCGGTACGGGATGCTGACGGAGCCGCAGAGCATCGTCGAGAAGGTGTGGGATGAAGTGCAGCGCATCCAGCAGCGTCTCGTATGGCAGCCGACAACGGCCGTGGTGCTTGGCTCGGGACCGCTGGGTCTGCTGGCCGCGCTGACGTGCCGCTGCCTCGGCTTGGACACGCTCGTCTGGTCCAAGTCGGCTCCGGACTCGCCGGGAGCGGATATCGTGCGCGCGTGCGGGGCCGAGTTCCAGCAGGCCGTCGAACGGCGTGCGGAAGCGGCCGGAGCCGGGGCGGCTGCAGGGACGGCGAGAAGCACGGATGCAGCGGCAGCAACGGGAACGGGGGCGGGCGCCGGAGCAGGTACGGGCGCAGGAGATGGAGCGCGAGCAGCGTCGTCGCCGTTAAGCGAGCTGCTGCAAGCGAAGGGGAAACGCGCCGATTTGATTGTCGAATGCACGGGCTTTAGCCCGCTCGCTTTCGACGCGATGACCGCTCTCGGCCCGAACGGCGTATTGGCGCTGCTCGGCGTTACCCCCGGCAGCCGCCATATCCGGGTCGCTTCGGATGCCATTAATCAAGAGCTGGTGCTTGAGAACAAATGCGTGTTCGGGTCGGTTAACGCATCCCGTCAAGACTTCGAGACCGGATTGTACCGGCTTCAGCAAATCGAAGAACGGTTCCCGGGCGTGCTGGATCGGCTTATGACCGACCGGTTGACGCTTGAACGCGTGCCGGAGCTCGATTTCGGCAAGATTGCGATCAAAGCGGTCGTCGATGTGATCCCGCGGGAGCAGTGGAGCGGACTCGTGCAGGAGCAGGGTGCCGGGATCGCGAACAGTTTTTCGGTATAAGGGGAAGCGGGCGGTTCGTCGCGGACGAACCGCCCGCTCTATGTTCGCCGTGGGCGGTAGTGATGAAAAGGAGAGAAGCTTAATGGTATAATGATGAAACGAGATTCGAAATCAAAGGGAGAGACGTATGAACTGGAAATCATTTATCCGCGAGAACGGCTTGCACTTGTCATGGGTAGTGGCGTTAACGGCCACGTTGGGCAGTCTTTATTTCTCGGAGGTGCTGCATTATGCGCCCTGCAAGCTGTGCTGGTATCAGCGGATCTTGATGTATCCGCTCGTTATTTTGCTCGGCATCGCAGCGGTGCGCAAAGAGAAGAAATTTTACCTGTATGCGCTGCCAATGTCCGTGTGGGGAGCGGGAATCTCGTTATATCACTACTTGATGCAGAAGACGGATTGGTTCAAGAGTGGCGCGGCCGCTTGCGGTCCGGTGCCGTGTGACGTCGATTATATCGACTGGTTTCATTTCGTAACGATTCCGTTCTTAGCGCTCACAGCCTTCGTGCTTATTACGATCCTGCAACTGCTGATGTGGGCTGCCGAGCGTAAATAGAACGGCTGGCTGCGGATGGATGCGGATAAACGCCGGCTTAGGGATAAGCCTATTAGCACTCGCCGGTTCGCATCGAAGTTGAGTATAATGAAGCAAGCAGGTTTTTCCTGTACTTATGGAGCGTAAGGAGAGCGGTGCTGTTGGCGCGTATGAAAGCTTGGATAGGTTTAGCCGCTTTGGCCTGTGTTCTAACGGCGTGCAGCGGAGGCGCCGCCGCGGATCCGCCGGAACGGGAATCGGCACCGGCTGCGCCCCCGGCCCCAGAGGCGAACGTCGTTCCGGCTCCGCCGGTGAACGAGGTGACGTCCGGGCCGCCGAAGGAGAAGGAGCCGGGGCCGCCGGACGGGCCTCCGGCCGAACACGCATCCACCGGGCCTTCCACGGCCTCCGGCGCGGACGCAACGGCAACGGGTTCGGTTTATAACGGGCCGCGCAATCCCGCAAGCGCCGTCGTGGGGTCATCCGCCAAGCCGCCGAAAGAAGCGGGAACCGGAGACCGTAAGGCGCTGTCGTGGTATTACATGAAGAAGCCGAAAGGACAAGTGCCCGGCTTCCCGGGCGATACGAAAGCCTATACGGATTCTATGAAGGCGTTATGGGTCGGCACGGGCAAGAAGGTGTACTTGACGATCGATACCGGCGGTAATTTGGGCGATATCGAGACGTTGATCAAGTCGTTGAAGGACAACGACGCGAAAGCGAATTTTTTCATAGCCGGTTACAATGTGAGGAAAAATCCCGATTACGTTCGGCGGCTGGTCAAGGACGGCCATTTGGTGGCCAATCATACGATGACGCATACCGATATGAACGTGCAGACAGACGAGCAGGTACGGAAGGAAATCGAGGATTACGAGAAGTTATATCAGGAAGTGACCGGCGAAGAGATTCAGCCGTTTTTCCGCTTCCCCTACGGCCGATATAACATGCACTTATTAAAGCTTGTATCCGATATGGGCTATACCTCCGTCTTCTGGTCGACGGCGATGCGCGACTGGGAGCCGCGGAAGAACGGGGCGGAAGATCCGTATAACGACATCATGAACAACCTTCATGACGGCAATATCATTCTTATGCACCAAGGCTCGCCGGAGAATATCGAAGCGCTCGACCGAATTGTCAAGGATATCAAGAAAGCCGGCTACACCTTTGCGCTTCTGAACGACATCGAGCCGCCAAAGTGAAGGTTGATCGCGGAGCGGTTTAATTTTCCGCCATCGTTTGTTAAGATAGAATGACCTTGCGGACACCGGATGTCCGGGGTACCTTTCCAACGGAGCTCACATATGTTGTAGGAGCACATTCGTTTTGCCACTTCATGAAAAAGGAAGCGAACACACGTGCAGCAAGCGATTGCCATACTGGATTCAGGTGTCGGCGGATTGACGGTAGCGAAAGAAATTATGCGCCAACTTCCGCAAGAAAAAATCATTTACTTCGGCGACACGGCACGTACGCCGTACGGTCCCAGACCGGCCGAGGAAGTTATACATTTTACCCATCAGATCGTCGATTATTTGCTCCAATACCATCCGAAAATGATCGTGATCGCTTGCAACACGGCAACCGCCGTCGCCATGGAAGAAATTCGCGCCCGCGTGCCGATCCCGGTTGTCGGTGTCATTCACCCGGGCGCGCGCGCCGCGATCAAGACCACCAGAAAGCAAATCGTCGGCGTCATCGGTACCGAAGGCACGATCAAAAGCCGTGCATACGAGTTCGCGCTGCGCCAAATCTCGCCAACGATCCAAGTGGTGACCAAAGCTTGTCCGCTGTTCGTGCCGCTGGTCGAACGGGGCATGTTCCGTGCCGATCAGACGAGCCAAGTCGTCGCGGATTCGCTTGCCGACCTGCAAGGAGCGCCGATGGATTGCTTGATTCTGGGCTGCACGCATTATCCGTTCTTGTCCGATGTGATCGGCAGCGTGATGGGTCCTCAAGTGTCGCTGATCAGCTCGGCGGATGAAACCGCGCGGGAGGTCAGCACGATTTTATATCATAAAGGAATGCTGGCTACGAGTCCGGTGATGCCGGTTCATCAGTTTTTTTGCAGCGGGGATCCGCTCATGTTCAAGAAGATCGCTCAAAGCTGGTTAAACGAGCAAATCCGCGTGACGCCGGTCGTCTGGCAAGTATCGCATATTATTTAGTCCTCACGCATATTTTTAGATACCCCGGCCTCCGACCGGAAGAACGGGGAGGATGCGTGAAGGAGGACGGAACGTATGACATTTCCTTATGTCGTCAGGCGGGGAGACACGTGGGAGAGGATCGCACAGCGGCATGGGCTTCAGGTTCAAGCCTTGATAAGGGCCAATACGGAGCTGCAGAAGGGCGGCGGATTGCAGCCGGGATGCAGCGTTCGGATTCCGAACGCTCCGGATTGCCGTTATATCGTCCAAGCCGGGGATACGTTAGCTGAATTGGCGGGGCGCTTTCAGATCGGGCTGAGCGATCTCATGGAAGCGAATCCGGACGTCAACCCCCGGTATTTGCGGATCGGACAGACCGTTCGCTTGCCCGTGTGCAAGGCCGGTCCTATCGTCGATACGACGGTTCCATTCGGTTATCAGGAGATGATGCGGAGCCTCGAGCTTCTCGGGTATCGCTACCCGTTCCTGGAAATAGGCTCGATCGGTCAAAGCGTCATGGGCAAGGACATTCCTTACGTCCGCATCGGATGCGGGATGCGGCACCTTCATTATAACGGTTCGTTTCATGCGAATGAGTGGGTGACCAGCCTGCTGCTGATGAAATTTACGGAGGATTACGCGAACGCCTGCGTGCAGGCACAGTCCTTCTGCGGCTCTGATGCGGGCAGGCTGCTCGAAGAGACTTCTCTCTGGATCGTGCCGATGGTCAATCCCGATGGCGTTGAGCTGGTGCTGCACGGAGCGGACCCGGATCATCCGCATGCCGGGCAGCTGCTCGAATGGAACGGCGGCTCGGACGACTTCTCGGGATGGAAAGCGAACGTTCGCGGCGTCGACCTGAACGATCAATTTCCCGCTTATTGGGAGACGGAACGCGACCGCCGCGACGTACCGGGACCCGGACCGAGAGATTATACAGGGCCGAGCCCCTTGTCAGAGCCGGAAGCTTCGGCGATGGAACGATTTACGCGGGAGCGCGATTTCCGGCTGGTGATGGCGTTTCATACCCAGGGCCGGGAAATTTATTGGAATTACCGCGATTACGAACCGGCGGAGTCGGAACGTATCGCACAGCGTTTCCAGCAAATTAGCGGATATGCAGCCGTGAAGTTAACCGGCAGCGATGCCGGATATAAGGATTGGTTTATTCAAACCTACGGACGCCCGGGATTTACGATTGAAGCCGGTTATGGAGTGAATCCGCTCCCGTTGTCGCAATTCCCGATTATTTATAATGAGCTGCTTCCGCTATTGACGGAAGGGCTGATGGTTTAGCATTTCGAAGCCGCCGAGTCCGTCCGTCTCGGCGGCTTCTTTGTGCGGGGAGCGGAGTTTGGGCAAACGGGTTGCCATGAGGTATAATCGGGGTAAGACGACTTGGACAGGAAGGGAGACCCGAGGCGATGTGGAAGCGATTGTTGTCACTCCGGCATTGGGGTCATGTATTTCGGCGCATTTGGCCGCTGCTGCGTTCCCCGCGGGTTCCGCTCGGAGAGAAGCTGTTGTTCGTGGTGCCTGCGCTTATTTATTGGATCATGCCGGATCTGCTGAATTTCATCCCGATTGACGATGTAACCGTTACGCTGCTCTTGATGAACTGGTTTACCGATAGAGCCGAACGGAAATACGGCGCTTAAGGCTGCGTCCTCGGAAGGTCAAACCACAAGAAGCGGCCATCCGCTCAACAACTGAATAGGTTTAAAGGGAACCTCGAGGAATCGGGGTTCTTTTTTTGTTCTTTGTAAGAAACGCTATGCGGGCTGCGACATATCGTTTCACCGCTTTCCATGGACTTCAGATGCCATCAATCGGCTTGTGAGCGTCCGAATCCGGTTGAGATGTGCTGCATTATTTGATAGACGACGGATCGGGCTCGTACTCTTCGGCCGGCATCCGGATCCATCGTTTTAAATACCCTTGCTCGTACAGCGCTTTAACCAGGATGATCAGCACGGGCGATAAGATCAAGCCGGCCACGCCGAAGAGCGACAGCGAGACGATCATGAACGAAAGCATCGTGAAGGCGGACACGCCGAGGGAATCGCCCGTAATTTTCGGTTCCAGAATTTGTCTCGTTCCAATCACAACGACGAGCAGCACAGCCAGCCAAATCGCGAGCGTCGTTTGTCCGACGACCAGCAAGTAGATGATCCATGGAATGAACAGCGTCGAAACGCCGAGCAGCGGGAGCACGTCGAAGATGGCCGCCAAGAGCGCGATCGAGAAGGCGTTGTTGACGTTCAATATAAGCAGCGCGATGAAGATGACGATAAAGGTCAGGCTGATCAGCTTCGCCTGCGCTTTAAGGTAGGTGACGATGCCCAGCAGCACGTTCTCGCGGAGGAAGTGGAACGCTTTTTTAAACGTTTTCGGCGTTTTGTCCGAAGCGATCCGCTTCCAGGATTCGATCTCGATGCTCAGGAAATAGGCCAAAATAATACCGATCACGAAGTTCACGACGAACGTGGAGAACGAGGTCAGCATGGCGAACAAGCTCGTTAAGAACGTACGGGCGATTTCGGTCGTCTTCTGAATGATCTCCGCGGAGTACTCCTTGGCCTTCTCCACTAAATTCAAATCGACCGGAAGCGTCCCGATCAGTGACTGTACCTGGTCGGAGCGGTTGATGAGCTCTTGCTCCAGAACGACGGCGTAATCGGGCAGCTTGTCGGCGAGATTGATGATCTGGGTCGTGAAGATCGCGCCGAGTCCGGTCATGGCACCTAGAATGACCATCACGAAGACGAGGGTGGAGATGGCGGAAGCGATCGATTTCTTCAACCCGCGCCGGTTCAGGAACTTGGCGAACGGCTCGATGATCAAGTAAATGACGAACGCGAGGAAAATCGGGGTCGCGATCCGATACAGATGGCTAAAGGCGAACATGAACAAATATACGGTAAGCACGAGCAGCGCAATATCGATAATCGTTTTGTAATATTTGCGATAAAAGGGAATCATTCGTTAACCTCCATTCATTATCTTCCATATTAAAAGACACCGACTTGATTCGCAAGTGAGGCCGGCTTGTACATACATACGGAAACAGCGAAGAACGGTTGCTTTCGGCGGCCCGATTCTATACAATAAGAAAAAACGCACAGTAGGAGAAGTGACTGGACATGAAATGCAAGATTTCGCGCAATGCGGCCAAAGTGTTGTTGGCCGAGATGGAGCAAGAAGAGAATAAAGAATTAAAGCTTCGCGTGTATGTGACTCATGCGCATGGCGACCATGCCCACTACGGACTCAGCATGGATACGCCGACCGAGAACGATGTCGTCGTTTCGACAGATAAAGGAATCGACGTTATTCTGCAAAAGGACGAGCCGCTGCTCGACGGCGTTCGGATCGATTATTTCTATGTGCCGGAAGAAGGATTCGCGGTAACGAATCCAAGCAAGGGCAATAACGGGGACCACTAGCACATCGTTCACGGAGTTCCCCGGTGTCAGCCGCTTGAAGAAAGGAATTACCGCATGGTCAACGATATTCGCGTTTGCGACAAATGCAAACATATGAGAATGAAAACCGCCGTTCCGAAGCTGCAGAAGCTTGCGCCCGACGCCGAGATCAAAGTCGGCTGCAAGTCTTATTGCGGCCCGTGCTCGCGGTTTGCCTTCATCTTCATTAACGGCCGGTATGTAACCGGCAAGACGGAAGACGAAGCGATCGAGAAGGCGAGCAAATACGTGAAATAAATCATGCAAGAAGATCAGATCCTCGGGCCTCAGGGCACCGGGGATTTTTGATTTGACGCCGGAAGGGATGCGCGGCACGAATTTCGGCGTCCAGACATGATCCGGGGGCGGCCAATTTCCGGGACCGGTAATCGGGGCTATGTGCTCGGTCAATGGGGCGGAGGCCCGCTTTTTGTAACGGTTGCCATGATCGCGTTGACGGGTATCATTTTTTACTGGAAAGGGTACCGGTTATTCAAAATCATACAAAATTCCCAATTTTTTTTATGAAAATGGGATGAAAGAACTATGTATTCGTGACCTTCTATCTTATATTCTTAATAAAGAACATCTCCATGAACAGACACAATTCGAGCGCACTCGATAAGGGCAACCCGGACGAAAGTCTGCGGACGCAAAGCTATAGGGGCTTAGGCGCAGGAGAGCAGCGCTATGCCAGCCAGTTGTCGAAGGCACGGAGTGATCGCGATCCTTTCAACAGCGGCTCCCGACCAGGGGAGCTTTTTTTGGTGTGAATAGATGAAGGAGGAGAACCCGGCGATGGACCAGGAACGCAGCATCTTAAATAAGAAGGGGTTTTACACGAAAATCGGCGATGATTTCATCGGAGTCTTCCTATCTGCTGAAGGACCGAAATTGTTCATAAATCGTGACGTGTACGAGCTGACGTCCCCGCATTGGGATGTCGAGATGATTCGCGGGCGCAGCCGGCAAATCATCACGTTTTACTGGATGGGCGAAGTGAAGCTCTCGATCTGCTGCGAATCGAACCACGACGTATTTCTACCGTTGTTCGATTACTTGATGTGCCGTCCTCAGCTGAAGCACGCTTAGTATAGCTTAGGCAGCGAACGACTGCGGCTTTCTTTGAACCCGATTGGGCCTCTGAGCATACGATGTGGGGTGGCCGGATCATTCCCATCCGGCACGGAACAATCGGATCATTGGAGGCATGTTTGTGAAAAACTCGGAGGTTATCGAGTCGGCGTTATTTGAACATCGGTTTTGGCTTCAGGTGCTCGGTGATCATGCCAGGTTCATCCGGGTAAGCTTGCCGGTCGATGAACGGGAAGAGGCGCAGCGGGCGCTCGGCTTCGTTCAAGCATTCGACGACTTGCTGAAGAAGGCGCGTTCGGATAAGTTCCCGGCAGAGGCGGGAGCTTTGACGCAGGACGCGTACGGGCTGACACAAGACCTTCGCGCGTTCAAGCTGCGCTTGCTGGAGCGGCATTTGATCGGCAAGATCGCAATCCAGCTGCCGCCCGCGTTCTTGAGCCATATGGTGAACGAAGCAGAGGAGTATTTACGCGTACTGGGGTACTTGTTATCCGGGCGCCCGGCGCCGGTATTCGATGCGGTGCACCACCACATCGTATGGCTCCAGGACGCCTACGGCCATGCGGGCTCCATTGCAGCCGGCTTGGATATGACGGAATCCCGTTTGGTGGAACTGGCCAGATCGTTCGACCGGCAATTCCGCGAGTATTACCTGAAAGCGGTGGAACTGGCGGGCTTTCTGCGCACGAACATCAAGAAATTCCCGGCTTTAGCCCGGTTTAATAAAGAGGTTGAGCTTGAAATGACGCTGTTCAAGCAGTTTCTGAGCGAGCTGGAAGAGCTCCGTTTAAGCGGGCAGGCGCTCGGTGTGCTTTCGCCCTTGATGGCGGATCACATGGCTCGGGAGGAGTGTTATTACTTGCTTAAGCTGTCTCAGGTGTCGGAAATCAAAGCGATGAGCTGCGACCCGACGAAGCCGAGGACGGAAGTGTAACGAAACCCTATCGGCCGACGCCGGCAGCGCATCCGTTTACCGGGGAACGTACCCCGAAGACGGATGCGTTTTTTTGCATGGTTTACGCGCTGGAAGGGCGCATGCCAAAAAAAGCTTAGGAGCGTCTGCCCTAAGCTTTTTTTGGCTGCTCCTCACAGCGTATAGGCGCAATCTGCATTAATTCCCGCTCGTACTCGAATCCTTCCGCCAGCCGAACAAGCCGCCCGGGGCGAAAAATTGGTATAACGCGCATTCGATGCGTCCGTTAAACAGCTTGCGCTTCTTATCGGCTTTTCGCCCGAGATAATGCTCCATTTGCTTGCTCGGGCTGAGGATGAAGGCCGACCAGTTCGGCAGCTGCTTATGCATCTGCCCGAATTGGCGCAGCGCGCGTTCGACTTCTTCGCGGTCGCCGAGCCTTTCGCCGTATGGCGGGTTCGTGATCAGGCAGCCGTAATCGCCGGCCGGCAGCGCTTTGCTGACCGGAAGCGTATGGAAGCGAAGCTCCTTGGCGAGGCCTGCGGATTTGGCTGCAGCTAACGCCACTTCGATGGCGGCGGGGTCGATGTCCGAGCCGCCGATTTGCAGCGGGATATCGTCCTTGACCAGATCAAAGGCTTCCTCCCGTGCTTCGCTCCATAACGCTTCCGAAATCACAGGCCAGCTCTCCGCGTTGAAGCTGCGCCGCAGGCCGGGGGCTATATTCCAGCCGATCATCGCCGCTTCGATCGGGATCGTGCCGGAGCCGCAGAACGGGTCGTAGAGCGGCCGTTCAGGCTGCCAACGGCTGAGCAGCACCATGGCGGCCGCCATCGTTTCCTTCAGCGGCGCTTCCGTCACCAATTTGCGGTAGCCTCTCTTATGCAGTCCGGGACCGGTCGTATCCAGCGTGATCGTGGCGATGTCATTGAGCAGCGACACCTCAATCACGTAACGGCCTTCGGTTTCGCGGAACCATTCCGTGCCGTACCGCTGCTTCATGCTTTCCACGACCGCTTTCTTCACGATGCCTTGGCAAGCGGGGACGCTGGACAATTGCGATTTGTGCGAACGTCCTTCGACGGGGAACTCTCCGTCTTCCGGAATCCAGTCCGGCCAAGGCAGCGCTTTGACGCCTTCAAACAAGTCGTCGAACGTGCGTGCTTCGAATTGCGCCATCTTGATCAAGACGCGATCCGCCGTGCGCAGCCATAAGTTTGCGCGGCAAACAGCGAGCAGGTCGCCTGTAAAAGTAACGCGGCCGTTCTCCACGGTGACTTGCTCGTAACCCAAATCGCGAACCTCGCGGGCCACGACGGCTTCAAGCCCCATGGGAGCAGTGGCGATCAATTCAATGGAACTAAAGGATGGGAAAGACATAGGTGAGTTTCACTCCGAATCAAACAAGTTGAACTGCGTTGGCAAAAGCCATACAATTACCTAGTATAGGCGATTCGCAATCATTATACAACGCGGCTCGCGATGAGAACGAGGGGAGGCCGGCAAGGATGGAATCGAATTGGACGCAGGAATCGTACGCGGATTCGTTATTTGACAAAGACGAAACGTTGGAGCGGGTATTGGAATCGATTCGTAAGCAAGGGATGCCCGAAATTTCCGTTGCTCCGGGTTACGGAAGACTGCTGACGCTGCTGGTGCGCATGAACCGTGCCGAGCAGGTGCTTGAAATCGGGGCACTCGGGGGGTACAGCGGCATTTGTTTGGCACGGGGGCTGACGGAGCGAGGGAAGCTGACGTCCCTGGAGCTGAAGCAGCCGTACGCCGATCTGGCTTACGAGAACCTGAAGCTCGCCGGCTTCGGCGAACAAGTCGAGTATTATGTAGGGGAGGCGCTCGACAGCTTGCAGCGGCTTGCCGAGGAGGGGCGCCGGTTCGATTTCTTTTTCATCGATGCGGACAAAGGCAACTATTTGAATTATTTGGAATGGGCGATCAAGCTGGCGCGTCCGGGGGCGCTCATCGTCGGCGACAATACGTTCATGCGCGGCAAGACGATCAATCCGAATGAGAAAGGAAACGCAGTGACGCGCATGCGAGAGTTCAACCAGCGGATTGCACGGGATCCCCGTCTGGATGGCGTCATGCTGCCGGCCTATGACGGCCTTGCCATCGCACGGGTTAAGGGATAGGCGAAGCTTTCCCCGGAACAGCTGTCTCTCCGGGATGCCCGGTCCATTCAGGCAAGCCAGCCGCCTGTGGGCATGAAAGCGAACCTCCCCTATTCGGAGCTGCCCGAACGGGGGAGGTTTGGTGTGCTTATCAATGACTTGTGCGCCCAGAAGGCGTTGACGAGCAGCAGCGCGCCGGAGATGAGAAAGATTTGCTGGATCGTGATCAACCCGGAGACGGCGCCTCCAACGACCGGACCGAGCATGTTGCCCAGGCTTAGCGCACTGGAGTTAAAGCTGTAGGAGCGGCTTTCCATACCGGTGGGCGTATGCTTACGGATCAAGGCGTTCACCGTAGGCAGCAGTCCGCCGAGGAAGATGCCGAGGAAGAACCTTGAAGCGAACAACTGCCAGACGTTGTGCACCATCGCTTGCGGCACGGAGGCGATCGCGGAGCCGACCAGGCACACGATGAGAATACGTTCAGGCCCGATCCGGTCAGAAAGGCGACCGAGCAGGGGAGACGCAATCATGTTGGAAAATCCGGTGATGGAGCCGACGAGTCCCGCATAAAAGGCAACCATCGCGTCCTGTCCGTGCAGCTTTTGCACGAATAACGGCAGGAGCGGCTGTACGCTGAGCAGCGAGAATTGAATCAGGAAGGTGACCGCGTAAATCGATGGCAGCTGCGGGCTTTTGCGCAGCTCGGCGAAGGCCGCCATCATCGACTGCTTCGGTTTCTGGGACGCTCGCTTGGCATCGAACGTTTCCTTCACGAGGAAAGTCGCAAGCAGGGAAGCGGCGAACAGCAGCGCGCCCGTCACGAAGAAGATGGGCCGAAATCCGATCCACTCGGCCATCAGACCGCCAAAGAACGGGCCCAGAATAGAGCCGGCGACAGCGCCGGATTGAAGCGTGCCCATGGCGAAGCCCATTCTCTCACGCGGCGTATTCGCCGACATGAGCGCAACGGCGGCCGGCATGAAGCCGGCTATGGTGCCGTTCAGCATCCGCAGGAGCAGCAAGTGCCAGGCCGTGCCTGCGAAGCCCATCAAAGCCATGACGACGGCCATGCCGAACCCGGACCGCAGCAGCATCACTTTGCGTCCGTACCGGTCGGCCAATCCGCCCCATAAGGGCTGAAACAGGAACGAAGTGACAAAGTTGCCGGCGAAGATGAGACCGGCCCAAGTCGCCACCTCATGCTCCTCATGCAGGCCCAGCTCTTGCAAATATAAAGGTAAGAATGGAACAATCATCGTCATGCCCGCCATGACCAAAAATTGTCCCACCCAAAGAACGATTAAATTTACTTTCCAATTCGTCAAGTTGCTCGCCTACTTTCGTCCTCGGATCCTGTGACCCGGACAACTTCTGCTTATCTTACCATAATAATACGACACTTACACAATCTCTTACTGCTCGCGTCCGCTTCGCTGCTCGTAACGGAAACGCTCAAGCTGCGGCAGCGCAACCTCTTCGGCAATCGCAATCGCCCGCTCGACGTCGTAAGGAACGCGAACCCACTGGATGCCAAAAGGCGCTTCCCGATCGCCGCCGAATACGCCTTCCAGAATCGTATAGCTGGCCAGCGGCAAGCCGTCATAGGGAGCCCCTACGCTGCCGGTGTTGAACAACAGCAGCCCTTGCTTCGCTCCAGACAATAAGGTGTGCATAAAGGGAAGGTGAAGGTCTCCGTACCCCAGCACGTCAGGCGTCTCATCGGTGCCGGCGAACCCGCCCGTCGCTTCGGTGTTCTCGAACATGCGCAGCTTCTCCCGCTTGCTCGCTTTGCGGTAGACGCGATGATAGACGCTGCTCGCGGATGCATGGACCAAGCGAACCCTGCGCCCGCTTATTCGCAGGTCGCAGGCGAAGGGGAGCTTGCTCAAGTAGCGCAGCTGCTCGGCAGAAAGCCGGCTTTGCTGCCAGCGTCCGGCTTCTTTGTCCTGGGGTCCGCCAATGCCGTGGTCCCAATTGCCTTGCACCGTCGTTTCGCATACTTCGCGTATGCGGTCTACCGATTCCGCCGGCTGCGGGCCTTTGCCCACCAAGTCGCCGAGGCATACGATTCGTTCGATCCCGCGTCCGCGAATATCGGCGAGGACGGTATCCAATGCGGTTAGATTGCTATGAATATCGGAAATGATAGCGATTTTGTCCATCTTGTGTCCTTTCCATCGTCAGCACATAAATTCGAACTTCATTATAGCAAAATATTGGGACAATTGCCCATGACCGTGAGAGGGAGTTTTGGTATAATAGGGTGCACGAGAACGTATGGGCTTATTTGGCAGCCAGTTCGTTTTAAAGGGGTAGGTTATCATTCAATCG
Source organism: Paenibacillus validus NBRC 15382 (assembly GCF_004000985.1). Taxonomy (GTDB): domain Bacteria; phylum Bacillota; class Bacilli; order Paenibacillales; family NBRC-103111; genus Paenibacillus_G; species Paenibacillus_G validus. The sequence continues at coordinate 75,973 of NZ_BIMH01000006.1, read as the reverse complement.
CGGACGCAGAAGCATAAGAGGGAGAAAGAGAAGAAAGTATGGAAGTCGCTCCGGCTGAAAATCGTTGTGCTGGCCGTCTTCGTCTTTGGCGCATTCGTTTATTTGATCCAGTGGCTGGAGGCCCGGCCGGACATGCAGACACCGACTGCGGAAACAAGTCCTAAGACCGAAGCGGCGCCTCTGCCGACGGCGGTGAATCGCATCGAGGAACCGCCGGCAGCCGCACCCGTCGCTGCTCCTGGCGGAGAACAGGGAAGCACGGCACAGCCGGCTTCGGAAGACAAGGCACGCGTCAAATTAGCCTTCGTCGGGGACGTTATGTTCGCAAGCAAGGTGGAGGATTTGCTCGTCAAGAACGGGTACGATTACCCGTATAAGTATGTAAAATCTTATCTGGACAAAGCGGACTTGACCATCGTCAACCTGGAGACGCCGATCACGACGAGAGGCACGGCTCAAACGAAAGAATACGTCTACCGCTCATCTCCGCTTGCTCTGCCGGAGCTCAAGCGGGCCGGCGTCGATTTGGTCAATTTGGCGAACAATCACTCGATGGATTATGGGCAAGACGGTCTGCTTGATACGCTCGGGCATTTGGACGATCAGCAATTACGCCGCGTCGGAGCAGGACGCAATGCGCAAGAGGCGTATAAGCACGAGATTATCGAGCATAAAGGAATCAAAGTCGCATTTCTCGGCTTCAGCCGCGTATTGCCGGATACCAGCTGGATGGCGACTGCGCAAAAGCCGGGACTTGCCGCCACTTATTCGAGCAAGCTGGCGCTGGATGCGATCACGAAAGCGCGAAGCGAGGCCGATCTGGTCGTCGTCATCGCCCATTGGGGCGAGGAACGCAACCCGCGTCCGGTCAAGGTGCAGACGGACTTGGCTCATGAGTATATCGATCACGGCGCCGATCTGATCGTGGCCAGCCACCCGCATGTGCTGCAAGGATTTGAGCAGTACAAAGGCAAATGGATCGCTTATAGCCTGGGTAACTTCATCTTCACGACCAATGAAAATCCGGATACGTGGGAAAGCTTGATTCTGGAAGCATCCTGTGCGAAGGATCGCAGCTGCGATTTAAATTTGGTGCCTATCTTGACCAAGTGGGCACAGCCGATCCGGATGATCGACGATCAAGCGCAGAAGCTGTTCGAGAAGCTGACGAAAAATTCGGTTAACGCGCGAATCGATACGAAAGGCGTCATCACGGTAGGGCCGGTGAACAAGTTCGTGACGGAAACGCCGAAGCCTCCCATCAACAAGAGCGTGACGAACGGTTTGACGAAATCGAATGACGGCAGCAAGCCTGCTGCGACTTCGCCCAAGCCGCCGGCCAAAGACAGTTCAAAGACGGGCGAGAGCCCGAAGCAGGTCGATACGGCGAAGCCGGAGAAACCGCTGAAATCGGCGGATACCTCCAAAACGGAGGAGCCGGCGAAACCATCGTCCAGCACGACAAACCCGGCGAATACGGCCAAACAGCCGAGCAAAACCGAAAAAACAGAATAACAATGGAAACCAGACTCTGACAACGAAAGGGCGAACAATTAACGATGAAACAATCGATTCGCAACATTTATTGCGTAGGACGCAATTACGGACTGCATGCTGCCGAGCTTGGGAACAGCGTTCCCGACGAGCCGATGATCTTCACAAAACCGACGCATGCCATAACTCAGATGGACGGCAGCGCCATCGAGCTGCCTGCAGGCAGGGGCGAGGTGCATTATGAAGCGGAGCTCGTGCTCCATATCGGGCGCGATTATTCCCCGGGTAATACCGTAGACGAACTGGTCGACCGGATGGCGCTCGGGATTGATTTTACACTGCGCGATGTACAGAATGTCGTCAAGCAGAAGGGATACCCATGGCTGCCGGCCAAAGGGTTTTTACGATCTGCGGTGGTGACGCCGTTCGTTGCGTTCCCTGGTTTCGAGGAGGCAAAGCGGGTAGAGTTCAGCCTTATTCGCAACGGGAAAGAAGCGCAGCGCGGCAACCTGAACGATATGATTTTCAACTTGCAGGTGATCATTGATTATATCGCGCAGCATTACGGTCTCGGCCAAGGCGATTTGATTTATACGGGAACGCCGGCCGGCGTTGCAGCCGTTCAGGATGGCGATCTCTTCGAGCTTCTTTGGGGCGAGAAGACGCTCGGTTCGTTCCACGCGCGCATTCCGGCTTTGTAATTCAACGACAATAAGACCGCCCCGTTCATTCGAATAGGGGCGGTCTTCATTTTGGCGGGTCACTTGGCGGCTGGCTCGTTTCGGGCTAATTTTCCGTTAGCCGCTGCTTCCTCAGACGCAAGGTCGGAATGCTCGTCGCGTACCTTCAAAATTTGGGGCAGCTGCTCCATGAACACGTCCACGACCTTCGGGTCGAAATGCTGTCCTCGTTCTTCTTTAAACAAATTCAGAATGCGGTCCAGTTCCCAAGCCTTCTTATATACCCGTTCGCTGCCCAGCGCGTCGAAGACGTCGGCGATGGCGGTTATACGGCCGAAGATGTGGATCTCTTCGCCCTGCAAGCCGCATGGATAACCGCGTCCATTCCATTTTTCGTGATGCTGGTAAGCGACGACGGCGGCTGTTTGTAACAGATGGCGATTCGAATTTTTCAGCAGGTTGTAGCCGATCGTCGTATGCGACTTCATGATCTCGAATTCTTCATCGGTCAGCTTGCCGGGTTTTTTCAACACGGCGTCCGGAATCGCCACCTTGCCGATGTCATGCATCGGGGAGGCGATCTTGAGCAGCTCCGCTTCCTGTTGGCTGATGCCTAAGCCGATGGCGAGCAAGTACGAGTACTCGGCGACCCGCTTGACATGGTTGCCGGTTTCCTTCGAACGGCTTTCGCCGATTTCCCCCATCGTGAAGATGATCTCTTTTTGCGTTTCTTCGATTTCGGCCGTCAGCAGTGCGGATTCCAGCGATTTGCCGGCATACGATGCAGCTAGCGTTAAGTATTCCAAGTCGCGCTGTGAGAACTGCTCGCTTCTCGTCAGCTTATTGACCGCCTGATAGGCGCCCATAATCTCGCCTTCGTTATTACGGAACGGAATGACCATGAGAGCCTTCGTGCGATAGCCCGTTCTCTGATCGGTGGCGATAGCGCCGTGCTGCAGCACGTCTTTAAATTCCGCATTCGTGTAGGCGTCGTCGATGAAGATCGGGTTCCCGGATTGCACCGCATACCCGACGAGACCGGCCGTGCTCGGGATGCGCAGAGGCGGTACTCCGTGGGCGACGGTGGAATACAGCTCGTTGCTATGGCGGTCCAGCATCCAAACCGTACAACGGTCGGATACGACCATTTGCCGGCCCATATCGGCCATCAGCATGAGCAGATTGTCGAGCCGCCGCTCATTCGCTATTTTGGCCGCATAGTCGAAGATGACGCGCAGCATCTCTTGCGAATCCAAATCCCGCTTGACTCGCACCTTTTCGATTCCGAAATCCTCATGCACGGCGTCTCACTCCCCGGACGATTTTTCCATATAACCAAATCATATTATAATGGCAATAGTTCTGTAAACATAAAGGCCGCCGAATGCAAACGTTAATCGAAGCTATCAGGCACAGGGTTTGCAGGTATAAAGAAGGAGAGATAGAATCATGCTGCACATGCTGCAGTCCGTGACCATCGGACTTATCGGAAGTTTAGCCGTCGCAGGGGCGGCCTATTGGCGAAAATCCCTGTCGGGGTCCGGTTTTGCGGCTGCCGTCTTGCTTGGCACCCTTATGTATGCCGCAGGAAGCCTGGCGTGGTTCGGCACGCTGATCGTGTTCTTTATTACATCGTCCGTCTTATCCAAGTGGAAGAGCCGGAAGAAGGCCGCAGCCGAGAGCGGTTATGCCAAATCCGGTCGTCGCGATGCCGGACAAGTGCTCGCCAACGGCGGAGTGGGGCTGCTGTTATGCCTCGCTTACGCCCTTTGGCCGCACCCCGTCTGGTGGGCGGCTTACGTCGGCGTTATGGCGACTGTCACTGCCGATACGTGGGCAACAGAAATCGGCGGCCTCAGCCGCACGCAGCCGCGCTCCATCGTGAGCGGTCGACGGGTCGCTCCCGGCACGTCCGGCGGCATTACGCCGCTAGGCCTAGGCGCTTCCGCGGCCGGCGGACTCCTCATCGGCGGGACCGCCTGGACGCTCGCCGCGCTTCAACCCGGCGCCGGAGCCGTCATCGGTACGGCCGAACCTGCGTTCGGGCTTCTGCCGCTGCTCCTCATCGGCGTGCTCGGCGGGTTGACCGGCTCGCTGCTGGATTCGTGGCTCGGGGCCGTCGTACAAGTCATGTACCGCTGCACCGTATGCGGCAAAGAAATCGAAAAAAACCGCCACTGCAAGGCAGCGGCGGTTCGATATCGCGGTTTGGCTTGGATGACGAATGATGCGGTGAACGGGCTCAGCTCGTTGATCGGAGGTGCGGTCGCCGCAGCCGTAAGCCTTCTGCTGTAATCTACTCGTCGTAATATTTGCGCGCGTACGCTTTGTTCGTCACGTAGATGGCGGAAGCCGATATGGCAATCGCTATGATGATAGAGATGACGATAATAAAAGTTACCATGGGTTCAAGTCCTCCATGCCCTAATTTCAGCTCTTCAAGTATTGTACCCTAGCCTCATGGGGATGCCAAGCGAAACTTGCTCGAATCTACGGTTGTTTCGGCGTCCATGGCGGAAGTGTGACGGAACCGACTTCCTGCAAATCGGATAACCGGTTTGCTTTCACGGCATCCGGCGAAGCCGAGTACAAGATGTCGCCGATGTACAAGAGGCGTTCAACGTTTCGGCTGCCGTCATACCAGCCGCTTCCGGACTTTTTCAGATCGTCGTCGGTCAAATGCGTGATTTTGCCCCGAAGCTGGAAGCCCTGATGCAGGTCGATTCCGTACACATAGGCGCCTTGAAAAGCAAATTCGCCATAAGCGGTCGGGTCGGCCGCCTTGTTATTGGGAACCTCCATGACGGTAACCGGGAAGGCCATCAGTTGTTTCTCCCTGGAGAACAGCAGCGCCTTGTGGTTGTGCAGCAGATCCGAATGGGTGCCGCGGTCGCCGATCGTTTCTTTAAAGAGCTCTTTCGGGTTTTTCACATCAGACACATCGAACATCGCAATCTTCATGCCTTGGTAGTAGGCCATCGTTTCCTCACCGGGCCCTCCGGCGCCTTTATTGGCCACCTCGACCGTTTCTTTGCCGAAGCCGATCAAGTGGTTCTCGTCGTAAGGATGCAAATAATCGCTGTAACCGGGAATTTTCAGCTTACCCAATACGGCAGGCGCTGCCGGCTCCTTCAAGTCGATGACGAACAGCGGATCTACGTTGCGGAACGTGACCATGTAGGCGCGGTCTCCGGCATAACGAACCGAGTAAATGCGCTCGCCCGGCGCCAAATCTTCCAGCTTGCCGACCGTCTGCATCGAGGCGTCCAAGACGTACACGTTGTTCTTGGAGGTGAACTCGTCGTTGCGCCACATGGCGCCGGACGTCGTGGCGATCCGGAAGAAGCCGTTATGTTCATCCATCGAGAATTGGTTTAACGGATGTCCCGGCACTTTGCCGCGTCCTTCGTAATGAACCGTGCCTTGATTCAGACCGAATTTATAAATGACGGTTTGCGTCTCCGGCGGCGTCCAGCTTGGCGGCATTGACCGGTCGGCCTGCTCCGCCGCAGGTGCAGCTAAAGCAACCGGGCCCTCCGGCGCCGCCTCATATTCGTTCACTCCGATGTACAGGTTCGAAGCGGATGCATAGACGTGCTGCCCGGAGCCCAAGTAACTGGTCACCTGCATGTTTTTCCCGGGTTCCCCGAGGTTGAGGCCGCCAATAAGCAAGTAATTCGGTTTTACCGCTTTCGGAAAGTAGCGAACGTCTTCCAGCCCGATCGTTTGGAAGTTTGTGCCGGCGTTCGAATCCCGGTAAGCGGGCAGGGAGGCGTCCGTACCGGCGCCTGCTTCAGCCCCGTTCGGGCGCATCAGCTGGAACGAATTCATGTACTTGTTGGTAATCACATACAATGCGTCTCCGATTTTACGCGAAGATATGTAGTTGCCCTCCAGCTCGGTTTCACGCACCGGCCTCAAGCTGCTGCGGTCGGCGAGATCGTATACGATCGTCTTGGTCGTAGAACGGCCCGGGTTCGGGCGCACCGCGATCTTCTTCAATTCGCCCCCGGCCGGTGCAACGACCGGCATCCGTTCGACGCTCGCGGATGAGCCGGAATCGACCGCTGCGGAAGGGTTCGCCGATACAGCGGGCTTATCCCTGAGCAGCGGCATCGGTTCCGGCTGAACCGGTTCGCCAGACTGCGGATGGAATGTCGTACCGATCACGACCAAATGCCGGTCGTCCACATACAGCTCGCGCGGATAAAAGTTGCGGTCGTCCACATACACCGTACCGACGACGCTCATGTTGTCGGCGGGAACCGCCGACGTTACGATCACCCGGTCGCGGTTCACTTGGTAAATGTATTGGCCGTCCGTCTTGATGATGTCGGCTTCGTCGACGCCTTCGACCTGCACGTTCGTGCCCGAATACCCGGCACCGCCGGCGGCGTCCGCAGACTTGGCTTGTGCTGCTGCTGCCGGAGCGGCAGCTGCCGCGGAGGACATCGCCTTCTCGGCGACCGCACCCGTGGCGGCGAACCCGCTGCCCGAATCCGTGCCGAAGCCGGACTCCTTCAGCAGCTCCTGGAGCCTGGCGACGGATCCGACGGTCGGCAGGCTCTTATCCGCGTCCACGATACTCACCGCTCGATTCGCTCCGTCCCAGTAGACGTTAAAATCGAACGACTCGCTGAAGAAACGCAGTGGCACGAGCAGCTTGTCCTGCACCGTTACCGGGGCTTCGGCCAACGTGACGGCGGTATCGCCGCGGTAGGCGGTCGTGCTGCCGACGGTCAGCTGAATGGATCGCTCGCCTTTAACCGCTGTCGCCGTCTTGGCGGCCTGCTCCCACTCGACCGTTACCCCAAGTGTCGTCGATACGTCGCGCAGCGGCACCATTAATGTGCTGTTGACAAGCTGCGGTTCGACGGAGAAACGGACAGGTCCACCGTTCAGGCTTAAAGAGATGCCTTGTTCCGTTTGCGCTTGCGCTGCTGCGGGAATTGCGCCCGCCAGCAGGGAGATGACCAACAGCCTCGCCATCCATGATTGGTTCTTGCTCACCTAAATATCCCTCCTTATACGGGTTTACGATCAGAAAGAAATCGATCCGATTACTCTTCTAACGAAGCGCGCCCGCCAATTGTTTCAATAAAAAAACGCCCGTTTTTCCATTAAGGAAGGAGCGTTTGAACTATGCGGTCAAAAACCCCTTTACCTGGTTTCGCCCTTCTTGTTTCGCTTGATATAAAGCCCGGTCCGCTCTGATGAGCAGCTCCTGCGGCGACAGCTCCCGGCTCGGCACAAGCGTCGCAAACCCCAGACTGGCGGTTACTATCGTCGATACGTCCGAGCATGTATGCGGAATGCCCAAGCGCTCGATTTCGTATCGAAGCTGTTCGGCTACGAAGGCGGCTCCGGACTCGTCGGTCATCGGCAGCACGATAATAAATTCTTCGCCGCCGAAACGGGCAATGAAATCGCCCGGACGTTTGGCCGCACGGAGCAGCGCTTCCGCTACCTGCTGAAGGCATAAGTCTCCTTCATGATGGCCGTAATTATCGTTATACCGTTTAAAATAATCGATGTCGAGTAAAATAACGGAAAGCGGGGTGGCGAACCGCAAGCCGTGTCTCCATTCCCGCGCGTAATTTTCATCGAAGCTGCGCCGGTTGGCGAGGCCGGTGAGCGCGTCGATCGACGATATTTTTTGCAGCAGCTCGTTCGTTTTCAAGAGCTGTTGTTCGTTTTTTTTGCGTGCGGAAATGTCGCGAGACACCCAGACGAACGGTTTCGAACCGGGCTCCGGCGTACTGACCCTGCGAATATTCGTTTCCAACCACAGGTATTCGCCTTGTTTCGTACGCATTCGGTAGGGAGGCAAGCTCATCTCGGTCGCCATGATCGAGTAATCGCCGGCATCCTGTATAAGCCGCAGGTCCTCCGGATGGAAGTAATCAAAGATGTTTGTGCCGATAAGCTCTTCCGCCTCGTAGCCGAGCAGCGTCTTGCTCGAAGGCGAGGCGTACAGAATATCCCCTTCGCCCGTATGCTTGGAAATGATATCGCTGCAATGCTCCGTCAGGATCCGGTGCAATTCCTCGCTTTCCCGCAAGGCGGCTTCGGCTTGACGGCGATCGGTGACATCGCGGAAAAGGACCGAGAACGAGTCGGCCAGCGGGGAGGCGTTGATTTCGATCCATCGGTTGCCTGGTTCGTCATACAGTTCAAGAAGGTTTGGCCGATGATCGGTCAGTATGCGGCTGCAATGTTCAGCAATCGCCTGTGCCGCTGCTTCCGGAAACACATCGGTGAAGCTTAACCCGATCAAGTGGGCACGCGACCGTCCGAAGAACATTTCTGCGGAACGGTTCACATAGGTAAAGCGGCTTTGGGAATCAACCGCAAAGAAACCGTCGGTGCTATGCTCCAGCATATCGATCATTTGGGCGAGCGAGCGTTCGGCTCCCGTTTGCAAGGGCTTATGCTCGGTGATAGCCTGCACCTGAATGAAATACAGCTGCCGCCCGGGGGATGTCCGGAGGACCGAGACGGCAACGTTGGCCCAAATGGTATTCCCGTTACGATCGACGAATCTCCGTTCCTTCGGATCGGCGGATGGGGCGGACGTCTCAAGCCCAATTGCGTCCAAGACCTTCGGCTTCGCCTCATACAAGCTCTCGATATCTGCAGGGTGCCTAATGCTATCGACGTGCTTGCCGAGCAGCTGTTCCCGTTCATAGCCCATGATGCTGCAGAAGGCAGGGTTGAGGGAAACGAACGTTCCTTCGGCCGACAGAAAGGCCATGCCTGTTAAGGATCGCTGAAACGCAAGCGTATTCAGATGTTGTTCTTGGCTTTCCACCCCGGGGTCGCTCATGCTGTAGGCACCCTTCCTGCACGAAGTAGTCGTTCATGCCATTCCTACATACATTTTAATGGAAAGAGCCAGTTTACTTCAATGAATAATCCTTCTTTATGTACGACTTAAGGAAGATTTGATGTAAATTTAATTTTTTTTAAACGTTCTCCGTACCGCGAGCGGCTGTACCTTGGGAATCGGGAGAAGCCGGAACGGGCGCGGCTGCCGACTCCGCCTGTTCGCGCTCCAGCTCGCTGACCCGCTTCTCCAACTGACGAATGGTGCGCTTCAGCTTGAACTGCCGGAGCATGCCGAGCAGCGATGCGATGAGTCCGCCGAGCAAGGTGGAGCCGAGCACGACGAGTATTAACGGAATATCCGCCTGGGTGACGAGGAAATTGACACGCACCGGATCAACGTTGATCACGGCAAAGATAGCGGTAATCAGTGCAAAAATAAGCGTCAAAATGAGCATCCACTGGGCTTTCATCATGCGATCACACTCCTGCGGGAAATTAAAATTTGTCGGAATGGGCGAGAACGGGAGGGGCTGACGGAAAAAGGCTGAGCCGGGGGAACCGAACTCAGCCTGACTCGCCAGCACTTACTTCGCTAGCGATTCCATTTGTTCCAATAAATCTTTAAATACGCTCATTCCCTGTTTAATCGGTTCCGTCGAGGACATATCGACGCCGGCCCGCTTCAGGATATTGATCGAATAGTCGCTGCCTCCGCTCTTCAGGAAGCCAAGGTAACGCTCGACGGCCGGCTCGCCTTCATCCAAAATTTGCTTCGCGAAGCTCGTCGCCGCCGAGAAGCCGGTTGCATATTTATAAACGTAAAAGCTGTTATAGAAATGGGGGATGCGCGCCCATTCCATTTCAATGTCTTTATCCACGACCATGTCTTTGCCGTAATACAAGACGTTCAAATCGTAGTACACCTGGCTCAGCAGCTGCGGCGTCAATGACTCGCCTTGCTCGGCCTTCTCGTGAATGATTTTCTCAAATTCGGCGAACATCGTCTGGCGGAACACCGTCGTCCGGAATTGATCCATATAGTAGGTGAGCAGATACATCTTTTCCTTCGGATCCGTCGACTTCTTGAGCAAGTAATCCATCAGCAGCGCCTCGTTCAGCGTTGAAGCGACCTCGGCCAAGAAGATGGTATACTGTGCGTAGCGATACGGCTGGTTCGTATCGGACAAGTACGAGTGAAGCGCATGGCCCATCTCGTGCGTCAGTGTAAACATGCTGTTCAGGTTGTCCTTATGATTCAGCAGCACGTAAGGATGAGTGCCGAAGGCTCCCCAGCTGTAGGCGCCGTTCCGCTTGCCTTCGTTCTCGTAGATGTCGATCCAGCGGTTGTCGAAGCCCTCTTGAAGAATGTTCAAGTAGTCTTGACCGAGCGGCTTCAAGCTTTCTTTCACGGTCGCTTTCGCTTCCTCGTACGTGATGTCCAGCTTATATTCCTCGACGAGCGGAGCGAACAAATCGTACATGTGCAGCTCATCGAGCTTCATCAGCTTGCGGCGGAGCTCCATGTATCGGTGCATCAGCGGCAGCGCTTCGTGAATGGCGTCAATCAGGTTGGTATAGACGCTTTTGTCGATTTTATCGCCGAAGAGCGACATCTCGAGCGCAGAAGGATACTTCCGGGCTCTGGAGTAAAAAATGTTCTTCGTCACGTTGGCCGACAACGTCGCCGCTATCGTATTTTTTTGCTTCGCGTAGGTCGCATACATCGCCTCGAACGCCTCTTTGCGCACCGTACGGTTGGGGCTCTCCAGGAATTGGATGTAGCGGCCGTGCGTCAGCTCGACTTCTTCGCCTTGCTCATTTTTGACCTTAGGAAACTTCAGGTCCGCATTGTTCAGCATGCCGAAGATCGTGCCGGGTGCCTGCGCCAGGTTGCCGACTTGCGCCAGCAGCGACTCTGCGTCCTTGCCGAGTACATGCGGCTTCTGGCGAATCAATTCTTCCAGCGTGCGCTTATAGAAAGAAAGCTCCGGGCTTGCTACGAGCTTCTGAAGCTGTTCGTCGGATAAGCTCAAAATCTCCGGCGAGATGAACGACATCGCTTCGTTCACTTCAACACTCAGCTTTTTGGATTTATCCGATAAGGCCTGATACGCAGGGTCCGTCATGTCCTCGTGATGCTTCAGGTTCGCATAGACGTACAGCCGTTCCATATGTAAGGAAATCTTGTCTTCCAGCTCGAAGCACTTCTTAATAGAGGCCGGGTCACTCAATTTGCCCTGAAAACGCGCAATATCTTTCACTTGCTCTTTCACTTGACGATACTCTTGATCCCATGCCTCCTGGCCCTTGATTAAATCCTCTAAGTTCCAGCGGTGCTCGTCCGGGACCTCGTTACGTTTCAGTACTTGATTCATGGGTGCCCTCCTTGTCATATGATTAGGTGTGGCGGTTTGATCCGCCTGGACCGCTGACGCCGATGGCATCAGCAAACAAGCGCTTAGCGCGCCGCACAGCCCTAATGGAATCCATCGCATCGCTCGTTCACGCTCCATAGGAAGAAGAGGTCGGTCAGAAAACTTACGGGATAGTATGACCGGAGCGGGGCTTAAATATTAGTATAGGGATTCCGGACGCCGAAGTCTAATCGCTTGGTGCTTAGACCGGATTCGCAAGGAATGAATAGATCAGCAGCCCGAACGAGAACGCGACCATCACGAGCGCCAGAAGGGCGAGGGGCCGTTTGACGCCGGACGGCAGCGTATCCTTCTTCATAATTAATATCAAGGCCAAGCAAAAGGAAAGGATGATGAAGGTAACGATCGACGTGGCATTGTTCACAAAAATCACCTCTTATCTATGTAATGTATGTTCGCCGCCTAGCGTTATTTTCCTTTTTTTGTACGGACGGCAAAAAACCGACCCCCTGGAGGGATCGGCTTTCAAGAGTTCCGTTCAGCGAGCCGTTCTAGCTTCGCGATTTCACCAATACGAGACGGCCGTCTTTATCCCGGCTTGCCGTGAAATTGTCGTCCGGCTGGATGCCGGCTTCTTTCTCTAAACCGACCGGAATCGTTAACGCGCCATGCTCATTGACCGAGACGACCGATCCGGATTTTTTCTTCAAGTAGCCAAGGGCTAGTACGCCCACGATGATCAGGAAGACAATCGCCCATTTCACAACCGGATTTTCATGGAAGTATCCGGCTACGGAGCGATCCTCCGTCAGCATCTTGGCTGCCGTATAGGCAAGGACGGCGGAACCGAGCCAGATGATGATCGGGAAGCGGTCGACGAGCTTAATGAACAGCGTGCTGCCCCATACCATGATCGGTACGCTTATGATGAGTCCGAGGATGACCAGCGAGAAGCTGCCGTGTGCGGCGCCGGCAACTGCGATGACGTTGTCGAAGCCCATAGCCGCATCGGCGATGATGATCGTGCGAATCGCGTCCGCGAGTCTTGGCTTAGCCTCAATGGCGTGGTCCTTCTGGTCGACGAGCAATTTGTAAGCGATCCAGATTAGGACGAGTCCCCCGATGAGCAGTAAATAAGGCAGCTCCAGCAGCCAGACGACGGCGAGTGTGGCGACGATTCGAATGACAACCGCACCGACGGTTCCCCAGAGGATGGCGCCCTTCTGCTTGTCTTTCGGCAAGTTGCGCGCTGCGAGCGCGATGACGATCGCGTTATCGCCTGCCAGTACGAGGTCAATGAGTATAATGTTCAACAACGCTAGTAAAAATGATGGCGTTAACCACTCCATGTCCCTCACTCCTTCTTTCTTTTATAATTATTGTGTACATAAAAATGATCCTGTGCCTGGTTTGGTTCAGGTACTTTTTTCAAACAAAAAAGACCTCTACCCATAATAGGCAAAGGTCTTGCTAACAACGTGACGTTGCCAATAAAGCCGGGGCTCGCAAGAACCCGAATTGACGACTTTACTGTGACAGCTACTCCCCTTTGGAGGACATCCTTATGTAATTATCTTAATTATAGAAGCCAAACAAGCAAGAAGTCAAGCCTGAAAATGCAAAATCGGCTTTTATACTTGGCGAAACGCTTCCCAAATTTGCTCAAGCTCTTCTTCCGTGCCTTGAAAGCGTTCTTTGGAAAAGCGCTCTCCGACCCAGTGCATCATCTCCGGACGGCTGAGGAACGTATGGCATTCTTCGCCCCATTGGTCGGAAATTTCACGTAAAATCAATTGTTTGCCGTTCACTTCCACGGTCAGCATATTCCATTTATCGGTTTTGTAAATCGTATGTTTTTTAATCACGTGCGGGGAACCTCTTTTCAACATAATAATGAAGGACACAACCAGTCTCTCTACTCGCGAATCATACCTTAACTGCCGCGGAAAATCAAGGCGGTACGGGATACGGGACAATCGGCATTGCGTCCCACTCCAAACCGTGGTAATATCCTGCTAAGCTTCAGCATCGGCCGGAGGGCGGGTGGAGGCCCAGAGCTATCAAGATGAGTCGAGACGAGGAGAGTGCTTTGGAGATGAGCAAAGAACGGAAAGCGTATGAACAAATCGGCGTAGCCATGACGTGCCGATCCTATGACGAGTATGTACGGATGTTTGCCTTGAGACCCGAGCTGCTGCAAAGCGGAGCGGTGTTGGACGTGGCGGCGGGGGCCTCATCGTTCGTGGCCGAAGCATGCGGCCGAGGTTACGATGCCCGGGCGGCAGACCCGCTGTATGCGCTGGAGCCGGAAGCGATCCGCGCGAACGGCGTCCGGGAAATTGAAGCTTCCACAGCGAAGCTGGCGGCAATTCCGGAGCAGTTCGACTGGAGCTATTACGGCGATGTGGATCGCCATCGTTCCAATCGCGAGGCGTCGCTCGAACGATTTGCCGCGCACTACGAAGCGGAGCGGTCGAACGGCCGTTACGTGCCGGCTAAGCTGCCGCGCCTGCCATTCGAAAGCGGCGAGTTTTCGCTGGTGCTGGTCAGCCATTTTTTATTTCTGTATCACGAGCAATTCGACTTTGACTTCCATCTCGCGGCGCTTCAAGAGCTGATGCGCGTTTGCCGGCGAGGCGGCGAAGTACGGATTTACCCGGTGATTACGCTGGGGTGGGATCGTTATCCGCTGCTTGAGCGGCTGTCGGAAGCGCTGGGCCGGCAAGGGATTCAAGCCTCGCTGCCGGAGTCGTCGCTGCCGTTCATTCCGGGCTCCAATGAGCTGCTGAGATTGGCGTATGAATAAGAGGAAGCAAGTTGATTTATCCTCATACTGGTGGTATAATTGAATTATTCGCCCTTGATGGCGATACATCTAGGAGGTTGTTTTCATTGAAAGGTACAGTAAAATGGTTTAACGCAGAAAAAGGCTATGGTTTTATCCAAGTTGAGGGCGGAGACGATGTATTCGTTCACTTCTCGGCTATTCAAGGCGATGGCTTTAAAACGTTGGAAGAAGGCCAATCGGTTGAGTTCGAAATCGTTTCCGGCAACCGCGGTCCTCAAGCAGCTAACGTTATCAAGCTGTAAGATTTAAACTAACTACGATGCCCGGGCTGTTGCGACAGTCGGGTTTATAACATATATCGTTGGGTAGTTGTCTTCTGCCGTATGCATCATGAGACAAATCAGAGCCTGCAGGCGGTTCTTGGAACTTCGGTTCCGGGAACCGTTTTTTTGTATATAGATACCTGGACAAATCTTTGACCCACCCGCGGCAGCTGGTGTAAACATAAATGTGATATTTTGAGCGATAGGGAGCGTTAGGATATGCCCAAGTTTACGCACCCGCATGAATTCGGGAAGGTGAAGACCGCGCTGGAGGCGCAGGGACTGCAGTTTGCCGAAGCCTCGGTCAGCTGGATTCCGCAGAACACGATCAAGGTAGAAGGCGAAAATGCCGAAAAGCTGCTCAAAATGATGGACTCGTTCGACGATCTGGACGATGTGCAGGACGTTTATTCGAATTACGAAATGGACGAGGAAGAAATGGCCAAGATCGGCTAAAGGTTCGCGTTATCGCGTTATAGAAACTCCCCCGAACATCCAAGGATGAGCGGGGGAGTTTTTGTCATGGGCTGACGGGCCTTGAACTTCTGGAGATCCTGCGCAACGAGGCGCACCAGCGTTAATAGCGCGTATCGTTTAATCGACGATACGGAGAATATCGTCCACCGGCTTGCGGGGCAGCCGGGCCGGACGCTCCAGCGGATGGCCGAGCGCGATAACCATATTGATTTGACATTCGGGCCGGATGTCCAGGTACGTGCGGAGCCTGTCTTGCGCGAGCAGCACTGGACCGGTCATCGGACAAGTGGCCAGCCCGCGGGCGTGAGCCGCAAGCATCAGGTTTTGCGAAGCGAGGCAGCTGCTCTTGATGCCTTCTTCGTCCCATACATGGTCCGGGACTAAGTGAACCGGATCGAAGATGCGCTCGCGGAATTTGGATTGGTAAGGAGTCGCGAGACACACGATGAGCACGGGAGCGTCGGAGAAGGCCGTGGCGTAAGGTCCGAACGACTTGGTCAGCAGCCGGGCTTCCTTAGACAGGCCGCGCTGCTCCGCCTCGGAGGCGCGCTTGTGCAGCTCTTCCCATGTGATAGCTTCGATCTCCTTGATTTTGTTGCGGTTCGTGACGGCAATGAATTCCCACGTTTGCGAGTTCGTATCGCTTGGAGCATACCGCGCGCAATCGATCAGCTCCTTAATATCTTCAACGGAAACCGGTTCGTCCGAGTATTTGCGGACGCTTCGACGGTCTAACAAAATTTCCTTGAAATCTTCATAGGCAAGCACACGGGTCGCTTCAGTCATCTTTCATCATCCTCTTTCGTGTTTAACAGACAAGCACCACAAATTTAGTACTTGGTGCTAAAAGCTACACTCATTATACCGGGAGACTAAAGAAATAACAACCGCCGTTCAGCCTTTTTACGGAATGACGACGGTGTCGCCTTCCTGAAGGCCGCTGACAATTTCCGTTTTCTCCGGCGTTTCCACGCCGATTTTGACGGTTCTGCGCTCGAGTTCGCCTTGTGCCGTTTCCATCATCACATAATATTCGTCTTTCTCCCGCTGTACGGACAAGGTCGGGATGACCAATACGCCGGTTTTCTTATCGGTTTGAATGGAGGCGGTCAAGCTCAGACCCGCGATAAGCCGCTCGTTCGGTTCGAGCGAAATGACGACCTCGAACTGAGCGGCACTCCCGGACGCGTCCGAGGCGCTTTTGGCGAATTTGGACAGCCGTTCGACTTTGCCCTGCAGCTTCAGCCCCTTCAAGGCGTCGACGCGCACCTCTACGGGCAATCCTTCGCTAAGCCGGAACAGATCGAACTCGCCGACCATACAGATGAGCTGGAGCTTCGACAGATCGACGATTTTGCCGATCCGCTCGCTTTCTTTCACGGACTTCGGTTCCTTCGTGCTATCGAATAAGAAAATGCCGTCTTCCGGCGCGGTAAACTGCGAAGACTTAAGCTTCTCGATCTTCTCGGTTAACTGCGTTCGTCCATGCTCCAGATTTAACCGGTTGATTTCCTCTTGGATTTTGCGGCTTTCGTTCTGCGCGAAGCGCTGCTTGGCGTCGGCTTCGGAAATGCCCGTCGAAGCGTCGCCGCTTCCTATCGTCGCTTGAAATTCACCCAAACGGATATCGAGCTCCTGCTTGCGGGCGGACGCCTGAAGCTCGGCGATTTCATTGCGCAGGTCCGTATCGACGAGCTGGAAGAGCAGGTCGCCCTTTTTCACCTGTTGGCCTTCCTTCACATTCCACGATTTGACATCGGCGGCGAAGGGGGCATTGATGTACGTTTCCTGCTGATACGATGATTTGCCTTTGACCTCGACGCTGCTGGCCAAATCTTCGCGGGTCACTTTGAATTTAAGCGCATTCGTCGTTTGCATCGCCGTCTGCTTCGATTTGTCGGCCGGTCGGCTTTGCCAGAACAATAAACCTGTCACCCCGAGGACAAGCACGGTGGCGATGGCGATGATCCATTTTTTCTTTTTCATGGCAGCATGACTCCTATAACGTGATTAATCCCGTTTGATCGCAGTTAACGCATCGGTGCGGGATGCCTTGACAGCCGGATAAATGCCGGACAGCACACCAGTCATAATGGCGAAGAACAAGCCGAGCGGCAAAATCCACAGACTGATGAACAAAATCTCTTCGCTGCCGGATCCGCCTGAAAAACGCATGATGACGATATTGATCGCCCAGACGACCCAATACGAGAGCAGAATGCCGACCAGCCCGCCAAGCAGTCCGAGCAACGCGGATTCGACCATGAACATGTTGCGGATTTGCCTCAGATTCGCCCCGAGCACTTTCATGATGCCGATTTGTCTGCGCCGCTGGTAGGTTGACATCGTCATTGCGACGACGATCGAAATCGAGGCGACGAACAGGATAAACAAGCCGGCCCCGCCAAACACGATTCGTACGATCATAAGCTCGGACTGTATCCGCTCTTCCCGGTACAGGTTCGTCTGCACATCAAGCTTGAGCTTCTTCAACAGCTCCTCCACTTCTTTGACGCGGGAGCTGTCGGTCACTTTTACTTTCACTTCGTCGTAATCGGCTGTTGTCGCGGGTTGTCCGCCGCTGTTCGGCCTTTCTTGACCACCGTTCATTAACGCCTGCGCCTCGGACAATCGTTTGCCGAGCGCGGGTGAGACATAGGCGATCTTCTGATTCGAGACGATGTCGTCCGACATGCCCTCAGGCTTCTTCAGAATGCCTGCGACACGTACAGGAATGGAGACGCTCTCCCCGCTGCTCGCTCCGAAGCCTTGCGGCACAAGCGTAATCAGCTTCTGGTACATGGGATAGGCGAGCGTCCGCTGTTCGCGCCAGGCTTGCATCGCTTCGCGTTCGTTCTCGTAGTTTCGTGTTCTCGACACTTGTTCGTCCTGCAGTCCCATCGTCGCCCCGTAGCTGAGGATGATCGTATTCTCGAGGTCGGACGGGCCGCCTTGCTGGAGCTCAATGCCGAAATCGTCAAGCGTGTCCAGCTCGGTTGCGTAAATTTCGTTCAAGTACCCCTTCTTGTTATCGAGCTCCAATTGAAACCCGTGTAACGTCCGATAGGTCGACAGCGCCTTCATATGCGGGAAGCTGCGAATCAGATCGATTTTGCTCTGGGTCAGCTCGTAGGGCTTGGACGCGTTCGGATCGCCGTCCGGCGCCCCGGTTTCCGGTCCGCTGCCAGAGCGGACGGAAATTTCGTCCGATTTCAGAAAATCGTACATCCGCGCCTTGCTGAACTGGTTGATCGATTCGCCGAACGAGAGGGCGACAATGATCGAAGCCGAGCCGATGGCGATTCCCATCGCGCATAAAGCGGTGACGACGATCCGGCGCTTGAGCTGATCCCAGCCGAGCTTGATGTAGTCGGTCAGCTTCATCCGGTTTCACCCGCCCATGCGCCGTCTTCGACGAGGCGTCCGTCCCGCAGTTGAATGACCCGCTGGGCGCGGCGGGCCACCTCGAGCTCGTGCGTGACAATGACGAACGTAATGCCCAGCGTTCCGTTCAGCTCGATCAGCAGGTCGATGATCTCCTTCTCGGTTTTCGTATCCAGGTTCCCGGTGGGCTCGTCGGCAAACACGATGGCTGGCTCGGTCACCAGGGAACGCGCGATGCTTACCCGCTGCTGCTGGCCGCCGGACAGCTGGGACGGGAACATTTCCGTTTTCTCGCCGAGTCCGACCTTCGTCAGCAGCGACACCGCTTTGTCCCGGTGCTCCTTTGGTTTCACAGCTTGAAATACGAGCGGCAGCTCGACATTTTCCCGTACCGTCAAATGAGGAATCAGTTCGTACGATTGAAAAATAAAACCGATATGCGAACGCCGAAATTCGGCGAGCTGATTTTCGCTCATTTTCTCGATCGGGCTGCCGTCGATGAGGATGCTGCCGGTTGTCGGTTTCATCAGGCCCGCCATGAGATTGAGCAGCGTCGACTTGCCCGAGCCCGAACTGCCGAGCAGCGCGACCATTTCGCCTTTGGCGATGTGGAAATCGATTTCATGGAGCACCGGCGTAGCTTCTACGCCGTTCTTGAAGCTGTGAGACAACTGATTGACCGCAAGCACATAACCCCTCCGTTACTTATAGTTCTACCTCTGAGTATGACGGATGATCTTTCCAGAACGTTGCACGTTGTACCGGTTCTTAAGAAATCTTTAAGAAGTGAGTTTCGCCGCGCCAAAAAGCCGCCCGGGTTCGCTCGACTTATTAGACGAACGAAGGGGCGGCGAATCCTGCATAGTCAGGCTTGAAAATCGCGGGCGCCGTTCGCACCGGTGCTCCGGGCGTGAAGGACGAGAAAGCAAATCATCGCTACGAACGCGAGTCCCGATCCGAAGGCATACATCGTCTGCGGGCTGAAGTCGTTAAAGATCCAGCCGCCGATCGTACCGCTAAGCAGCCCGGCGACCCCCGACCAGATGACGGCGAACACGGCTTGTCCGCTTGCCCGGTATTGATCGGGAATGACCATCTGGATGTACCGGATCGCCGTGAACAGGAAGATGCCGAATGACACCGAATGCATCAATTGCGTTACGATGACCCAGAGAGGGTTGTCGATCCAGCTCATCATCAGAAAGCGGATGCCGTACACGAGGCTGCAAACCGCCAGCAGCGGCAGCTCTTTATATTTGTGACCGTATTTGCTAAGCAAGAAAAAAGCGGGTACTTCGCTGAGGGCGGAAGCCACCCACGACCAGCCGATGAGGGAAGGGCTCGCTCCGAGCTCCTGCATGTATAAGACCAGGAAGCCGTCATTGAGCCTGTGCGCGGTAGCTACTATGAGCAGCGTCACCAGGAAGGCCAGGAACGGCCGCGATGCGACTATCGGGAAGAAGCCCGAGAAGTCGGGCTTCTTGATTTGCGGGTCGCGTGCGTCCTTCAACAGGAAGGCCAGCAGCAGCGAAATGATCAGCACCCCGACCGTCAGCACCGGCGTTAAGGTTGCACCGTAATATTTCAACAGCTGTCCGAAGCCGAGCGCCGCAGCGGCGAACCCGATCGAGCCCCATACCCGGTAGGAGGCATAGCTTTTGCGGGTTCCGCTGACCGTTAACAGAATCAAGCTGTCGTTCAGCGACATCATCGGCTGCTGGAAGAAAAAGAAGACAGCCATCAGGGCAATCGTTAACGCGAAGGCATCCGTCCGGAACACGAGCAGGGAGATCGCGAGCTGGCCGATGACGATCAGGATGAGCACCTTGCGGATCGTCCGGTACTTGTCGCTCATCATGCTCCAGAACAGGTTGGCGACGATGCCGACCAGCGGCCCGACGGAGTACAGCAGACCGATTTGTATGGTGGTGTATCCTCTGTATTGAAAGTAAAGCGGGAAATACGAAGTGATGATGGCGATCATCATAAAAAAGGAAAACGTAAAGCTTCGTAAGACCAGATCATTGCGCCTCATGGGCGATTCCGCAGTCATGAGCGTCCACTCGATTCTGTGTTAATTTTGTCCGCTGTCCGTGTGTTCGGTCCGATGCTTCCCGGAACCGTCCGATCGCGGGCCGCTGCACGCAGGACCTGCCAGACGACGGCCGCTTCGGCCGCGAGTCCCAGCGATTGCGCCAGCGCTCCGATCATCCCGTTCCAGCCTGGCGTCATGAACACGCAAACGACTAAGGTTAACAGGGTTATGCACACGTTTGCAGCTTGTGACCATACCATCGTTTTCGTTTGGCCGCTCAGCATTAACAGCCCGTTGCCGTAATCGAGCCATGGAAAAACCAGCGTCAACAGCGTAAATACGCGAAGCGTTGACAGAGAAGCGTGCATCAGCCGCTCGTTCACGCCCATCACCTGCTCCATGAACCAGGGTCCGATGTCCGTGTAGGAAAGCAGGGAGAGCAGCAGCGTCGGAATTAACGACAGCATCAAGGCGAAGCGCAGCACTTTCCGCGCATCTTTGCGGTAAAAGTTCAAGACGATCTGATGCGTGTAGGAGAAGAAACTGGTCACCAGGTTCGTCACGCTGGCGGCGATGGCAAATGCGGCGATCGCTAACTGAATATCGCTTGTTTTGCCCAGAAATGCATTAATGGCTGGCACCGACACGACTGCAATGACGGACGAATAGAGCAGCGGCTTGAAAAATCTGAATATTTGCGACGGCTTTTCAATCGGATGGTCGGGCTTCTTTTCCGGAATGTGGCGCTTCAGCAGCGACCGGCCCTCCCATATGCTGACGGCAGCCTCGATCACCATGCCGACAAGGAAGATGATGGCGCCGACTTTGCCGCTTGTTACGCCGGTGCGGATGAAATAAAGCGAGACGAGGTACATGCCGATAAGCCGGATCAGCATGCCGATTGTCAGCCACTTGGTACGCATATTGAAAATGATGACGCCGTGAAACAAGCAGCGCAGCCCCGAGAAAATGCTGACGAACATAAGGATGCGAAATACATCCATCATCGGTTCAATCAACGTCGGGTCCGCTCCGAACAGGCGGGCGAACACCCACGGACCTGCCGGGGTATAGCTTAGGATGGCCCCGAGCGCGAGAATAGTGCCGAGCACATAGAGGCTCACAACGGACATCGCCCGGAAGGAGATGCGGTCGCGAACCAGGGTAGAGCATGTTTGCCGGAGCAGTACGGCCGGTTTCTCGGTGATGCCGAGAATGCTCATCGGCAGGGCGTAGCTGGCGATGATGATTTCCGGATTGGCCGATCGCGCCAGCGTGCTGTTAATAATGACATGGGAGATGGTAACCAGGCTCGCCGATATGCCGAGCGGCAGGAAGAAGGCTAACAGCTGGCTGAACGTTACGCGTTGGTGCTCGGATTCATTCATAGCAGCCCCTCTTTTCACACAGTCCCCACATTATACCACGAACCCTGAAAATGGAGGAGAAAAATTTCGTTCCCTACTGGAACGAAGGTCTTGTTTCTGATACATTAATAGAATAAACTGTGAGTGCCTCTTGCAGGTCCGGGTTTAAAAGCTTACAAGGTGGTGCACCTCGCATGACCGATGTTTTTGTATGGGACGAACGGCTCGGCATTCCGCTGCCTCAGCTGAAGAAAGACTTCGAGGATTACTCGAAACGGGAGCAAGCCGAGCTGCTGCTGCGCTGGGAAGAGATCCGCGGAACGATTCCCGACCGGGTCAAACAAATCGAACGGATCATTATCGTGAAGCAGGACCAGTTGAATGTGGAAGACGACTTTGCAACCTCCTGCAGGCTGAACAGCGAAATCGCAGAACTTGCGAGCACGATCAATGAGCTTCATTTATGGTTCCGTGTCAATCAAGATATGGATGCCCGTGCGGCGCATCATTAAATGTAGAGACGAATTCAAGACGATAGACGCCATTAACCCCGGGAGGTTCGCGTAACGTGAGTTGGACAGAAAGCCTCGGCCGGATCGCAGCGCAGCTGACGAGCCATCGGCCTTCCTTGTACCCGACGGAGGAACTGGACGACTTGGCGGATTTGAAAATCTCCAAGCTGTCCACGGACGGATTCGAAGGCGAACGCCGCAGCTTCGCGCTTGCCGTGAAGGCTGGGCTGCATCTATTTAATGAAAGCCTGGATCATTCGCACAACCTTTCGCAAGACATCCATACGCCTGAAGGCAGCTACTGGCACGCCATCATGCATCGGATGGAGGGGGATTACCCGAATGCAGACTACTGGTTTCGGATGGCCGGCGGTCATCCCGCTCATCAGGAGTGGTCCGATCGGATCCGGGAGCGGCTTGCTGCGTTCGTGTGGGATGATATCGGAAATCCCTCCTTTCGGGCCGCTTTCGAACAATGGTCGGCGGACGGGCGCTTCGAGCCGGCAGGCTTCAACCGGCTTATCGAAATGCAGGTGACGCGCACGAGAAATGAACGCGTGGAACAATTGCTGATCGAGCTTCAATGGGAAGAGATGCGGGCGCTGCTGCAGCACTGCTACGCGTTAAGCGGCGGAGGAGGGGATTTGTTTGAACCCCGGTAGCTCCAAAGCGGCCGTTCCGAACGGGCCTTTTCGTTTAGTCTCGAGGGTGTACCGCTACGTCCTGCCGGGCGTACGTGAACAGCTGGGTTATTGGCGCGATCGAGCCGAAACGATACCCGATCCCGAGCTGCGGAAGCAGGCCATCGACAGCATGACGGCGAAGGAATTTCACTGTATCGGAGGCGCAGTCTATGCGGCGGCTCATCCCGCGATGCGTCATGTGCTGATTCCGCTCATCGTCGCTTTCCAAACGATCAGCGACTACTTGGATAATTTGTGCGACCGCAGCACTTCGCTTGACCCGGACGATTTCCGCCGGCTGCATCAATCGATGCTGGACGCCGTCGATCCGTCCGAGCCGCTCCACGAATATTACGAATTCCGGACGGAGCGCGAAGACGGGGATTATTTGAACGATTTGGTCAAAACGTGTCAAGCCTCACTCCGCTTACTGCCGGCTTATCCGCTCGTGGCTGCCTCGGTTCGCGAACTGGTCGGGCTGTATTGCGATTTGCAGGTGTACAAGCACATCCGCAGAGAGCTGCGCGAGGAGGCGCTGCTCACCTGGTGGGAACGTCACAAGAGCCGCTTCCCGGCCATTCAATGGAACGAATTTGCCGCGGCGACGGGTTCGACGCTCGGGGTGTTTATGCTGTTTCTGGCGGCTTCGGAATCGCGCTTGCAGGCGGACACGGTACAGCGCATTCATGAGGCGTACTTTCCGTACGTCTGCGGGCTTCACATTTTACTCGATTATTTGATCGATCAAGAAGAAGATTTGTCCGGCGGTGATTTAAATTTTTGCAGCTACTATGCGAACATGGATGCCACGGTCGAACGAATCGCCGTGATCGTCGAGGAGGCGAAGCGCCATTCGCAGCTGCTGGAGCATCCGGCTTTCCACCGGATGATTATCGAGGGGCTGCTGGCGTTATATTTGTCCGATCCGAAGGTCAGCAAGCAGCAGGAGGTTAAGCGTATCTCCCGCCGTTTGATGAAAGGCAGCCCGTGGATGCGGCTGTTCTTCCTCGTGAACAGCGTCTGGATTCGCAGGACCACGTAGCGGGAGCGGACAGCGCCACAGCGATGTAAGACCAACCTAAGATGCCAATGTTTTATATTTATAGAGATAATAAGGGCAGCGACAAGGAGGAAACCATCATGACAGTAAAAAAAATTGCCGTTCTCACGAGCGGCGGCGACTCGCAGGGAATGAACGCGGCGGTTCGCGCCGTCGTACGTAGCGGGCTGTTTCACGGCCTGGAAGTGTTTGCCGTACAGCGGGGATATGCCGGACTTATTAATGACGATATCCGGGAAATGGATTTGCGGAGCGTCGGCGATATCATTCAACGGGGCGGAACGATTCTGCAAACCGCCCGCTGTAAGGAGTTTATGACGCCGGAAGGGCAGCAGCTCGGTGCAGACAACTTGCGTAAGCGGGGGATTGACGGTCTCGTCGTGATCGGCGGAGACGGATCGTACCAAGGGGCGAACAAGCTGAGCAAGCTTGGAATCAAAACGATGGGTCTTCCGGGTACGATCGACAACGATATTCCGTTCACCGATTTCACGATCGGCTTTGACACAGCGGTCAGCATCGTCGTTGACGCCATCAACAAGCTGCGCGATACGATGAGCTCTCACGAGCGTTCGTCGGTCGTGGAAGTCATGGGCCGCCACTGCGGCGATATCGCGCTGTACGCGGGACTGGCCAGCGGGGCGGAGACGATTCTCGTACCGGAAGTGCCGTTTGACCTGGACGAAATTTCGAACCGGATGGCCGAAAATTTCGCACAAGGCAAACGTCATAGTATCGTCATCGTCGCAGAGGGTGTCTGTAAGGGCGAGGTCATTGCCCAGGAAATTACGAAGCGCAACGGCATAGAACCACGCGTTACGGTGCTCGGGCACATTCAACGCGGCGGCGCGCCTACGCATAACGACCGGATTCTGGCAAGCAGCCTCGGCGATTTCGCCGTGCGGAGCTTAATCCAGGGCGAATCCGGCAAAGCATGCGGCGTGATTAAGGGCCAGCTGACGCTGACCGATATCGATAAAGTGGTGCACACGAAGAAAGAATTTGATATGGATTTGTATGAGCTGACGAAACGTTTATCGCAATAATAGCGGCTTGCCTTACAAGGGCTTCTTTCCCGGAAAGAAGCCCTTGTTTGTTCAGGTGGAGCCTCGCCGCCTGCCGAAGATTTGCCTCATGGTTTCCCCGTTATTTGAAGCGGAGGCAAGCTTACGCAACTGCCGTATGCGGACCCGCTTGTTCGATGGAGGAAGAAGAGGGGGCTAGCCGCCCCTTCTTGCTCGCTCCGACCGAAGCGCATTTAAAATTTCGTGCGTCGGCCGGTTGCCTTTCGCTGCATAGAACACTTTGCCATCGGCGCCGATGACAAATACGATTCGCTGCTGACCGAGCAATCCGAACAACGTTTGCTCGACATCGTACGCTTGCCGAATCGATTCGCCTTCGTCCGTGACCAGCGGGAAATCGTAGTTGAACTTATTCGCGAATCGGCGGTGCTCCTCCAGGGTGCCCGGGTTGATGCCGAGCACGAGCGCATCAAATTCGGCGTACTGCGCTTTCGAATCGCGTACGGCACAAAGCTGCTTCGTACAAATGGGCGTTTCGTCCTTCGGGTAAAAGATGAGAACGATCGGCCGACGGCCTAAATCTTCGTCGAGACGGATCGTGCCTTGCGTGCTTTCCGCAGTAAATGCGGGAGCCGGTGTGCCGACTGCCAGCATGTGTTGTTCCTCCATTTCCTGCGAAACTAGAATGGAAATCTTGTCTCATCCCTCATTGTAACGGATGAAGCTAACCGGCCGCAATTCGGGTGGCTGCGCCGCCGCCGGAGCAACCCTCCTTGGTCTTGCCAAAGCCTGGCGAATCCGGTAGGATGGGAGAGCAAGCTATGCCCGGAGAACGGAGGGATCATCGATGTACTTATACAATATGGAAATTGAATTGCAGGACCGGCAAATCCGCTTGGTGGTGTTGGCCGAACGGGACGAAGAAGCCTTCGACCAGATTGAAGGGCTGCTGGCCCGGTTTTACGTGAAAACGCCGGAGGTGCTAGAGGCCGCTATCGTCTAGAAGAAACGAGCGACCAGAGGCGCAGGCTTCGTAATGGACTTGCAAGCCTAAACCGATGTTGTGGTAAAGCCGCTTCCGTTTTACAGTAAAGATACCCGAGTCTAACGACGCTCATGTGAACGAGCTAAGGCAAGGATTGCCCGCCGCCGACGGCATCGTATTGGCGACGGCCGGAATATTGGGGCAGCTTGTCCGGCGCGTGGAAGAATGCGCTTGACTTTGTCGGCTTCGACCATTTCGACGGCAAGCCTGGGTTATCCGTTAGTTCAGCCGGAGGACGCCAAAACCCGAGCAAGGGTAGAGCGGCCTGTCGGCTATTTCGTTCATTGGCTCGTGCGGCTCACGAAACACAGATAAGGGAGAGGGAATCGTGGCAGCGATCCTGACGAACGATTGGGCCGATTTATTGGCCGACGAATTTAAACAACCGTATTATTTGGAGCTGCGGGAGTTTTTGAAGCGGGAATACGCTTCGCGCACCGTATATCCGGACATGCACGATCTGTTTAACGCTTTACACTTTACGGCATATGCCGATGTGAGGGCCGTCATCCTGGGGCAGGATCCGTACCATGGGGCGGGTCAGGCTCACGGTCTCAGCTTCTCCGTCAAGCCGGGCATTCCTGCGCCGCCTTCGCTGCAGAACATGTTGAAGGAGTTGCGGGACGATCTGGGCTGCCCTTTGCCCGATAACGGGTATTTGGTGCCTTGGGCGCAGCAGGGCGTTCTCTTGCTGAACACCGTGCTGACAGTCCGGGAAGGAGAAGCGAATTCGCATAAAGGAAAAGGCTGGGAGCGGTTCACCGACCGCGTCATCTCGCTGTTGAACGAACGGGAGAAGCCGATCGTATTCATTCTCTGGGGCAGTCATGCCCAGCAGAAGATGCAGCTGATCACGAACCGGCGCCATCTCATCCTGCGAAGCGTGCATCCCAGTCCGCTATCTGCGCATCGGGGATTTTTCGGCAGCAAGCCGTATTCGCAAGCGAATGCTTTCCTGCAAAGCATCGGCAGCGAACCGATCGATTGGCAGCTGCCCGATCTCGGCGTTCGCCGAGGCAGCAGCGCATAAACCATCCGCCATGCCAAAGAGAGCGGATCGCCCCATACTTGCGGTGCGATCCGCTCTCTTTTAGTAATCGACATCCGGCGTATACGTATTCACGGCGTTCCACAGCAGAAACTCTTCCACACCGTTATCCTTCAAGGCGCGGATCTGCTCTTCGATCTGCTGCTTGCCGTACCGGATATGCCCCGGCACCCAAGTGGCGGTAAAGTCTTGAATCCAGGGGCGGACGACGGGCTTGAGCTCCTGAAGCGATTCCAGTTT
This sequence comes from Paenibacillus validus NBRC 15382, assembly GCF_004000985.1. GTDB lineage: Bacteria > Bacillota > Bacilli > Paenibacillales > NBRC-103111 > Paenibacillus_G > Paenibacillus_G validus. The sequence goes on along the minus strand of NZ_BIMH01000006.1, from coordinate 48,609 downwards.
TTTGTGCGTATCTTTAGTCGCGCCGTCAATGGTGGCGTAGGGAGCGGCGTCCGGCACTTTAGAGCCGAACCAGCCGGTCGAATAATGGCTCGGATAAATCATCGGACAGATGACGTCGACGTTCTGCGAAATTTTTTGAAAATCTTGCCCGATCCCTTCGGCAGCCGGTACGGAAGCGGCATAACCGAAAATGTCTACGGACACCCTTGCGCCGAGCGGAGCGAGCTGCTCGTGCGCGTATTTGACGAACTCGGCGACGGCATCGATGCGCGTCCGGTCGTCTTTGTCGTATTTCAGGGAGTCGGCCCTTTTCTCGAAGCCTTCCGGAAACCGGACGTAGTCGAATTGTATTTCTTTAAATCCGGCTTTTACGGCTTCTTTCGCCACTTCGATATTGTAGTCCCATACTTCTTTTTTATAAGGATTCACGAAGCTGTCGGGTGGATTTTTACTATTGCCCCAGACGGAACCGTCTGCGTTTAAGAAAGAAAGATCAGGACGTTTTTTGGCCAACAAGGTATCTTTGAATACGACGATGCGGGCAATCGGGTATACGTCGTGCTCACTCAGCGTCGACATAAGCTTGCCCACGTCGGGAATAATTTTTTGCGTTGTCTCCATGGCAAGCAAGGCCGGATTCCCGGTATCGTATGTAATATACCCCCAATCGTCCTTCACATCGATGACCATTGCGTTCAGCTCGGTGTCATCCATCAGCTTGAGCAGCGTGTTCATCCGCGAGCCGCCGACACTGTGCGCCGTCGCATAGATGCCTTTTACGGCGGGGGCGTCCTTCTGCGGGTCCAGCTTGACGGCCGGCTTAAGCGGATCTTCGGGATTGCCGTTCGGGGTTGCGGCTGGCTGCGTTTGCTGCACGATGGCGTTCTTGGAATCTAAGGATGCCTGCACCATTTGTTCGAACGTGGCGTCGGGATGGTCGGCGCTAACGCCGCTCCAAGCCATGAATAACGCGGCCACTAAGAGTTCCATGTTCGTCTCTCCCTGCTAGTATAATATCTATCATTATACCAAAGAAACCGAAAATCGATAGACAGCTTTGATACAATTTGACGAACCGTGCTACAATGCAAAGAATGATGGCGGATGGGACATGCGATCTTAGTTTGATTAAAGGAAGGTAATGATGAACAAGCAGCTTTGGAAATTGCGGGGCCTTAATTTTTCATATTATGCAACGACCGGCGTACTTAATCCTTTTTTGCCGTTATATTTGGGGGAGCGCGGCTATTCGTCTTCGCAAATCGGGCTGTTGATGATGATCGGACCGTTCATCACGATATTCGCCCAACCGATGTGGGGATATATCAGCGATCGTTATCAAACGTTGAAGCTCATTATTTTTTGCTTGTGGGGCATGACGATATTGTCCAGTATCGGCATCTTCGGAACGAGCGGGTATATGAGTGCGTTCATCTTCATGCTCATGCTGTATTTCTTCATGCTGTCTTCGACGCCGCTGCTCGATACCTTGTCGATACGTGTGGCGGAGCGGGCGCATGCGACGTACGGCTCCGTGCGAATGTGGGGCTCGGTCGGCTTCATGCTGCTGTCCTTGTCGTCGGGTTTCCTGCTCACGGCGCTCGGAGGCATGCATAATCTTTCTTTCCTGTACTGGACGATATGGGTTCTGCCGATGCTTCTTCTACTGCTGCTGCGCGACGAGAAGGGGAAAGGCGACGCTGTCGTATCGTTGCGCGCTTTCGGCAGCATGCTGCGCAACAAACAGTTTATATGGTTTTTATTTCTCATTTTCCTGATCATGGTTCCGCACCGGATGAACGATTCGTTGTTTGCTTTGTATTTAAAAGATTTGGGCGGCTCCGATGTGATGGTCGGCTGGGCATGGGCGCTTGCCGCAGGCAGTGAAATCCCTACCTTTGCGCTGCTGGGGCGGTATTTGAACAGGTTTCACGAACTGGCTCTGCTCGGCATCGTGGCGGTGCTGTATACGATCCGCTGGTTGTTGTACGGATTTATTCAAGACCCGGTTATTCTCATGTTTTTGCAAACGACGCAGAGCATCACCTTCGCCGTGTTTTGGATTACCTCGGTGCATTACGTCGTACGTCTTGTACCTGACCATCTGCAATCGACGGGACAATCGATGCTGTCCATGGTATTTCTCGGATTGGCCGGGATCGCGGGCGGCTACGCCGGCGGCTTCGTCAAAGACGTATTCGGCGGAAATGATATGTATCTCTTCGGTGCGGTGATAGCCGGCCTCGCCGCTGTGCTCACATTCGGTACGCAGGCCTATATGCGCAAAAAAAACCATCCTGCCGTGTAGGCGGATGGCTTGGAAAGGCTCCGCTCAGGAGCTTTTCTATTTTTGCGCGTTTGGCTGTTGTGCCGTATCGGAAGCAATTGCCAGCTCTTTTTTCGGAGCTTCCAGCTCACGGTTGTCATTCGTGTTTCCACTGTTGTTGTTCGTCGCATCCTTGAACTCGCGGAACATCTTGCCGAAGCTGCGGCCGAGCTCGGGCAGCTTGTTCGGTCCGAACAGCAGCAGCAGCACGACAGCAATTAAAATAATATGCCATGGGGATAAGGCGCCCATTCATGATCCCTCCGATTACCGTATTCTATGTCATATCATATCACATTTAGGCGGAAAGCATAACATGGAATTATTGCGAAATGTTGAAACTCATAAATAAAACGCCCCCTTCTTAATGAAGGTGGGCGTCTTTCTGGTGCTCGGATATGCTGTATTGAATAATTTCCATGGCGTCCTCGGCCTCCAGGGCAGCGAGCCCGTTTCGCAGCACGATCTCCGACTCGAGTTCACGCTGCTTGAGAAAAGGATATAATTCCGGCGTTAATTTCATAACAATCGTCGAAAGCTTTACTGTTTCCACAAGCATCACCCTTCCCGTCATCTGGTGTTGAGAGATCAGGAGCCACTTACGAGCCATACAGGTAAAGCCGGGGAAATCAACGGCTATGAAGTTACAATTAGATTATAACATAGATTGTTTAAGTTGACAGCGGTACTTTTGTGCCAGCGGACTGCTAAAAATAAGCTAATTTCTGCGAAATAAGCCCATAACGCCGACGGTTTCGGTGATATTCACGAACGCTTGCGGATCCCATTTGCGGACGAGCTGCCGGAGGTCGGCGAGCTCATAACGGGTCGTTACGGTCATCAGCATATGCTGCGGCTGCTTCGTATATGCCCCTTCCGTTTGAATAACGGTAACGCCGCGGTGCAGCTTTTTCATTTTTTGCAGCAGCAGATCCTTCTTTTGCGTGACGATATAGACGGTGACCTTCAAATGCCGGATATGTATCGTGTCCACGACCTTGCCCGTAATAAAAATAGTTACCATCGAATAGAGGGCGAGGTCCCAGTTGTTCTTATAATAGCCGAGCATTAAAATAACGACGCCGTTCAAAGCGAACAGGACGGTGCCGAGCGGAAAATCCCGTTTACGGGTCAATATCGATCCGATGATATCGAGGCCGCCTGTCGAGCCGCCAGCCCTCATGGTGATGCCCGAACCGATACCGAGCAGCACGCCGCCGGTAACGGCGGACATGATCGAATCGTTCGCAACGGTATCGACGGGTACGATCCGCATGAACCATGTCGTTAAGATAACGGAAAGCGTGCTGAGCACAATGAATTTGCGTCCGATCGAAACCAGTCCCCAAATCAGGACAGGCAAGTTCAATACGAGGTATAGCAGAGAGATGTCGAACCCGGTCAAATACCCGATCATCATCGCAATCCCGGACAAGCCGCCGCTGAGCAGCTGGTGGGGGATGAGGAACAAATTGAAGCTGGCCGCAATGAAAGCCGAGCTCAAGACGGTCACGAGAATGGAACCGATCCACGAGCGCTGCAGCTTTATCATAGGAATCCTCCGTGAATGCGAAACGTGAAGCTCTCTCACGATTGTCGCGGAAAGCTTCACGTTTCGATTGTTATTTTCGTTTAAAAGAACCGGATCGCTTGCTTGTACTCGGCTTGGACGATCCGCTTGACGGCGCTTTGCCGTAGCTTGGGGTGGAGCCGTCGTTCCGGCGAACCGAGCCGCTGCTGCTTCCGGCGCCCGTACTGGGCTTGGTTGGCGTCGTTGTGAAGCTCCCTTTGCGATCGGACGTCGAAGGCGCGGTCTGCGCCGGCGTCTTCGCGGGAGCGGAGGCGCTCGGATAAGGCGCCGTCTGGTATTTGCCGTAATCGTCGTAACGCTTGCTGGACGTGTAGCCCCGGTAGTCATATCCCCGGTGGCTGTTAAACCAGCCTCCGCCAAAAACAGATTGAATCAGCGTAGCGGTTAAATATCCTTGCAAGAACGAAGAGTCGTAATTATCTTTTGCATATTGGATCGTGTCTAATTCAACAAGCGTCGTATTTTCGTTATCCGGGTCTTTCTGGACATGAATGATCTTGTTGTCGTATACGAGAAACATCCGCTCGGTCGATTCTTTGCTTATTTCCTGCGGTTTCTCTTGCTGTTCCAGTTCATGAGCTACAGTAGGCACATCTTTGCCGGTTACCGAATAAATTTTGGCAGTGCTCTTGCCTTGGCCCTGAACATCGATCAACGAATAGTTTTCCTTAATAAAATTGCCTGAATCGCCGCATCCGGCTAATAGCGCGAATACGAGCACAAGGGCGAGCCAACGGGCTGCACGCTTCATTGAACAGGGTCACCTCCTCGCAGAACCATCGTATGATCAGGCGAAACGAATCAATGAGAGTTCGGTTCGCTCGAAGCTTTCAAAAATTTGATTAAACCGGCAGGCGTCCGTTCGCCTTCCATCGCCACATATTTACCGTCTTGCCATTGCAGGAAAAAATAACGATCCTCCGTCCCGAAATAACGCCAAAACATCACTTGGTCCGCGGCCCGGAAATCCGTATTGCCTTCGGTCCGCACCGTGTCGGTCCGATTGTGCTCAAGCTCGTACGTCACCTCGCCGCCTGTGTCAAGCCGGGTAGGCACATCGTTAGGATCGTCCAAAGCTCCCTCCACGAATTCACAAATAAAGCATTCGTACGTACGTCCTTTTTCCACAAGCAAACAGGAGAGATGCTTGCCGTTTTGCAAATAATACGCAAAGCGATGCGGTGCGAAGCCTTGATCGAAGTACGTCAGCTTGCCGGACACGACGTATTCTTCCAGATCGACGCTCACGATGTCTCCAACCTTCGTATCTTCAAACGGATTGGAGGGTTTAGTCTCCGGCACCGACTTGTTGCTTTTCAAAATTCCTCCCACTCTTTTCCATACGGACATGGGCTGTCGCTCCTTTTCGTCAGGGCATTCTATATATGTATTATATACGATGTTCGGGGAAAACGGGTTTCAATTTGAACATTTCTGGAATATGACTTCCGCATGTGGTATAATACTAAAGATATTCTTAAGTACGGCCTTGACTGTTCATTTTGACACAGCTAGAAAGTGTTTCATGAAGAGAGTAATAAAAAGAAGATAGGAGTCGCACTTAAGGGTACAGACAATATGAGAACCCATAGAACAAAGGAGAATGAAATCATTTGAAAACGTTTAGTGAATTCGGCTTGGAGCCGAAAGTGTTGCGTGCCATTACGGAGATGGGCTTTGAAGAATCGACTCCGATTCAAGATAAGGCCATTCCTGTAGCCATGGAGGGCCGCGACCTCATTGGTCAAGCACAGACGGGAACCGGGAAAACGGCAGCATTCGGGATTCCGTTGATCAATAAAATCGACATCAAGGAAGAACGCATCGTAGCGCTCATCATGTGTCCGACCCGCGAACTTGCCATTCAAGTGGCGGAAGAAATCGAAAAGCTCGGTCGTTTCAAAGGCATCCGCTCGCTGCCGATCTACGGCGGTCAAGATATCGTGAAGCAAATCCGCGGCCTGCGCAAGAAGCCGCAAATTATTATCGGTACGCCGGGCCGTTTGCTCGACCACATTAACCGCAAAACGATCAAGCTGGACGACGTGCAGACGGTTATCCTGGATGAAGCGGACGAAATGCTCGACATGGGCTTCATGGAAGATATCCAATCCATCCTTCGGCTTGTTCCGGACGAGCGTCAAACGATGCTCTTCTCGGCGACGATGCCGACTAATATCCAGAAGCTGGCGCAACAGTTCCTGAGAAATCCGGAGCACGTTTCGGTTATTCCGAAGCAAATCAGCGCACCTAACATCGAGCAAGCTTACATCGAGCTGCATGAGCGCCAGAAGTTCGAAGCGCTGTGCCGTTTGATCGATATGGAATCCCCGGATCTCGCGATTATCTTCGGCCGCACGAAGCGCCGTGTCGACGAGCTGTCCGAAGCGCTGCAAAAACGCGGTTATACGGCGGAAGGTTTGCACGGGGACTTGTCCCAGAACCAACGCGATAACGTGATGCGCAAATTCCGTGACGGAAGCATCGATGTACTGGTCGCTACCGACGTAGCCGCACGCGGATTGGACGTTTCCGGCGTAACGCATGTCATCAACTTCGACTTGCCGCAAGATCCGGAAAGTTATGTGCACCGGATCGGTCGTACCGGCCGTGCCGGTAAAGAAGGCGTGGCCTACTCGTTCGTAACGCCGCGCGAGATCGACCACCTGTACTTTATCGAGAAAATTACCCGTCATCGCATTGCCCGTAAGCCGATGCCAAGCTTGGCCGAAGCGATTGAAGGCAAGCAAAAGCTGACAGCCGAGCGCGTGCTTGAAGTGCTTCAAAAAGAAGAACATAACGAATATAAAGGTCTTGCGATCTCGCTGTTGGAGCAGCACGACTCGGTTCACCTGCTGGCTTCCGCTTTGAAATTGCTGACCGGCGGCGATAAGAAGGAAGTTGAAATCGAACTGACGCCAGAGGATCCGATTCGCGCTAAGAAGCGTCGTCCGGACATTCGTTCGAACGGACGCAGACCTTCCGGCCCTTACGGTACGGCAGGCGGCGCACGCCGCAATGACCGTCCTTACGGTGGTGGCGACCGCGGCGGCTCCCGTCGTGACGGCAGCCGTGATGGCGGACGTCGCGAAGGCGGCTACCGTGAGAACCGCGATTATCGCGGCCGTTCGGATAACCGTCAAGAAGGACGCAGCGACCGCGGCGGTCATACGCGTTCGTCCAATCGCTCGAACGAAGAAACGCTCGTATAATACACGAATCGCCCTAGTTACCAAATCGGGAAGGCTCATGCCTAAAGCATGGGCCTTCCTGATTTTATAGCCGTATTTGAATTTCCCGGACGGGCATGGACGGCTACCTGGATTTCCGGAAATAAGCTATTAAGTTTGGAGACATAAGGAGGCGTTGTAGTGGAGTTTCGAGGAGTAATGGGCGGATTTTATCGGATTTCCGAATGGATTATGCGGTTGTCCGTCATCAATTTATTATGGATCTTTTGCGCGATACCGTTCTTTTTCCTAGGTATTTTACTGTTGAATTCGACAACAGAGCAGATGGTCTACCAAACCTTGTTCTTAATGGCTGTCGTTTCGCCGTTCACCCTCTTTCCTTCGACGGCGGCCATGTTTAGTGTCGCGCGTAAATGGGTGACGGGGGATGAGGATGTGCCGCTGTTCAAGACATTTTTCCGCGGCTACAAGTCAAACTTCGTTCAAGCGATGATCGGCGGATTTATTTACTTGCTGTTTGGCGCTATCTTGTACGCCAATTTTCAATTTTACGGGAATCAATCCGGGCTGTTCGGCATTTTACGTTTTTTGGTGATGTCGATTTCGGTGCTGCTGATCATTTCTTTGTTCCATTTCTTTTCTATATTGACGCATTTGCATATGAAGATGCTGCAGATTGTCAAGAATGCGGTGCTGATTACGATCGGAAGCCCGATTCGCTCCTTGTCCATGATTGTGCTGGTCGGTGTTGTGCTGTTCGTGAGCACTCGCATATTCACGTTCCTGATTCCGTTCTTCACCGGCAGTCTAATCGCCGTCATTTCGTTCTGGCACTTTAATCTCATCTTCGGCAAGCTGCAGGAAAAGCAGCAGGCTTTGAGCGGGAAGGAAGAGGCGGACGAAGGCGATGCGCCGTCGGACCCGGATGAAGCATCGAAGTCTGGCGACCTTCTTGCGGCGGATGCGGCTAAAGATAACGCCAACCAAGCGGACAAGCAATAAGTTCCCACCGTTCCATGAACTTCATCCGCGGCCGAGTTTACTTTCGCTCAGCGGTAGATTATAATAAGACTACAACAAAATCCTGCGATGTTCGTTTCGGTTTTAAAGTTGTTTTGAACCAATGACTGTTTCTAGGGAGACCAACATTGAATCGCGGCTGACATGCCCTCGAAAAGGGATCTCAAAACCGGTTCTGCGGACACCCACCTGCGAGAGCGGGTTTGAGACACTAAACCGGACGGCATATGCGGGTTTTTTTGTGCCCAAAATACCGGATACATATGATGAAGGGATGTTGGAGATGAAGCTGTTTATCGATACCGCCAATGTGGAAGAAATCCGAAAAGCGCATGAGCTTGGCGTCATTGCCGGCGTCACGACGAATCCTTCGCTGATCGCGAAGGAAGGCAGAGATTTTTTTGAAACGGTACGCGAAATATCCGCCATTGTCGGCAACCTTCCGATCAGTGCGGAAGTTATCAGCTTGCAAGCCGATGAAATGGTGGAGCAGGGCAAGAAGCTCGCTTCTCTGGGCGACGGGATCGTGGTGAAAGTGCCGATGACCGAGGATGGGTTAAAGGCAACGAAACGTTTCACCGAGCTTGGCATTAAGACGAATGTAACGCTTATCTTCAGCTCCACGCAGGCGCTGTTGGCTGCACGCGCCGGCGCTACATACGTCTCTCCGTTCGTCGGCCGTCTCGATGATATTAACCAAATCGGGATGAACCTGATTAAAGAAATCAGCGAAATGTTTAAAATTCATAACATTTCCTCTGAAATCATTACCGCCAGCGTACGGACGACGACGCATGTCATCGATGCGGCGCTGCTGGGCGCAGATATCGCAACGGTCCCTTATAAAGTCATTCAACAGATGGCCAAGCACCCGTTGACGGATGCAGGCATCGAACGTTTCTTGAAGGATTGGGAAGGCGCCAATCAATCGGTTTTCTAGAAGAAGTTTAATTCAAGAGAAAGAGCCGCTTCAACTTCTGATTCGGCTCTTTTTCTTGCGAAAACGCGCATTTCCTCTTTCTCTTCCTTGTAAACAATGATATGATAAACATTAGTGTTAACTGGAATAGATACGCACTTCGCATAGGAGGGAATGCTTTGCTAAAGCGAACCTTAATCGGTCTGATTCGCAGCCATGAAACGACCGGAGAGAAAGCCAGGGATCCGCTGCTGAAGACCCGCAATTATAAACTCTCCAAAGACCAGGCCATGGATGAAGTGGTCAACATGTTCAAAAAATTGAACGGTTACAAGCTGCTCCATGAGGTGCGCAGCGTCGGCGAAATCGTATTGGAACGGCGGACGATTACCGGCAGGACGCAGGATATTACGGTGACGTTATTCGGGATCAACCCGGTCAAAACGGCCATCGATGTATATTCCGCCTCGCGCGGTTCGCTGGGGGACTTGGGCTCCAATTACCGCACCATACTGGACATCTTCAAACATATCGACAAGCGGCTCGCCGCTTATAAAATACATGATTGAATCCGGTGTTTTTCCAGGGGGGAATAAAAAAACAGCGAGGGTAGCTTCGCTGTTTTTTTTTATGACTTCATATGGATTACACGAGTTTTTTCACAGCGTCGACAGCTGCTTCATAGTTCGGGTGATCGGTCATTTCACCGAGGTACTCCACGTATTGGATGGTGTCGTTCGCGTCGATAACAAAGATAGAGCGCATCAACAAGTGCAGTTCTTGGATCAACACACCGTAAGCTTTACCGAAGGAATGATGTTTGTAGTCGGACAAGGTGATGACTTTGTCGATACCTGCTGCGCCGCACCAACGGGATTGCGCGAAAGGCAAGTCGTTACTGATGGTAAGGATGACCACGTTGTCGCCCAATTTAGCCGCTTCTTCGTTGAAACGGCGGGTTTGTGCGTCGCACACGCCGGTGTCCAAGGAAGGCACCACGCTGATGAGCTTCACTTTGCCCGCGTAATCGGAAAGCGATGCGGTTTCGAGCAGATTTTTGTTAACTGTGAAGTCAGGTGCTTTGTCTCCGGCTTTAAGCTCCGGTCCGACAAGCGTGATCGGATTGCCTTTCAGTGTCGCTTGTGCCATGTGTACATGGGCCTCCTTTAATTCTCTTTGAGAATGATTGGTATTTCACCAATTATTATTATAAACTTTTATATGAGAACTTGTCCAATAGAGCGTGCCTCAACCAAGAAACAGGGGGAAGGAATCCCGTGGAATTCAGACAGTTGCAGTATTTTGTGAAAGTGGCCCGCAAGCAGCACGTGACTCAAGCGGCGGAAGAGCTGCATGTGGCGCAATCGGCGGTCAGCCGGCAAATCCACCAGCTGGAGGAAGAACTGGGTGTCCAATTATTCGTGCAGAAGGGGCGCAATCTCCAGCTTACCTCGGTCGGAAAGTTGTTTTTGTGTCGCGTAGAAGCCATAATGACGGATTTGGAGCGGGCGATAAACGAAGTTCATGAGTTCATGGATCCGGAGCAGGGAGAAATTCGCATCGGCTTCCCGCACAGCCTCGGCATTTATTTGCTGCCCACCGTCGTGGCGCGTTTTCGGGAAACACATCCGCGAGTCAAATTCCGCCTTCGTCAAGGCACCTACAATAGTCTCATCCGCGATGTGGTGAAAGGTGAAATCGATCTGTCCTTCATTTCACCTTTTCCCGAGAAACATAACCAAGTCACGGGCGATTTGCTGCTGCTGGAAGAGCTGTACGCCATCGTCCCGCAGGAGCACCCGCTGGCCCGCAATGAACAAATTCGATTGGAACAGTTAAAGAACGATTCGTTCGTTATGTTCAGCGAGGAGTATTCGCTGCGGAGCATCGTGCTTGAAGCTTGCACTAAGGCCGGATTTACCCCGAAAATCGGCTTTGAAGGCGAGGAGACGGATACGATCCGCGGATTGGTGGCGGCCGGTATGGGGGTAAGTATGCTGCCGGAGATGGCATTAACGGAGATTAGCCAGCTGCAGCCGTCCAAGGTGCGGGTCATCGAACCGCGCGTAACGCGCAGCGTCGGGTTGATTCAACGCTCGGGGGACAAGCTGCCGCTTGTTGCCGAAGGGTTTCGTAAATTTTTACTCGAGTTTTTCATTCATCGTTCTTGATCATAGCCAGCCCATCAACGGCTGCATCACATAGCAACCAAGAAGCCCCGGCCGATGGCCGGGGCTTCTTGATGGAGTTGAATTAATCGTCGCTGCGGTTGAAGATCCAAATGTATTCTAACAGCTGCAGCACCGAGATGAGTGCGGCGGCGACATAAGTGAGTGCGGCGGCGCCTAATACTTTGGAGACGCCCTTCTCCTCATGATTACGAATGAATCCCGAGGAGATCATCAGGTCGCGGGCGCGGGAGGAAGCGTTAAACTCCACCGGCAGCGTAATCAACTGAAAAGCGACAGCGGCGCTGAATAAGAGAATCCCGATCAGGATGAGCCCGGAAATTTTGAAGAAAAATCCTCCTAACAGAAGGAACGGTGCGATGCCGGAAGAAAAGTTTACAATCGGGAAAATCTTATGTCTGGCTACCAGCATCGGATAATGAACCTTATGCTGGATCGCATGACCGACTTCGTGCGCCGCCACCGATACGGCGGAGATCGAACGCTCGTAGTATACGGGTTCAGACAATCTGACGACTCTCGCCACCGGGTCGTAATGGTCGGTCAATGCACCGCGAACCGCTTCGACCGGTACGTCATACAGTCCGTTGTCGTCCAGGATGCGCCGCGCTACATCGTAACCGGTCAATCCCGACTCGACCGGTACGTCTGAGAATTTGTTGAAGGTTCCTTTAACCCGGAAGCTTGCCCAAACGCTCAGTCCGAATGCGGCCAGAATGAGGATGGTCCATGGCGTGAATAACATATTCGACTACACTCCATTCTTTGTTTGTTTGAGGTTATATCAGGAAAGAGGGCCTTTACCCAGCAGCAGCAAGAGTGCTTCGATACAAGCAGCAGCGGATGGCGTCAGCTTCTGGTGCAGATTCTTCAGCTGCGTCGGCTTCAGCTTCTCGACAAGCGGGCCGACCTCCTTCGCTTCCCGTTCCAGCTGCTTCAATAGAACCTGCAAGGATGTAAGTTTATCTGTCACAATCTCGTCTTGGCTTACTTTGTTCCATTGACGAAGGCTGTCCTTGATCTCTTCTAAGGTATATTTCTCCCTCTTCATCGATTCAATACGTTTAAGCCGAGTCAAGGTTTCATCACTGTACAATCGATAATTTGTATTCGACCTCGTTTCCGGATCGATTAAGCCGAGCTTCGTATAATAATCGATCGTTCTGGGGCTTACTTCCGATAAGCGAGCCAGCTCGCCAATTTTATAAAGCTTCATATCCCCATGATTCGTCACCTCTTTTCACCTATAATGATACTCATTCCAAACCATACAGTCAAACGTTATGCTTTGCGTTGCGTAAATGGGCATAGAACCGATATGGCTGCCGGAAATCGGTAGACATCCAAATGAATTGTAATAATATATGACACGCATATTAGGAGTAGTACAAATTATTCATATAAAAAACGAATGATCATCTATCGATGTCAGGTTATTTTTCGGAAAACCATAAAATTAATGAAAGATCTATTGCAAAAAAATGAATATCTGCATATAATGACATTATTAATTTCATATTATGTTATATAAAATAACACAAACTAAGGAAGTGGTCGATGTGTTAAAGAAAATGATGGTTTCTTTAGGTCTGTTGTCCCTGTTCGCTCCTGCCGGAATGGCACTTGCGGCTGACGACAAAACGCCGGCTCAATTGGCTGCGGCTATCGATTCGGTTTGGGTTATGCTTGCAGCCATTCTCGTCATCTTCATGCAAGCCGGCTTTGCCTTATTGGAAGCGGGCTCGACGCGGATGAAAAATGCAGGTCACGTTGCCGGTAAAACCATCTTGACGTTCGGGCTGTGCGCCATCGCTTTCTGGGCTGTTGGTTTCGGTTTGGCGTTCGGCGACGGCAACAGTTTTATCGGTACCGGCGGTTTTTTCCTGGACGGTACGGCTGATCAGGTGAAAGCGAGCATCAGCTTGTTTGCGGAATCTCCGATTCCGATCGGCATCCTGTTCTTGTTTCAGCTCGCCTTTGCCGGCGTATCGCTCGCGATCGCATGGGGCGGTTTCGCAGAGCGCGGCAAGCTTCCGGTTTACTTCATCTTCGGTATTTTATATACGATCATCATCTATCCTATCGTTGCCCATTGGGTATGGGGCGGCGGTTGGCTCGGCTCTATCGGCATGCAGGATTTCGCAGGCTCGACAGTCGTTCACCTGCAGGGCGCGACGGCCGCTCTCGTGGCGACCCTCTTGCTGAAACCTCGTATCGGTAAATATAATAAAGACAAAACGCCTAACCTGATTCCAGGTCATAACCAAGTGCTTTCTGTTCTTGGCGTCATTATTTTGTGGATCGGTTGGTTCGGATTTAACGCGGGTTCCACGCTTAGCGCAACCGGCGACGGCTTCTTCGGTCACGTTGCGCTGACCACGAACCTGGCTGCTGCAGCAGGTGCGGTAGCGGCACTGATCGTCTCCTGGATTTACTTCGGCAAAGCCGACATTCCCAGCATGCTGAACGGCTTACTTGCCGCGCTTGTCGCCATTACAGCCGCGTGCGCTTTCGTAACGCCCCGCGATGCCATCATCATCGGCGCGATTGCCGGTATTGTTACCTTCTTCACCGCGCAATGGTTTGAAAAAGCGGGTATTGACGATCCGGTTTACGCTTTCTCCGTACACGGGATCGCAGGGGTTTGGGGTACGTTGTCTACAGGTATTTTCGCAACGCCGCAATTGGTTGAAACGGTAGGGATCGGTAAAGCCGGTTTACTGTACGGCGGCGGGTTCGAGCAATTGGGCGTTCAAGCGCTCGGCGTTGTCGGGGCGTTCCTCTTCGTGCTCGTGCTTTCCTTCATTATCTTGTACTTGATTAAAGCGACGATCGGTCTGCGCGTAACCGAAGAAGAAGAAATCATCGGTTTGGACCTTTCCGAACACGGCACGTACGGCTATCCCGAGCAAATGAAAAAAGCGGCAGCCGGCGGCCAAACGCACAGCCTGTAAGAAAAGCCTCGGAATCTGTAAAAGAAAAATCAGCTATAATTCTCTCACGGGAAGGAGATGCAGGCATGGAGCGTCATGCGTGGGACAGCATCATCCAAGAGGTCAAAGAGGCCCGGGACTTCAGCCAGCTTAGAGCTTTACGCGATCGCGCTCACGATGTATTTCTCCTGCATCTTCCTTCGGAAGAACCGTTCGAATGGAACGGAGGGGTGAATCGGCTTCACGATACGATTATTTACGGGACGATCGAGATGACGGAGCGAATCCTCTGTGAGGAGAGGAACGAACAGGTTCCTCTTCCCTATGCTTTTTTGCTATTCGGCAGCGGCGGACGAGTAGAACAAACATTGTGGAGCGACCAGGACAACGGTCTGATTTACGCCGATCCGGGGGATGAGAAGGAAGCGGAACAAGCGAAGGCGTTTTTCAGCGTGCTGTCCGAACGTATATCGGCCAATCTGGAGGCGGCGGGCTATCCGCCATGCAGCGGCGGGGTGTTGTGCACGAACGACAAGTGGCGGCAGCCGCTATCCGGTTATTTGGCGATGACGAACGAATGGTTGGCGGAGCCGAATTGGGAGAACGTCCGCTATTTGCTCATCGCTGCCGATTTGCGCACGATTTACGGCGACCGCAGCCTGGGAGAGTCGCTCATCGACTCCTTCGTTTCCTACAATCAAGCGCATCCGCTGATGTACAGGCATATGCTGCAGAATACGCTGCACCACAAAGTGTCGATCGGCATATTCGGCCAGCTCATCAAGGAGCGGTATGGTGAGGATGCCGGCGGTGTGGATGTCAAATACGGCGCCTATATCCCGATCGTCAACGGAGTCCGGCTGCTCGCGCTGGAAGCAGGCATTCGGGTTACTTCAACGGAAGGGCGGATCAGGCTGCTTCTTGCCCAAGGGCATGTGCCCGACGAAATCGGTCACGACTGGCTCGATGCGTTGGCGGCTGCGCTAAAGCTGCGCTCGATGACCCCGTTCCAGCTGGAGGAAGGCCATTATACGTCAAGAGGCAAGCTGACGGCGGATTTATTGACCAGAGAGAGAACGACCGAATTGAAATTGTGTTTGCGGATCGGAAACGAGCTGCAAAAATACGTCAAAAAGGTCGTACATTCGGAGATAGAAAATCGGAAGAAAGCGGGTGAATGCTGGTGATGGATAGGAGGCCGCCGGGAAGAATGTGGAGTTTGTACAAAATGGGCGGGCTTACGCCGGCGATCACATCGATGTTTGATATGCAAAGTGCACAGCAGATGGCTTTTATTCGGTCCATCATGAAGGAACAGCGAAAAAATTCGTTATATGAAATTCCGCTCCATACGCTGAAACTGGTCGTATTCGATTTGGAAACGACCGGTTTTTCGCCGTATAACGGAGACGAAATCATTTCGGTCGGCGCGGTAGCCGTCAACGGCTCGGAAGTGGAAGATCAACAAACGTACTACAGCTTGGTCAATCCGAAACGCAATATTCCGGAGGAAATCGAA
This sequence comes from Paenibacillus validus NBRC 15382, assembly GCF_004000985.1. Taxonomy (GTDB): domain Bacteria; phylum Bacillota; class Bacilli; order Paenibacillales; family NBRC-103111; genus Paenibacillus_G; species Paenibacillus_G validus. Next base: position 32,921 of record NZ_BIMH01000006.1, on the reverse strand, counting down.
GAGCTGACGGGCATCACGAACAAGGAAGCGTCCGCCGCGCCCGAGCTGCTGCATGCTTTGCGCGGTTTCTTGGAGTTCGTTCAGCAGAAGGTGCTCGTTGCGCACGGCACCGGGCATGACAAGCACTTCTTGAACGCCGCTTTATGGCGCACCTCCAAGGTGAATTTGACGCACCGGCTGCTCGATACGATGATGGTCGCCAAATGGTTGAATCCGAAATTGAAAGCGTATGATCTGGATACGCTGCTGGATCATTACGGCGTTAAAGTGACGCAGCGGCATCATGCGCTGGAGGATGCGAGAATGACAGCCCGCTTGTGGTCGAGGCTGCTCGAGCAAGCGCGCGAACGAGACGTTCAGACGCTTGGCGATTTGTACATGCAGCTCAGCAGACATTAAAAAACCTTCGGAACGAAGTCGAATCCGAAGGTTTTTTTGCGCTTATGGACTGTTGTCGCCAACGCGGAAAACCAGAGGAAGGCTGACCGGTTTCTTGTCCCCGCCGCAGGTGATGGTGTAAGCTCGCACAGCCGGCGACTCCAGGTCGGATAACGATACGATCCAATAACTCGCAATACCGTTCCACAACGGGTCGAGATCGAGCGAAGATGGAACCGGCGGCGCTTTCGGGTGCGAATGAACGATGCCCAGCAATGCTCGACGTGTTCCCGCCGGGTGTTCTCCCGAGCCCCGCGTCAACGCCCGAATCAGCTGCTGCGGATGCATCCGAAACCGGTGCCCGGGGTCGGAGGCAACGTTAGCGATAGGCAGAAATTCGTCGATGATGGGCGAAACCAGGGATTCGCTTTGCGTTGAATCGCCGCCGAATAGCAAGCCGCAGGCTTCCAGCGGGTAGGCTTCCCGGCAATGGTCTATCATCTTTTGCCAAACGGCGGACGTCAGTGTAATCGATTCGGGTGGCATCGGGCGCTGTTCGCCTCATCTCATTTTTACCTTCCATTATAAGAGCAACCGCTCCGGATGGCTAGCTGCCTCCAAGCTTGGCAGGCGGTTTGATGAAGAAAAAGACGAGAACGAGCGTGATCGCGGTAAGCGATGTAACGGTAATAAATACGATTTGATGCGACTTGTCCATCATCCAGCCGAACAAGGGCGGACCGAACGCCACACCCAGGAAGCGCAGGCTGCTGTAAAGCGACGTAATCATTCCCCGCTGGTCGCGTTCGACCGAGCCCGTAATCATGGTGTTGAGGCACGGCAGAAGGAGCCCGGTTCCAATGCTGCTGAGCGTTAGAAGACTGATGAACAGATAGATGTTTTTGTTATAAAAGAGGATGCATAAGCCGAGCGAGACCGTCATGACAGCTAATCCGATCGTCATCAGCACTCGCATCAAGCTGCCGTTCTTCTTAATCATGGAGCCTGTCGTATACGACGTGATCACGAGTCCCAGCAAGGGGATGGCCAGCACAAGACCTTTCATGACGCCGTCGATATGGTACGGCGCCGCTTCTAGAATGTCCGATAAATAGAAGAGAACGCCGAACAGGACGAACAGCGCTACCGAACCGGCGACAAACGAAGTGACCAGCCAGCGGCCTTTTTTCTTCATGACCGTGCCGATCTGCCGGATATATTCGGACAGCTTCGGGGGTTCGTTCTTGCGCTCCGGTTCCTTCAGCAAAAAAACAACGGCGAGCAGGGAAAGCAGGCAAAACACCGGAAATGCGAAAAAGGCGGCATACCAAACAATTAACGCCAGCAGCGAGCCGAGTATCGGGCTGACCACTTTCCCGGTGCCGTTGGACGCTTCCGTCAAGCCTAGCGCCTTGCTTTCCGTTCCATCGTTATACAAGTCGCCCGCCAGTGCCATCGCGATCGGCGCCGTGCCGGCGGCGCCCAGGCCTTGAATCGCTCTGGCGACGATAAGCACGGTGTAGGAGTTCCAAACGGCCCCCAGACCAGCCAAAATGCCGGCTGCTCCGTAAATGATGAGCGAAGGGATAATAATCGCTTTGCGTGAGAACCGGTCCGACAAATAACCGGATATCGGGATCACAAGGCCGGCTGTGACGGAAAACAGCGTAATCACAAGGCTGCTCTGAAATTGGCTGATCCCGAGCTTCTCTTGAAGTTCCGGCAAGATCGGTACGAGCATCGAATTGCCGAGCACCAGGACGAGCGGTACCGTTGCAATGGCGATGAACTCCCAGATCAAACCTTTGGAGCCGGCGTTCGCTTGCTGCTTCGCGGTCGGCTTGGATTCGGTTTGGTCGCCGGCTTCGGATTGGCGATTCATTGTGTAGTTATCCGCTGTTATATCGCTTTCGAAGAGGATGGACAGTTTCTTCTTTTTCGTTTTTTCCATTGCTGACGGGACCTCCATATGCGCCGATAATAAGATTAATGTATCCTGCGCTCTGGAAGCCATCCTTGGAAGCAGGCTGGAACGTTTTCCATGGGATTCATTTCGCTGCAGCTGGAAATAATAGTAGGCATCCCTTGTTGGCGCGCCGGAGGAAAAGCAGGAACGCAAGATGGAGGAGAACATACGATGAAAAAAACAATAGCATTGGCGGTTGCGGCTTTGGTTTTGGCGGTTACCGCCGGCTGGCAATGGCAACGCATGGATCGCCAGACGAAGGTCGCGGCAGCGGCGGCGGCTAAACCGTCGGTTGCGGTCGATTTGCCGGTTCCTCACCATGTAATAAAAGGCTTGGACGGTAAAGAATACGTGATCGGAGGCACGCGCGACAAGCCGCTGCTGATTAATTTTTGGGCGTCTTGGTGCGGGCCTTGTCATGAGGAGGTGCCGGCGCTGAAACACGTGTACAAGCGTTACAAGGATCATTTCGATCTGTATGCGGTGAACGTTACGAAGGGTGATTCGATAAAAGATGTCAACGCGTTCGTTCAAGGACACGATCTGCCTTTTCCGGTCCTGCTCGACACGAGCGGCGAGGCGGCGAACGATTTCCGCATTTTGTTCGTCCCGACAAGCTTTCTCGTTGACAAGCATGGACGCTTGGTGGAAATCGTCCATGTGCTTGCTCCCGATGAGCTGGAGGCTAAAATTAAGAAGCTTATTGACGCTTCGCCGGCTTCCTGAACGTAAAAAAGCTGCAGCCTGCGCATCGGAGCGCGGACTGCAGCTTCACTCGTTCTAGTGGTTGACAAGGCCTAAGCGTTCTTTAGACTCTGCTTGCTTGCTCGCGGCTCTTGTTTGGTTCAGCAAGGCATAACGGATGCTGTCGACAAGCGCTTGCCAGCTGGCTTCGATAATGTTCTCGGAGACGCCGACCGTGCTCCACGTATTCTGGAAGTCGGACGATTCGATCAGTACGCGAACCTTCGCGGCCGTTGCGTCTTTCTCGTCAAGCACACGCACCTTATAGTCGGACAAATGCATGTTCTGGAGGCCGGGGTAGTACTGCAGCAAGCATTTGCGCAGGGCGTTGTCGAGCGCATTAACCGGGCCGTTGCCTTCGGCCGCGTTATAACAGGTTTCGCCGTGGACTCTCACTTTCACGATCGCTTCGGTTAATACCGGCTGGTTCATCGTTTTGGCGACCATAATTTTGAACGATTCGAGCGAGAATACTTCCTCCAGCTTGCCGTATGCGTTGCGAATGAGCAGCTCCAGCGTAGCGTCTGCACCTTCGAATTGGTAGCCTTGATGCTCCATTTCTTTGATCTGCTCGATCAACTGCTTGGTTTGCTGGTTGTTCGTATCGAAATCAAGACCCATTTCCTGCGCTTTGAATACGAGATTGCTTTGACCGGCCAGCTCGGAGACGAGGACACGCTGTTTGTTGCCGACAAGCTCGGGCTTGATATGCTCGTATGTGCTGGAGTTGCGCAGGATGGCCGAGACGTGAATGCCGCCCTTGTGAGCGAAAGCGGCCGCTCCTACATACGGCTGGTTCACCGGCATATGCATATTTGCGATTTCGCTGACGTATCTGGCGACGCCGGTTAAGCTGGCCAGCTGTTCTTCGCTGATGACGCTGTAGTTCAGCTTTAATTGAAGATTCGGAATAATGGACACGAGGTTGGCGTTGCCGCAGCGTTCGCCGTACCCGTTAATGGTGCCCTGCACTTGCGTAGCGCCGGCCATGACAGCCGCGAGGCTGTTGGCGACGCCGAGCTCACAGTCGTTATGGGCGTGGATACCGACCGGCGTCGCGACCGATTGACGGACGACCTTCACGATTTCCGTAATTTCGTGCGGCAGCGTGCCGCCGTTCGTATCGCACAGCACGATCCAATCCGCGCCTGCTTCCTCCGCTTTGCGGATGGTAGCCAAGGCGTAGTCGGGGTTGCTTTTGTAACCGTCGAAGAAGTGCTCGGCGTCGTAGATAACCTCGAGCCCGTTCTGCTTCAAGTAACGGACGGAATCGAAAATCATCGCCAGGTTTTCTTCCAAGGTCGTTTGGATCGCGGTATGAACCTGGAAATCCCACGACTTCCCGAAGATGGTGGCAACCGAAACCCCGACTTCGATAATTCGGTTCAGGTTCGGATCTTGATCCGCGAGCGTTTCTTTGCGGCGCGTGCTGCCGAAGGCGGTCACCTTGGCGTGCTTGAGCTTCAAATCTTTGACGCGAATGAAAAACTCGATGTCTTTGTTGTTGCTTCCCGGCCAGCCGCCTTCAATATAAGTAACTCCCAATGCGTCGAGCCTCTGGGCGATTTTCAGCTTGTCTTCCACGGAAAGGCTGACGCCTTCTCCTTGCGTTCCGTCGCGGAGCGTAGTATCGAAAATTTTAACGGTGCCTGTCATGGGAATCCTCCTGTTTCGTGAAAGCCTATCGATGGCAAAGTATAATTCATAATTATAGCACATTGTTTCTTGTTAGGGATATTATAGAATATAAAATCATGCCGTCAGGGCGGCAGTTGACCGACGCCGCGAGCCGATTTATGCTAGAGATAGCGAAGTGAGGAGGTGACCCGGGCGATGTCGGACGGAACCCAGGAGACGCGGATGCCGGCGAACGGTTATCCGCTGAACGGCAGAGTGATTCTGCATATCGATATGAACGCGTTTTATTGCTCCGTGCATGAAGCCGTCGAGCCGGAGAAGTACGGCGGCAAGGCGCTGGCTGTGGCGGGAAGCGTGGAGCTGCGCAAAGGCATCATCGTGACGTGTTCGTACGTCGCCCGGGCCCGCGGCGTGAAGACCGGAATGCTCGTTCGCGAGGCGTTGAAGTTATGCCCGAATTTGATTTTGATCCGACCCGATTTCGATTTATACCGCCAGTTCTCCCGCCGCTTTATGAAAATCGCTTATGACTATTCGCCGCTCGTGGAAACGATGTCGATTGATGAATGTTACGTTGATATTACCGGCTCGAAGTCGTTCGGCACGCCCCTGCACATTGCGCAAACGATACAGAGCCGCATTCGCGAGGAGCTTGGCTTGCCTTGCTCCATCGGCGTCGCCCCGAATAAGCTGCTGGCCAAAATGGCTTCCGATATGAAGAAGCCAAATGGCATCTCCGTGCTGCGGAAGCGGGACGTCCCCGGGGTGCTATGGCCGCATCCGTGCGCCTTGCTGTTCGGGATCGGGAAGAAGACCGCGGATAAGCTGAAACGGCTGCAAATTCATACGCTGGGTCAGCTGGCGCATGCCGATGAGAGGCTGCTGACGAACCACTTCGGGGTGATGGGCGCCTGGCTGAAACGGGCGGCGAACGGCGAGGACGACGCCCCCGTCAACCCGGAGCGCGAACAGAGCAAATCGATCGGCCATACGACGACGCTGCCCGTGAACTATACGCAGCGTGCTGATCTTCACCGCGTTTTTCTGAATTTGGCGGATCAAGTGGGGCGCAGACTGCGCAAGCAGGAGCTGCTCGCGCACACCGTGCAGGTGACGATTCGCGATCCGGATATGAAGACGATTACGAGAGCGGCTAAGCTTACGGAGCCGTCGGAGAGCGCCGACGACTTTTACCGGATGGCGTGCAAGCTGTTCGATGCTTATTGGAAGGAAGGGGACCCGGTGCGCCTGGTCGGCCTTACGCTGCAAAATTTGACCTCGCGGCAGGAATCCGCCGTGCAGCTCGATTTATTCAGCTATCAGAAGCAGCCGGTGAAAGAAAAGCTCAACCGGACGCTCGACAAGCTGCGCGACAAGTACGGGGAAAGCGCGGTGTTGACGGCCGGGATGCTGGGCGACGATCCGTCGACGCTGATCCGTAACGCCAAAGTGCGCGGCACGTCGCTGCAGATGGATCACTTGCGGCTCAAGGGGCTCGAGGTGGAAGACGATTCCTGAACCATTTGCGTTCGTTTTGTTTTAAGGTTGGGCCGTTCGGGTTAATATAACGTATAGAGAGGCTACCGTTCTCGTTCCGTGAACGATTTGTTTCATACTTTCTATTTGAACTTTCTTGTTTTTTATAATATTATATTTTAGGATAAGGTTACACAATCAAGGGAGGAACTTAGACATGGCAAAATATACTTGGGTTGAAAAAGACACCTGTATCGCGTGCGGCGCATGCGGCGCCACGGCACCTGATATTTACGATTACGATGATGAGGGCCTTGCTGAAGTTATTTTCGAAGGCGACGGCAACAAAGGCGTTACGGAAATTCCGGAAGACCTGTACGATGATCTGCAAGACGCGCAAGACGGTTGCCCGACTGACTCTATTAAAGTGGCGGATACGCCTTTTAACTAATCGATTCGACCTGCAACTTAAAGCCTATTCCCGGCCATCGGGGGTAGGCTTTTTTTCATATGTTTTTACAATTCCTTGATTCTTTAAATGTTTTTGTATGTTAAAATATAGTGGCGTATACTGATCGCTGGGGGCTATTCATGAAGAAGAAGGAAATGAGCAAGTCAACCGTCCTTTTTATTGGCAATGCAATCATCATATTGTTAGGTATCGTCATACTGGCGTCCGGTTGGTTGAAGGTGCTGTCGAATGAGATATATATGTGGAATTTGAAAGGTACGATGTCCCAGCAGCCGCATGAGGATATCGTCGTCATCGGCATCGACGAGCAGTCGATTAAGGAAGTGGGACCTTATCCGTGGGACCGGAAGGTTTACGCGCAGCTGATTCAAAAGTTGGAACAGGGCGGGGCTAAAGTCATCGCCTTCGATATCGAGCTGTACACCGAAAGCGACAAGCCGGAGAGCGACCAGGCGCTTGCCGAGGAGCTGGCCAAGCATAAGAACATTATTCTTCCTTCGCACGCGCTGGTGGAAGGCGAATTCAACCGCAGCACGACGGTCAGGGCCGGCGAATGGATGGAGGCCCGCGGGGTGCAGCAGCCGATTCCGATATTTAAAGACTCCGTGCACCGGGCGCACATCAACGCAACGTTCGACACTGACGGCGTCGTCCGCTCGAACTGGCTGCAAATCCATACGCCCGAAGGCCTATTTCCGTCGATGGGCTTGGCGATGGCCCAACTGGCGGGCGCCAATGTGGATCGCTACTTGAATTTGCCGATGCTGAAAGACCGTCCGAAATCGGAGATGCTGATTCGATGGGACGCCAAGGAGTTTGACTTTGAAACGATTCCTTTCAATAACGTGCTGCAAGGCAAAGTGCCTCCGGCGACATTCAAGGACCGGCTTATTCTGGTCGGTTATGTGGCGCCGGGCTCGGATGAAGGCATTACCCCGATCGAGAACCATATGCACATGGTTTACGCGCATGCGAACATCTTGAACCAAATTTTGAAAGATCAAGTCATTGCGCGGGTGAACGGGCTGCTGGAGCTGGCGCTTGCCGTCGTCGTGGCGCTGTTCGCCGTCATCGCGACCTGGCGGCTCCGGGCGACTTCGGGAGCGCTTCTCCTGCTCGGCCTCATGATTGCGCTCCTTGCGGGCCAATATTTCCTGTTCTCCTCCTCGCTGCAATATATGGATGTCGTAGGCGCGCTGGCGTGCGGATTGCTTGCCTACCTCGGGAATATCTCCATGAAGACGTACTTCGAGACGAAGCAGAAAAACTACATAACGAAACAATTCGGCCGTTATATCTCCCCCGATCTGGTTAAAGAAATAGCTACGAGCGAGCAAGAAATCAAGCTCGGCGGCATCAGTAAAGAGCTGACCGTGCTGTTCCTGGACGTCCGGGGATTCACTCCGCTATCCGAGAGGCTCGAGCCGGAGGAGGTCGTCGATTTCCTCAACATGATGTTCAACCTGATTACCGAACGGGCGCTGGCCAACCACGGCACGATCGACAAATTTATCGGCGACGCAGCGATGATTCTGTACAACGCTCCGCTTGACGTTCCGGACCATCCGTACTACGCGGTGAAGACGGCATTCGAGATCCAGAAGGGCATGGAGAAGGTTCGCGCCGACGTGCTGGAGAAGTATGGCGTAACGATTGCGGTAGGGATCGGCATCAACACGGGGAAAATGGTCGTCGGCAACATCGGCTCCTACCTGCGGGTCGACTACACGGCGATCGGCGATAACGTCAATACGGCGGCGCGGATCGAATCGAACACGCAGCCGAATCAAGTGCTTGTTTCCGAAGCGACGTATGAGCTGACGAAGGCGTACTTCGAATACAACTTTGCCGGCGAGAAGCTGATGAAAGGGAAGAGCGTGCCGCTGAAGCTGTACGAGGTGTTAGGTATACGGGGAGCTCCGGCGTCAGCTGCGGAAAGGAAAACCGGCGTATCCTAGACGAGAATGGGTTCGATTTCGATTTCGATGGTTCTTATACATCGTAAAGAGAGGAGTTTTGCAGTGAGACACGAAACTGAAGCACATCAACGGAAAGGCCGGAGGACGGTGTCTTGGGCCGTAACGGGGACGATGGTTTTGTCGCTGCTGTCTTCGGCATTCGCCGAACCGGCTTCCGCCAAGTCCGTTCGTTCCGCCGTCGTTGTTGAAGTGAGCGGCGACGTCACCTACACGAAATCGGGCGGATCCCGTTCCAATACGGTTTATCAAGACTTGACGCTGAATCAGGGGGATACGATCTCCACCGGTCCCGGAGCGTCGGCCGTGCTGCGGATCGTCGACCGGAACGATGAGCTGACGATCGGGGAGAACGCCGAGGTGTACATCTCCGAGCTGATGGAAGACGGGGGCGCGAAGAAATCGAAGGTGAAAGCCTGGGCCGGCTCCATGTGGTCGAAAGTGAAATCGCTCGTCAGCTCGGAAGACGAGTTCGAGGTGGAGACGCCGACGGCGGTCATGGGTGTACGCGGAACGCAGTTCTTCATATATACCAATCCGTTAACGGGTAGAACGACCATGCTGGTTGCCGCGGGGGTCGTCAGGGCGACGACCGTAACTTCCGGTACTTCAGGGCCCGGCGAATCCAGTTTACAGCTTACAAATACCGCAGCGGTGTATCCGGCCCAGCAGATCAATCTGGACACGCGAACGCAAGCGCCTGATTTGCGTACGAGGGTTGAATATGCGGATATGAATCAAATCGTAAACCAGGCTTCGCCCAAGGTAATGGAAGCTTTCGTGAAAAACATTCCCGACATCCAGCGGGAGCTCGATGAGATGAAACAAAAATTGCAGCAGCAGTTCGAGCAAGGCTTGCAGAAGCCGGATGAGTTTGCGATCCTCAAATTTCTGTCGGAGGACGATTTGGCGAAAGTGATGAACAACTTCGATGCCGCTATCCCGAACCTGGTGAAAGCTGCCATCGATGAGAAGAAAATTGATCAGAAGATGGTGGATCAGGCGAATCAAAACATTGAAGACCCGCTCAAAAAGATTGATTTGAACAAGATCCCGTTGCTGGACAAGAACGCGGGGATCGACCCGGAGGTCGAGAAGGCGAAGCGGGAGCAGCCCCCTGCGCCGCCGAAAACCGGTGAAGACAATCTGCTTCAGGCCAACAAGGATAAGCTGAGTTCTCTGCTGAATCGGCTGGAAGAAGACAAGAAGCGGATCAAGGAAGCGAACGATGCAGCGAAGGCGGCGGCTAATAAACAAGCCGAGGATGCGCTGTTAAGCCGTATGACGGATGAGGCCAGAAAAAATTTCGAACAAACGCAACAGAACAATCCGAATCCGGCGCCAACCCCCGCGCCAGCTCCATCTAATTCTAGCGGGGATTCCGGGAATACGCCTCCGGGCGCTCCCGTCGTGAAGAGCGCCCCCCGGAAGGCGTTGAAAAACCAAAGCGTAACCGTCGTGCTTACCGCAGAGGCCGGTTCGAAAATTAAGCTGAACAACGAAACGAAAGACGTTGTGAACGGAGAAGCTGCGTTTACGGTTACCGTACCAAGCACCCTTGGGGTTTACCGGCTGCATGCGGTTACGATCAATTCTGCCGGAACAAGCGCAGACAAAGAGATTGCGATCGAAGTGGTTGAACCGAAAGTGACCCTGAGCCAGGTCGGCGTCAAGGAAAACAATCAAATCATGCTGAAGCTGGAGATGGAGAACTTCCTGGAAGCTCTTCCGTTCTATGCGGTTCAGGCGCATGTCGCTTACAACAAGGCCGATTTGAACTACGAGGCTCCGGGCGCAGGCTTGCCTAGTGATGACGGAACGATATTCGACGGGGCAAACTCGGCGGAAACGTTAACGCAAGAGGTCGGAACGACGGAGAAGCAGCTGATTTTCGCCGGCACCCGTTATGAGACGCCCGGCTCCAGCCCGGTGCCGCCAATCAACTTGAAGGGCGAAACGGCAACGCTGCTCTTCGCGCCGTTAACCGTAACGACATCGGCTGCTTCGACACAAGTCAAGCTGATGTATGTAAAGGTCCTTGACAAAGACGGCCGCACCGTATACGAATTGCCGGTCAGCGCGGCAGCATCGGCCGCTGTGACGTTAAATTAAAGCTTCAGCGGCCAGAAAGGAGCACCTCATGAATAAAGCCATGAAAATCATCGCCTTGTCCATCCTCGCATCCGTTATCGCCGGAGGTACCGGAGCGTCTGCAGCGGGCTTGTACGCGGACGGTCTCCGGGGAGCGGATCATCAACTATTGCTCCAAGTGACGACATACGCCGGAACGGGGGATATCGGCAACGTCAACGGCAGGACGAATGCGGCGCAATTCCGGCTTCCGGCAGGTATTGCCGTCAAGCCGGACGGAGCGGTTCTTTTCAGCGATTCGCGCAATCATCAAATTCGCAAAATCTACAGCGGGCTGGTTACCCCGTACGCCGGCATTTATTACGAAATGGACGCTAAAGGGTTCCCGATCGGCGGGCGATTGGACGGCGCAAGCGACTTGTCGCTGTTCTCCGGCCCGCAGGGAATCGCGACCGACGCGCAAGGCAATGTATACGTCGCGGATACCGGCAATCACTCGATCCGCAAAATCGATCCGTCCGGCAACGTCAGCACGATTGCCGGGGACGGCGTTCTGGGCAAGGAAGACGGGCCGGGATCCAAGGCGCGTTTCAACAGTCCGCTGGATGTCGCCGTCGCGGCTGACGGTACCGTTTATGTAGCCGATACGCTGAATCATGCGATTCGCAGCATTTCGCCAAGCGGTCAAGTGACGACGTTAAATGCGGCATCCGGACGGGCGGTCGAGGTTTCTCCAGGGCAAGCGGCGCCGGCGGGAGATTTCGCCGACGGAGCTTTGGCTCAGGCCAAGTTTAACGAGCCGAGCGGGCTGGCTTTGGATGGCAAGGGCAACCTGTACGTCAGCGACGCGGGCAATCAGCGTATCCGTTATATCGATCTGCAGCAAGGCACCGTCACAACGGCAGCCGGCAGCGGCAAAGCGGAAGCGCTCAAGGATCTGTATGTCCCGGGCGGCTTTGCCGACGGGGAGGCGTTGAACGCGGCGTTTAACTTCCCGCTGGGCTTGTCGGTTACGGAAGAAGGCGGCGTGGTCATCGCCGACAGCCAAAACCATTCGATCCGTTATTTGCTCGACGGTCAAGTATCGACGCTTGCCGGCGCGCCGGATCAAACGACGGGCGAGGCCGACGGCATCGAAGGCTATGCGCAGCTGCATCGTCCGACGGACGTCGCCGTGCTGGAAGACGGCAGTCTGCTTGTTTCGGACGCTTACAACAATAAAATTCGTCAAATCCGTCCTTTCCGGCTTCCCGCCAACCTGCCGGACGATACGAACGTGAAGGTCGTTCTCGATGACAAGTGGATCGAGTTTGATGCGCTGCCCGAAATCGGGAACGGACGGACGATGGTTCCTGTTCGGGCGATCACGGAAGCGCTCGGTTACAACGTAACGTTCGACGATGCGGCGAGAGCCGTCCAGCTGAGTAAAGACGGCGTAACGATTGAGCTTTACATCGACCGCACCGGCGTGAAACGAATCGAGCAGGGCCAAGCGGGCGTCGAGAAAAGCACGGATGCCGCCCCTTATATCAAACAAGACCGCACTTATGTGCCGGTCCGTTTCTTCGCCGAAGAAATTGGCTTGGATGTTGAATGGGATTCTAAGACACGCACCGCCATCTTGCGGACAACTGGCAAATAATTGCCGCTGAACGGAACAAGGCTTATTCTGTAGAGAGAGCGACTTTACTTTCTTCACAGAATAGGTCTTTTCGATTAAGATTACATGTACATTCAGACGTCAAAGAACAGAGGTGAACGGCTTGCCGGACGAACGAGAGCGGTTGCTGAAGCGTATCGAACAATTGGAAAAAAGAAACCGTGACTTGGAGCTGCTGCTGGAATCGGCATCCGAATTAAATCGCGGCGGTGCGGAACCGGACCATCCGTTCTCGATGAATTTGATTCATTCGCTCGTATTGGCGCTGGATTCACGCGATCCTTATACGGCCGGGCATTCGTCCCGCGTTGCGTTGTACTCGTTGTGGATCGCCCGGAAGCTTGGAATATCCGAGGAAGAATGCAAGCATTTCCACCGCGCCGCGTTGATGCACGACATCGGCAAGATCGGCGTACCCGATCGTATTCTGCTGAAAGCGGAAAGCTTGAACGACGAGGAGTTTCAGGAGATGATCGCGCATACGACGATCGGCGCCCGCATCTTGTCCAAGATGGAGCCGGAAGAACGTATGCTTCAGGCGACTCAGGTTGCCAAATATCATCATGAGAAGATGAACGGCTCGGGGTACCCCGACGGCTTGCGCGGGGATCAAATTCCGTTCTTCGCGCGAATCGTCGCCGTGGCCGACGCTTTCGACGCGATGACGACGGACCGTCCTTACGCGCGAGGGCGCAGCTACGAGGAAGGCATGTCGGAAATTATACGCTGCAAGGGGACCCATTTCGACCCCGAGATCGTCGATGCCTTTGAGGCGGTCATGCGAGAGAAGCTTCGCACGGGAACGGTACTGCGTTCATCGTCAAGCCTCGAGGAGAGGTAAGAGGGAGCGCTTCATGAATAAGGCAAGAAGAAGCTGAAACCGCTGCAGAGCGGTTTTTGGCGCTGCTTCCGCGGCTCCCCTTCACCTTCACAATTAAAAGCCGCCAGCCGATATTATAGGGGAGAAGGGTGGAAAGCGAGGGGGAGTTCGTGAGAACGAAAGATTCCGACGAACAACTGCAGCAGTTTTTTAAACAGGATCCGCAATATTTGAAAAAATACGTCCGGGAGCATCCCGATAATAAAATGGCCTGGTACTTGCTCGGCCGTGAGTATGAGGAGCAAGGCAAGCAGGGCAAGGCGCTGTACTGCTATGCGCAAGCCGGCGAGGTGTACGAGGCCTATGAAGAGCAGAAGGTCGTGCTGCCCGCGGAGGAGGCGGCTTCGCCCGGGCCGTCGAAGCCGCCTCGGGCGTCTCGCCGCTGGGGGATTCGGTTCATGCGTCTCGCCGTAGCGATGCTTGCGCTCGGAGCTGCGCTGCTCTCGGCGCCCGGCCTGCAGACGCGAACGGTGGAGGAGCTGGCGCAGCCTGCGGCCGTCGTCCCTGCGGACGTCACGCCGGCGCAAATTCAGGCGACCCGGGTGTACTATTTGGCCGGGACCAAAACGCCGGAGACGATCGGCCAAGCGCTGCAGCACATGCTGCTGCTCGAACGGGTGAGAAGCTTCGGCATCCTGGTGCGCGGCATCCCGCTCAGCGATTCGACCTGGATCGAATGGCTGCGAAAGCCGGAGACGCTCTTGTCGGTGGAGGCGGAGTCTGACGCTTCGCGGCAGCAAATTTTGTACCACGACGCGGAAAGCTGTCAATGCGAGCCGAGCGACGCTCAGCGGGCGGACGGCGTCGTAGCGGCATGGATGTCTCATCAGGAGCAGCAGGCCGTGCTTCGCTCGGCGGTGGCAGCCTACATCCGGCGCACCGGACAAGCGCCTACGGAAGCTTCGCAATTGACGGCGTCGTATCCGGACAACGTGCTGCCCGGGTTGACGCCTTATATGTCGGAGCTGTTCGCACGCGACTCGGCGGCTATAGCGCAAGAGATGCAGGGCTGGAACGAGCGCTCAGCCGCGCAGGCGGGCGGATCTTCGCAAGGTCAGACGCCACCCGGTGAGCTTCCCGAGGGATTGATTCAACCGCTCGCCGAGCCGCTTGAAATTAAGATAGACAAAACGGCTCACCGGCTGGCGGTCGTGAGCGGCAGCATTGTCGTGCGCGAATACCCGGTCGGTCTCGGCGGTTCGCGGACGCCGGAAGGGAGCTTCGTTATTTCGGAGAAGGTGCGCAATCCGAACGGCCAATCAGACGGCGATTTCGGCAGCCGAGGGATGACGCTGTCCGATACGTTATACGCGATTCACGGGACGAACAAGCCGAAGAGCATCGGCAAGGATCAGTCGCTCGGCTGCGTCCGGATGCGCCAGACAGACGTGGAGGAGCTGTTCGACATGGCGCCGCTCGGTACGAAGGTGACGATCGGCCGCGGCTTGCTGCCTGCCGCCACGTCCGTCAGCGCGACCCCGTTGAAGCTGCCCGCTCAAGCCGACGATACGAACCCGAACAAGGTGTATAAATGGCTCGATTAGACGACGTTCCCCTCGCTTTTGGCGTTCCGTTCAACGATGATGGCGTGATCGTAAATTTGAGCCGCAGAGATGGAGTACGAAAATATTGCAAAGGACAGGTGCCTGCCGGTAACCTGTTTTTTTTTGCATGGCTGAGGGAAGAATCGATTTCCAAAAAATTCACTTGCATAAAGAACAAGTGTTCGGTGTATAATGTGAAACGAGAATATATGTTCGCATGATGGTGGTGGATGTATGAGTGTTAATCCAAGTATTGAAACCGAAGAAGATATTCAAATCATCAAGGACTACACCTTGCTGCCCATTTTGCTGGATATGTTAGCCAGAGATATGGATACGTTAAAAATGTATCAGGACAAAATTGTTTTCCGTCATGTCATTTTTTATCTTAGGGAAGTTGAAGATTCCATTTATTCAAAATTGCAGAGCATTAAAAGTAAGATGATCCAACAAAATATTAAAGTTTTGAGTACAGAAATGAATGCGCAGGGTATTCAGGTAGAATACAAAGTCCGCGGCTACGTTCATCATTTCAACATGCTGAGGAGTTTGATAAAGGCTGAGCTCATGACCATGCTTATGAACTTACGGAGGCAGATAAGATGAGCGAGAACAGCGAAAGGACTATTTTTCTAGCGGATTGCCAGAGCTTTTACGCCAGCGTAGAGAAGGCGGATCATCCTGAATGTAAAAATAAACCCGTTGCTGTTGCCGGTGATCCGGCACGCCGCTCAGGTATTATTCTGGCTGCCTGTCCCATCGCGAAAAGCTTCGGGGTGACTACGGCGGAACGGTTGGGCGAAGCCCTTATCAAGTGTCCGGAGCTCGTTGTCATGCGTCCCCGGATGCAGCATTACATTGATGTCTCACTGATGATTACGAAGATTTATGAGGAGTTTACGGATCTTGTTGAGATATTCAGTATTGATGAGCAGTTTTTGGATGTTTCTGCAAGCTTGCCTATCTTTGGAGATCCTGAAACGATCGCTAAATCTATTCAGCAAAAGGTTCTTAGTCAAACCGGAGTATGGGTTAGAGTAGGCATCAGTTCTAATAAAATACTTGCTAAAATCGCGACGGATATATGGGCAAAGAAGAATGAAAGTGGCATCTTTACCTTGTCAAAAACAGAAGTCGAGACTTTGCTATGGCCACAACCCGTAAATAAGATGTTCGGTGTCGGTTCACGTATGACGGCACATTTTGCTCGTCTTGGAATGCACACCATCGGCGATATTGCCAGAACGCCGCTGCCGCGTCTTAAAGATAAATTTCGTGCTCGCTTTGGCAAGCAATCGGATATTCATGCAGAGGTGATGTGGCGGACGGCGAACGGTCTGGATGATAGCCCGGTTACACCCGGAACATTCAACACGCCGCCAAAATCAGTCGGCCATATGATGACTTTACCTAGAGACTATGTGGAGACGTGGGAAGTGAACACCATTTTACTGGAGCTCACAGAGGAGGTATGCCGCGACTGCCGTCGTAAAGGATATATGGGCTCTGTAGTCACGGTCAGCTGCATGTGCAGTCCCTACGAAGCACCGACCGGATTCTCGCGCCAAATGAAGATGCAGGACCCTACTAACCACACCAATACCGTATTTGAAACCGTAAAAATGCTTTTTTATAAATTCTGGAATAAAATGCCCGTGCGTCGTGTCGGTGTGACATTAAGCCAGTTAATGGACGATCAGGATTACCAGCTTACCCTCTTTGAGGATCAGGTAAAGTCCAGAGCCTTGGAGAAAGCTACGGATAGTATAAAAAATCGATATGGCAGCGCCGCAATCGTAAGAGCTTCATCGCTTACCGCTGCCGGGCAAGCAGCGGATAGGTCGATGAAAATCGGAGGGCATTATAAATGAGCAAAAAGCTTGAAAAGAACGGGCTGTGGGAATCCAGCCGGATGATGCTTCCGCAACATAAAGAGGCATTTCAGAACAGACTCAACGATAAATCAGTTCAACATAGTCGTCCGACAACGGAAGAAATCAACATGATGAGAGATTATGTGTTATTGCCCATCATGCATTCGATTATTATAAGAAAGGCTCGGGAAGTGGAACGCTCCTCCGAAACCTTGAGATTGCTCTATTCTAAAGCGGCTCAGGTTCTGGCGAAAAACATTCATGTAGACTTGTCGAAAGTAAAAAAATACTTGTTGGAAAAAAACATCCGTGTGTTTGAAGAGGAAAAAGATGATCGGATGATTCGCTACCGATATATCTGCCGTGAGCATGAAGATAGTTTTACAATCACCAGAGACTACATGCGTGCTGAAATAAGTGTGAGGATTGGACGATACGCCGACAGTCTTGTAACAAACATGTATAGCGCGGGAAGACCGGATGAGCAACAAATATAAACCATGCAGAAGCCCGACGGAAACATTTCTTCCTGCGGGCTTCATGTATTGAAATCCAGTTGGAGCCGGTTGTTATCATTTTGATAAAATGAAAGCAGCGTATTGACGATCCTTGGAATGAGGTGCTATAGTAAATCAACAACATTAATCCGAGTAAATATATATGAATTGTTTACAAATAGGATGGTATGGCCAGTCTACCCGGCAAAGAGGAGACTTCCACCTTTTTCATTTTTGAAGAAGGTAGGGGGTCTCTTTTGTTTTTGTTTCATCATTCGAATCATCCGTCAACCAACTCCACTTCACAAAAAGAGAGGGATTCCCCATGTCCAAACGAAAATTCGCAACATTCTGGCAGCCTTGGGTTTTGCCTGTACTGATGCTGGCAGCTTGGCAGGCGTTCGGCGCTGCAGGCGTTTTATCTCAACGCATACTGCCAACGCCTCTGGAAGTCGTGCAAGCGCTTGTCGAGGTGGTCAAGGACGGCACGCTGCTGGAATATGTAGGTGCCAGCACGCAGAGGGCGTTCTTAGGCTTTCTGATCGGAGGAAGCGTTGCTTTCTTCATTGGATTATTAAACGGCATTTTCCCTGTAGCCGAACGGTTTATTGATACTTCGGTCCAGATGCTGCGCACGATTCCTCATCTGGCGCTTATTCCCTTGGTTATTATGTGGTTCGGTATTGGCGAAACGTCCAAATTGTTTCTGGTAGCTCTCGGGGTGGCATTTCCGATTTATCTGAATACATTTCATGGCATACGCTCGGTAGATCCGGGACTCATCGAGATGGGACGGGTTTACGGGTTAAACGGAGTTTCCTTATTCACCCAAGTGATATTGCCCGGTGCGCTATCCAATATTTTGCTCGGTGTCCGGTTCTCGCTAGGCATCATGTGGATCACGCTGATTGTCGCGGAGACGATTGTTGCCGATTCCGGGATCGGCTATATGGCTTCCCACGCCAGGGAGTATATGCGAATGGACGTCGTCGTGCTGTGCGTGATCTTGTACGCGCTGCTCGGCAAGTTATCCGATCTTGCGGCGAAATTCCTCGAGCGGCGGTGGCTTCAATGGCATCATAACTACGTGAAAAAAGCGTGAAGGGGAGGTCATGGACATGACGGTCAAAGAAGGCGGCGTTAAGCTGCATACTCGTAATTTGGGCATAACATTTGGTACAACAGAGGTGCTTACAGATATTAACTTTCAGGCGGAACCCGGTGAATTCGTCGCGATCGTTGGCAGGAGCGGATGCGGCAAAAGCACGCTGCTTCGCTTGGTAGCCGGCTTGGAGAAGCCGTCGGACGGTCTGATTATGATCGAAGGCAACGCAACGAAGGGCATCCATCCCGATATCCGGGTACTGTTTCAGGATTCCCGGCTTCTTCCCTGGAGGAAGGCGGTCGATAACGTCCGCATCGGCGTGAAGTCCGGCGACAAGAAGCTGGCGCATGAAGCGCTGAAGCAAGTGGGCTTGGAGGAAAGAGCCGGTGCATGGCCAGCGGTCCTGTCAGGCGGTCAGCGGCAGCGCGTAGCGTTGGCACGTGCTTTGGCCGGAAGCCCGAGATTGCTCCTGCTCGATGAGCCGCTAGGCGCCCTGGATGCGTTGACGCGAATCGAAATGCAGCAGTTGATTGAACGGTTGTGGAGCGAGCAAAGATTTACCGTTTTGCTCGTCACGCATGATGTGAGCGAAGCGGTAGCATTGGCGGACCGCGTAGTGCTCATTGAGAGCGGGAAGATCGCGATGGATGTGAAAATTACACTCCCGCGTCCGAGAGAACGCGACAGTGGATTTGCCTATTTTGAGAAGGTGATTTTGGATCGCTTGCTCTTGAAGGAGCCAGGCGCAATAGAAGCCCAACGGGAGCTTTCGTTTTCGATTTGATAAATCCATACTCTATAAAGGCGGGGAAAACAATGAGTCGATATGATGTGAATCTGAACGCAGATGTGTTGGTAATCGGCGGAGGTCCATCGGGGACCTGGGCGGCGGTAACAGCAGCTAGAGAAGGTGCGAAGGTTGTATTAGTCGATAAAGGCTATTGCGGAACGAGCGGCGCTACGGCTCCATCCGGCACAGGTGTTTGGTATGTGAATCCGAATCCTGAGGAGCGGGAAAGCGCAATGAAAAGCCGTGAAGCGCTGGGGGGCTATTTGGCCGATCGCGGCTGGATGCAGCGGGTGCTTGACCGTACCTTTGCCAATACGAACCAGATTGCGGATTGGGGCTACCCATTTCCTGTCGACGAAGCGGGGCTGTCTCAGCGCCAAAGTCTGCAAGGGCCGGAATATATGAAGCTGATGCGCAGACAGGTGCAGAAGGCGGGAGTGAAGATCCTCGATCACAGTCCGGCTTTGGAGCTCCTCGCGGATGAGCATGGTGTGGCCGGAGCGACGGGAACGAACATTCAAACGAAGGAAACGTGGCGGGTCGATGCTTCAGCCGTCGTGATCGCGACCGGCGGCTGCGCATTTTTAAGCAAAGCCTTAGGGACGAATGTATTAACCGGGGACGGCTATTTGTTGGCCGCTGAAGCGGGGGCCGATTTCTCGGGCATGGAATTCTCTACCGCGTACTCTCTGTGTCCTGCATTCTCTCCGGTGACGAAGTCGGCCTTCTACACCTGGGCTAC
Source organism: Paenibacillus validus NBRC 15382 (assembly GCF_004000985.1). Classification (GTDB taxonomy): domain Bacteria; phylum Bacillota; class Bacilli; order Paenibacillales; family NBRC-103111; genus Paenibacillus_G; species Paenibacillus_G validus. The sequence goes on along the minus strand of NZ_BIMH01000006.1, from coordinate 13,088 downwards.
CTTCTATTACGAAGACGGCCGGGTGATCGAAGGCGCAGGGTCGCAGCGAGGCCGCTCGGTGATCGCGCGGACGCTGCTCACCCAGCCCGTGTACGCCCGATTGGATAAGGCCGACGATGAGCTGAAAGAGGCGATGCGCAAGGCACAGCCGAACTTTTTCCTTTCTTTCGACCGACTCGGAATCGATCCGTTCACGCAAAAATTTCCGGTTACGCTTCGCTTTGAAGGAACGGTTCGCGGAACGGGCGGCATCCATATTATCGATGAAAGCTGCGCGACCAAGGTACCTGGATTGTATGCTGCCGGGGATGCGGCGACACGTGAGCTCATCTGCGGCGGGTTTACCGGCGGAGGCAGCCATAATGCGGCTTGGGCGATGTCCTCAGGCTATTGGTCCGGTGAGGGAGCGGCACGTTATGCATTGAAATTGGGAGCGTATGCCGCCAGCCGCAGTGCGCAAGGGCTCTCGGAACGAACCGGCATCCCGACACAACCGGCGGAGCGCAAGGGAGGAACGGATACGAGTGAGATCGTGAAGGCCGTACAGGACGAGGTGTTCCCTTACGACCGGAACTGGTTCCGCACAGGAGCAGGGCTTGAAGGAGGGCTTCAGCGGCTCGAGCGCGTCTGGAATGAAGTGAAAAGCGGACTTCAGGCCGGGGACGGCAATACCGTTCGGGTCCGGGAGGCGGCGGCAATGACTGCGACGGCCCGTTGGATGTTTACAAGCGCATCAGCGCGTCAGGAGACGAGAGGGATGCACCGTCGCGAAGATTTTCCCGGGTCCGATACCAAGCAGCATTATCGCCTGCTAAGCGGCGGTTTGGATCAGCTCTGGGTTCGACCGTTATCCGATCAGGATGCCGGTGCCGCCCACTCCGGTATCCATTCCACATTCACCAAGAAGGAGGCTGTCATCTAATGATTGAAATCTTAAGCCAAGACCGCTGCGTCAACTGCAACCAGTGCGTGTCCGTCTGCCCGACGAATGTATTCGATCCGGCAACCGAAGACGGCGGCGTTCCTGCTATCGCCAGAAAATCCGACTGCCAAAGCTGCTTTATGTGCGAATTGTACTGCCCTACGGATGCTTTGTTCGTATCGCCATTTGCCGAGCAGGAAGCGGAGTTCAACGAGTCCGCACTGATCGAAAGCGGACAGCTGGGCAGCTACCGTACCAACTTGGGCTGGACCCGGGGCGCCAAATCAACGGCGGCGGATGACGGTTCTTATCTTATATTTCGACGCATGCACAGGCACTAAACCAGGCACAACCTTATTAAACTAGACAGACAGGGGGCATTACTATGAATTCATCCCGCAAGCATTGGACTTTAACTGCATTACTCCTTACATCTGTATTTGCCTGGGCTCTCTCCGGATGCGGGACTTCAGGCTCCAAGCAACCGGCAGCAGGCGATGCAGCCGCCCCGGCGCAGGGAGCAGGCCAGACATCCGAAGCGAAGACGACGCTTGAACCGAAGCTTCGTATCGGGTATATTTCCCCTAACAACAAAGGTACCATCACGGGGGTAGAAGGCTGGGCGCAGAAAAAAGGCTACCTGGAATCCGAACTCAAAAAATACGGCGTCACCGATGTTTCGGTGAAATCTTTTCCTAACGGACCGAACTTGAATGAAGCTCTCGCCTCGGGTGCTCTGGATGTCGGAATTTACGGCGATACGCCGGCAATTAATGCCAGAGCGGTCGGCTTGAAGACGAAACTGATTAACATTACCCAGTCCGGTATGAATGCCTGGCTTGTGGCTAAAGCGGATGGACCTCAAAAGGTGGAGGATTTGAAAGGCAAAAAAATCGCTACAGCCGATGGCTCCTACATGAGCCGTTACCTGAAAGGATTGCTGCAGGAAAAAGGCTTGGATAAAGACATAAAGGTCGTTCACCTGCTCCCTGCTGACGGCGAAGCGGCTTTGGCGCGAGGGGATATTGAAGCTTATGCTTACCCGACAGGGTTCGGCCCTTTGATTATCAGCAAAGGCTATAAAGCGATAGATGAAGCAAAGAGTCATCCGGATCTTCGGGGCTCGAGCGTGACGGTGGCGAGTGAAGACTACCTTTCCAGGAACCCTGGCTTCGTGCAAGTATGGAACGGAGTGCGGCAAAAGGCAGCAAAAGAAATTCAGTCCAATGCCGATGAATTCTATAAGCTGTATGCCGAGTCCTCCGAATTCCCGCTGGATGTAGTTAAAGCATCCTTCGATATTAGCCAGTGGCAAGTCGAGGATTTTTCAGCGGACAGTCTGAAACTTCTGGAAGGAACCAAAAAATATTTGTTCGATAACGGCATCATCAAGAAAGACTTTAATCTTAACGATTGGATCTATAAGCCTTAGGCTTAGGCAGCAAAAAGGAACGATTCTTCCGGTCAACTGGAGACATGTTCACCTGATGAGGGGGCATGTCTCTTTATTTTTCTCACGAAGAAAGGAAGGGATTTGACGATGAACATTGAATGGAAGTGGGATGCAGCCATTCCGGTTGCCATAGAATCTTTAATCAGGCTTGCGGACATAGCGAACGGTTATAAAAGCAGCATCTTGTTTGGTAAAAAGCAGATGTATATTAACGGGAAGGTGTCTTCCCAGGTCGTCTCCTTATTCTTAACGATGAAATGCGACCAAACCTTGAGCGTGAACGTAGAAGGCGAGGATGCCACTGAAGCTTTCAGATCCATTCATGCCTATATTCACGAACTGATGCGGGAGCCTGACGCCGTACCTGCGCAAGCAGCGCAGATTAAAGCGGTACATCATCACCCCTTTACTCAAGCGATGTAACACTCATCGTAACGGAATTCATATTCAGGAAGCGGCGCATTTTTTCACGAATGCATCTGTCAAGGAAGTCAATGCTGAAACAGACCGCATGCATCCATTATTTGAGCATACTTCCTTTCAAAGTCCATAATATTTAATCATGGAGTGAAATGGAGGTGCAGCTATGTCCAATGGATTCGTTATGCGTTCTTTAGACGAAGTTCGGTTTTGGTCACGTATAATGAAGGAACATTCACTTTTTTTGAAATTAGGGTTTCGTTGCGATGACACCCAGTTAATAAATGAGGCGAATCACTTTTACGCGGTGTTTGAGGAAATTGAAAGAAGGTCAAACACATTTACACCTGAAACAGACCCTGAAGTAATCAAAAGATTCAATGTAGAAGTGCACAATGCGGCTTCCCATATATGGGCTTTTAAAAGAAAAGTGTTAGGATTAATTTTAAGTTGCCAACTTCCAGGAGCCAATAACTTTCCATTGTTGGTCGACCACACGAGTAGAGAAGCATTTTACTTTAGAAACAGATTGGAAGAACTTAATACTGGAAGATTAGATCCTTTACCCGATGCAATCATTAATGAAAATGTATTTTTCTTAAGGATAATGGCTGACCATGCAAAATTTATTGGACATTTACTGGACCCCTCTGAACGGCAGTTAGTTGAACAATCACGTAACTTTAGTCAAGATTTCGACCAATTGCTCTTTCAAGCAAGAGATTTAGAATCCATGCGACCTCAATCCCAGACAGTTCCTTTACTAGACCAATTCCTTGACCAGAATCGAATTTCCGTAAAATCTCTTCGCGATTTTAAAAAGACGGCTAAAGAATTAATCGAGTCTTGTCGTATAAAGAGTATTATTCATCCCCTGCTGGCAGACCATGTATTTCGGGAAGCGGAGCGATTCCTTTTCATTATAGATATGTTAGAAAGTAGTTTGACAAAAACTCCTGCGAGATAAAACATAAGAGTGTATTATAAATAACCCTGAGAACAACTCAGGTATGACTCCCGTTAGAGCTCAAAAAAGGAAAACATCTCCCGCGCCTTCGCTTGGGCTACGTCCTCCAATTTTATTTGCGATTATAAATTAAAGCACATACGCGTGTAGCATGTAGTTCTTCAGACAAACCACTAAATTATTCTAAGCGCTAAGAAAATACTTTATTTCGTATTATTAGGTCAGCCAAATTGAAGTGCACCCCGTCAAGTAGACAGTGGAATAAAATAAAGTGATTAAGCTGCCTTAGCTCGAGCTTCCATCGGGCTAAGGCAGCTTAATTTCTTCTGCAACCGCTCGTAGTTATAAAAGTGAATGTAATCCTCGATATCCTTCTTTAATGCTTCAAAGGTCTGGTATTTGTGGAGGTAGTATTTCTCGCTCTTGAGGGTGCCCCAGAATGCCTCCATGGGGCCATTATCGATGCACTTTCCTACCCTCGACATACTCTGCGTCATCCCGTGTGCTTCCAAGCGTCTTTTAAAACCCCATGAGGTATATTGAAAACCTCGGTCACTATGCAGCATTGGCGATGTGCCGGGTGCGGCTTTCAAAGCCAAGTCCAGCGTTGTGAAAACGAGGCTATTGTTGTTGGAATGGCCTAGGACGTACGCCACAATCGATTTATCGTGAAGATCTAAGATGGCGCTGAGGTAAGCTTTCTGGCCCTGGCCGTACTTCATTTCGGTTACGTCGGTTACCCACTTCTCATTCGACTTCTCAGCAGTGAATTCTCGGTTCAACAAATTCTCTACGATCTGTTCAGGCGTGGATTTCACGTATTTCTTTTTCTTCCTGCGAATAACCGACCGAATGCCTGCCAATTTCATCAGGCGATAAATCCGCTTGTGATTAATCGCGCGATCCAGTTGTCTTCTCAAATGAAGGGTTAATTGGCGGTAGCCAAAGATGCCCTCCACCTTCTCATAATGCAAGATCATGGCATTTGCTAGCTTTTCGTTTTCTTGCTCCTGAAAGCTGGGTTCCCGATTTAACCACTTATAGTAGCTCGAACGGGGAATACCTGCCATTCTGCATAAAAGTTGAATGCTAAAGCCTTTGTTTTGCTGTACGGTTTGAATAGACAGGTAGACGTTCTCCTGACGTATTCGGCTTAATAACGCCTCCTTTCGAGCTCCTCTAACTTTTTTAACAGGGCATTCTCCGCGCGCAGCCATTCGTTCTCGGCTTCTAACTTCTTTAAGGCGAGTCTTTGTCGTTCTACTTCACTTAACTCTTCGGCTGGTTTATTTCTCCCACGTCGATCCTGTAGGGCATCTTCTGCCCCTGCATCATATTTCTTCACCCATTGATAGACCTGTTGATAAGAAACTTGATACTTTTCGGCTGCTTTAGGATAATCGCGATTTTGAGAGAGACAGTACAATACGATATCGATCCGTTCTTCCCAGGTTGTCGTTCGTCCCTTTGTCATAGCGGCTACGCCTCCGTTCTTGTACGGTCTTAGACCGCTATGACTATTATACTTCTTAATCCAGATCCTGAGCTGTGTACGACTTGCAATGCGGTACGTTCTAATGATTTCGTTCTGCGAGTACTTCCCTGAAAGATAATCTTGAACCGCTTGAAGTTTAGTTTCCGCCGTGTAGCTCTTATTGCCTGAACGAAATTCCAACCCTTCGGCCCCGTACACTTCATAACGCCGCCGCCATTCCTTTAAAGTACTGACGTTAATGCTATATTTATAGGCTATCCCGCTTAGTGACCCTTGCCCCGTTTCAAGTTCCTTCAATATGGCTAACTTCTCTTTTCCGCAGTACTCGTTAATTTTGGACATGAAAAAACTCCCCTTGGTAGATAGGTTTTATTATTTCACCTGTCTACCTAATGGGGAGCATATCAAATTTGGTTGGCCTTTTTTCTTAGGTGTCATATGATGGCGGTAAGCCGGGAGAACGCAAACTTAATTTTTCCCGCCGCGGCTATGAGAGTCGGCGGCAGGATTGAGAAATAGGTGAGGAGGCTGGTTGCGATCCTGCAGGAGACCAAAAATAAATAGCCCGAAAAGGCCCGAAGGATGCTTTCTCCTTCGGGCTGACTTTATTCGGCGCTCATGGAAAAATGATTACTATCGAGCGCTTCAACTGTTTACAATGAGAAGGACCGACATGCCGACAATAATGAGGCCAAGGACGGAGGCGACCCAGATGATCAGCTTTTTGTTCGGCTCTTCTTTCGCTTTGCGCTTTGCGTACGGAGTAATTTTCTTTTTGGACATCGACATCAGCCCTGCCTTCCGATAGGTTTAAGCATATTCTACCATATTGTAACCGCTGGAGCGTCAGGGTTTTGTTGGGTTGTCCTCTTTATTTTTCCGCCGTAAAACGATAAACTGTCATCTAGAGAGAGTTATCGTCAGCAAGAGACGGACGGGAAGAGGGCGAGAAGCATGTTGTACAAATCGATAGCCAAACCGGTGCTGTTCCGAATGGACCCGGAGAAGGCGCACCATCTCACGATCGACGGGCTGCATACGTTCGGTAAAATACCGGGAGGTCGGCGGCTGCTGCAGGCTGTATGGGGCGTCGGCGTTTACCCGGAGCTGGAGACGGAGCTTTGGAACATCAAGTTTACGAACCCGGTGGGCCTTGCCGCAGGCTTGGACAAGAACGGCAAGGCGGTTCCGGGCTTTTCCAGCATCGGCTTCGGCTTCATGGAGGTCGGGACAGTGACCCCGAAGCCCCAGGAGGGCAATCCGCTGCCGCGGCTGTTCCGGCTGCCCGAGGACGGGGCGCTGATCAACCGGATGGGCTTCAACAACGTCGGCATCGAGGGCATGAAGCGCAATTTGCGGAATCAAGGAAAGCGGACGATTCCGCTGGCGATTAATATAGGCAAGAACAAAGCGACGCCGAACGAACAAGCCCACGAGGATTACCGCGCATGCATTCAGGCCCTGTATGGCTACGGCGATTTTTTCGTGGTGAATATCAGCTCGCCGAACACGCCGGATCTGCGCAATCTGCAGCACGGCGACGACTTGTCGCGTCTGCTCGCCGCCGTCAAGGACGAGATGGACGCCATGCATGCGAAGTTCGGCGGCCGGGAGAAGCCGGTGCTCGTCAAGATTGCGCCGGACTTGACGCCGGAGGAAGTCGAGTATACGGCGGCGACGATTTTGCGCAGCAACGTGTCGGGCATCATCGTGTCCAACACGACGATCTCGCGCGACGGCCTGGCGAATGCGAACCGCGGCGAAACCGGCGGACTGAGCGGCAGGCCGTTAACGGGCAAGTCGACGGAGCTGATCGGGACCGTGTACCGCTTAACCGAAGGCAAGCTGCCGATTATCGGGTCGGGGGGCATATTTACAGCGGAAGACGCCTATGCGAAAATTCGCGCGGGAGCCAGCCTGGTCGAAGTGTATACGGCGCTCATTTATGAAGGGCCTGCATTGGTGAAACGAATCAACCGCGGCTTGCGGCAGCTGCTGCGGCAGGACGGCTTCAAGCATATATCGGAGGCGGTCGGCTCGGCGCATACGGGAAGATAGGGAGGATTACGGATGGATGGTCGCGATTGGAAAAAATTCCTTCTGCCATACGAGCAGACGGTCGAAGAATTGAAGGTCAAATTCAAGACGCTGCGAAGCGAATTGAAAAGCCGCGAAGAGTATTCCCCGATTGAATTTGTGACCGGCCGCGTGAAGCGGGTTTCCAGCATATTGGAAAAAGCGAAGCGGCTTAACGTGCCGATGGAACAAATCGAGACCGGCATCGAGGATATTGCCGGGATCCGCATCATGTGTCAATTCGTCGAAGATATCGGGCAATTGGCGGAGCTGATCCGCGCCCGTCAGGATATGACGTTAGTGTATGAAAAAGACTATATCACGAACAAAAAGCCAAGCGGCTACCGCAGCTATCACATGATTGTGGAGTATCCGGTGCAGACGTCGCTCGGCATGAAGCGGGTGCTGGCGGAAATTCAGCTGCGTACGCTGGCGATGAACTTCTGGGCGACGATTGAGCATTCGCTCAACTACAAATACCGCGAAAGCTTGCCGGAGGAAGTCGTCAGCCGGCTCAGCAAAGCGGCGGAAGCGGCGTACAAGCTCGATCAGGAAATGAGCAGCATCCGCGACGAGATCATGGAGTCGCAGCAGCTGTTCGAGGACAACTCCAATATCGTCAACCGGGTGCTGAACAACATTCAGGTGTTGTATTTTTACCATCGGGTGCGGGAGGCCGCTCAATTCCAGCTGCGTTTCAATGAACTGTGGGATACGAACGACACGTGGTTATTGAAAGAATTGTCCGATCAAATCGAAGAGGCGATCAGCCGGGCGAAAAAGAGCTCGTTGTCTTAGCATCGGCTCGAAACCGGGGAGGGTTCATCTTGACCGCGAAGTACGATCGGTTGTATGTGCTGTTCGTGTACTATTTCAACATCGCAAGGGATTACTTCGAATGCCATGAGGTGATGGAGGAGCTCTGGCTCGAGGAAGGACGCGACACGTTGTATCAGGGCCTGCTGCAGGTAGCGGTAGGCCTTTATCATTACCGGAACGGCAATAACGGGGGCGCGGTGAAGCTGTTCGCCGCGGCGTTGGAGAAGCTTGAGCAGCAGCCGGAAGAGGTGCTTGGCATCGATCTGGAGGCGCTGCGGCAGGACAGCCGGGCCTACCTGGGCAAGCTTCATCGGATCGCGGAGGAGCCATTCGCCTTCTATGACCTGGACATCCGCGTTCTCGATCCGGAGCTGAATGCGCTCGTAGAGGAATACCGCCTGCATCCGCCGCAAGAACACGAGGAAGACTAATCAGCGCGCGTATAGAGCGAAGCTCGAAGGAGGACGAGACGGTTGATTCATGTGGAGCACCTGTCCAAGCATTATCGCGTGCACGAGAGGGAGCCCGGACTACTGGCGTCTTTGCGCAGTTTAGTGAGCCGCAGCTACCGGGTGGTGAAAGCGGTCGACGACATCAGCTTCCATATTCCCGCGGGCCAAATTGTGGGCTTTCTCGGTCCGAACGGCGCCGGGAAAACGACGACGATGAAGGTGCTGACCGGGCTGCTGCATCCGACGGCCGGACGCGTCGAGGTGGCGGGGTTCAAGCCGCAGGAGCACCGGAACGCGTTCAAACGCCGAATCAGCCTGGTGATGGGGCAAAAAAGCCAGCTGATTTGGGACGTGCCGGCATCGGACAGCTTCCTGGTCAATAAAGCGATCTACGAGATCGATGACGAGACGTACCGGAAAAGCCTCGGCGAGCTGGCCGAGCTGCTGGAGCTCGAGCGCGTCCTGCATAAACCGGTGCGGCAGCTGTCGCTCGGCGAACGGATGAAGTGCGAGCTCGCGGCGTCGCTGCTGCACCGGCCGGACATTTTATTTTTGGACGAACCGACGATTGGCCTCGATGTACAAATGCAGGAGGTTGTGCGCCGGTTTATTTTGGAATACAACCGGAGCGTCGGCGCGACGGTACTGCTTACGAGCCACTATATGGGCGATGTGACGGCGCTGTGCGAGCGCGTCATGGTCATCGGAGGCGGGCGGCTCTTGTACGACGGCGGCATCGCCGAGCTGGTCGACCGGCATTCGCCCCGCAAGCGAATCAAGCTGCAGCTGGCCGAAGGCGGCTCGGCGGAAGCGATTCGGGCAAGGCTGGCCCGGGAGCCGGCGGTGACGAACGTGATGCTGGACGACTATCCGGTCGCCCTGTTCGAGGTGCCGCGCGAGCAAGTATCCGCCGTGTCCGCGAAGCTGCTGGCCGATTTTCCGGTACTCGATCTGACGATCGAGGATCCGTCGATGGAGACGGTGATCGGGCAAGCGTTCGCGCAGACGGATGGGGCAGGCGGTTCGGCAGGCGCGTTACGCAAGGAAAACCGGCAGGAGGAACGCGAGACGTCGGAGGTGGGGCGCGAATGAGCGGCCGGGAGAAGGGTCTCGGGCAAGGGGCGGACGCCCGCACAGCCGGGGAAGCCTGGCTGCGGTTCCGGCAGAAGTATGCGGCGCTGCTGAGCGTTGAATGGGCCGTCATGCTGGCGTATCGCAGCGAAAGCCTGATCTGGATGATCGGGTCGTTCGTCCAGCCGATCGTCAGCCTCTCGGTATGGCTGTCGATTGCCGGCGGCGGCACCGTCCGCGGTTATGGCGCGAACGATTATATCGTGTACTTTATCGGCGTGCTCGTTGTCGAGAGGCTGTCGCGGTCGTGGGACGTGTGGGAGCTGGACAGCGAAATCCGGCAGGGCACGTTCTCGGCCAAGCTGCTTCGCCCGTTTCATCCGATGCATTGGAGCATTGCGCAAAACATCGTCTACAAGCTGTTTTTCGCGGCGCTGCTTGTTCCGTCCTGGCTCGTGCTTGCGTGGATATGGCCGGTGCTGCGGCCTGCGGCGGACGGGGGGATGATCGGGCTCGCCGTACTGGCGCTGCTCGGGTCCAACGTGCTGCGTTATTTGATCGGCTACGAATTCGGTTTGCTGGCGTTCTGGACGAACAAGGCTACGTCGATCTTTGCGCTGTATGAAGGCTTGCATTTGTTCTTGGCGGGACGCATCGCGCCCTTGTCCATGTTTCCGGAGGGGCTGGTTTGGGTCGCCTCCTGGTTTCCGTTCTATTCGACGGTCGGATTTCCCGTCGATTTGCTGACGGGCAAGCTGGCGGGACGCCCGGATTTAATCGGGCAGGGCTTCGTCCAGCAGCTGGTCTGGATCGCGGTGCTGATCGTGATTTTCCGCATCCAGTGGAAGCGGGGACTGGCCAAATACTCCGCGGCGGGAGGTTAGGAGAGATGCGCAAATACGGGCGTACGCTGCAATCGTTTTTCCGGGCGTGTCTGGTCGAAGAATTCGAGTATAGGGCCAATTTCGCCGCCAACGTGCTGCATACGCTGTTCGGTCTGGCGATGGCGGTGCTGACGGTGCAGCTCTATTTTTACCGGACGCAGCAGATCGGCGGCTGGTCGTTCGACGAGGTGCTGGCGCTGCTCGGCGTATTCACCGCCGTACACGGCTTTATCGATTTCTTCCTGCAGCCGAACATGAGCCGGCTCGTGGACCATATTCGCAAAGGCACGCTGGATTACGTCTTGACGAAGCCGATCGACAGCCAATTTTACGTAAGCTTTCGGCATCTTGTATTTTGGCGTCTGGCCGACGTCTTGCTCGGTTTCGGGATGGTGGCCTTCGCGCTCCTGCGCATCGGCTATACCCCCGGCTGGCGGGAGCTGCTGATGTTCGCGGCGGTATTCGTTGCGGCGCTGGCGGTCGTGTATTCGCTGTGGATTGCGATGATGACGGTATCGTTCTGGGCGGTGAAGGTCGACAATTTATCGTTCCTGTTCACGACGTCGTTCGAGACGGCGCGTTTTCCCGTTTCGGTGTACCCGGGCGCGCTGCGGTTCATCCTAACCTACGTGTTCCCGGTGGCGTTCATTACGACGTTCCCCGCCGCCGCCATCGTCGGACGCATCGGCTGGACGGAGGTGATCGCCAGCGGGCTGGTCGCGCTGATCGCCCTGGCGCTTTCGCGAATGTTTTGGCGGTATGCGGTCGCGCATTATACGAGCGCGAGCAGCTAGACCTGCTCATACGAAAGGCTGCACCCGACGTTTGACGTCGGTGCAGCCTTATTCGGGTGCGCCCGGCAGAGCGTTAGTATGAATAATTCGTCTACCCGGGCTTCATCGTGCTCCCGGCCGGTTTAAGATTTGTGCTTGCTGATGAACGATTGCAGCGCTTCCTTCGTTTGCTCGCCGACGAGCCGCTCGACTTCTTTGCCTTCTTTATAATAAATCAAGGTCGGTGTGAACTCGATGCCGTATCGCTTCCAGCCGTCTTTGAACTCCTCGAGGTTGAATTGTTTGATGTCGGCGCCCAGCTCTTTGGCCACGGGCATCAGGATCGGCGTCGTCACCTTGCAATGCGGGCAGGTGGAAGCGAAGTAATAAATATAGAAGCTTTCTTTATTCGCAATTTTTTTATCCAGGTCCTCCGGCAGAATGATATTTTGATAGTTTGGATCGTCAAGCAGCTTCACCGTTTCCGGATGCAGCTTGTCCGGCGCGATCTTGTACACGTTGTCGGCGTGTTTGCCGAATTTGGCTTTATTGGACTGCTGGTTCAACACGAATAACGCGCCGAACAAAACGACGATGATGGATAAATAAATGGCAAGCTTTTTCATGGTTCCCCCTCTTTCTTGTCGATGTGTTCAAATAGCTACCTCTTTCTATCATACCTGAAATGGGGTGTAATTTCGAATTTCTTGACCAGACCCCTGCCCCCAATCGGAACCATCCCGGGTTGCGGGGACTATCGGATTCGAAGTACAATGGGAATCATCCGGCATCCGGGTCGGGACCAGAGCCGATAGGCGGCTCCCGACGGCCGGTCTGGATGTCCACATTGACGGAAACGGGTTGAACGAAACATGACAGGGCGCGATCTGCCTGCGGTATTTTTGCAGCATATGGAACGGTTGCTGGAAGCGGATTTTCCGGCTTTTTTGGCTTCATACGACGAAGCGCGGTTATACGGCTTACGCGTGAACACCTTGAAGCTGTCCCCCGCGGCGTTCGAGAGGCTGTCGCCGATCGGGCTGCGTCCGATTCCTTGGGCGGAAACGGGGTTTTATTATCAAGGCGCTGCTCCTCGCGGCGGCTCGGAGACGGAAGGATCTGCGGATGAAGTCCGGCCGGGGAAGCACCCGCATTATCACGCAGGGCTGTACTACATTCAGGAGCCGAGCGCGATGGCGCCGGTCGAGCTGCTCGATCCGAAGCCGGGCGACCGGGTGCTCGACTTATGCGCCGCTCCCGGCGGCAAGACGACGCAAATCGCCGCCAAGCTGCAGGGTGAAGGGGTTGTCGTGACCAACGACATCCATCCGGACCGGGTAAAGGCGCTGGTGAAAAATATCGAGTTAAACGGGGTCCGCAATGCAGTCGTGCTGAATGACGATCCGGCGAAGCTGGTTGATGCGTTTGCCGGCTATTTCGATAAAATCTTGGTCGATGCGCCTTGTTCCGGCGAGGGGATGTTCCGTAAGGAAGAGGAGATGGCCAAGGCGTGGGAGCCGGCCTGGACGGCCAAGTACGCCGCCATGCAGCATACGCTCATCGCTCAAGCGGCGCGTATGCTTCGCCCCGGCGGACGGCTTGTGTATTCGACCTGCACGTTCTCGCCGGAGGAGAACGAAGACATCATCGCCGCGTTCCTCGCGGAGCACCCGGCGTTCGAGGTGGAGCCGGTGGAACGGGCGGACGGCCGCGCCGCGTGGTCGGCAGGCCGGCCGGACTGGGTCCGCGGCGCAGG